>DUKR01000061.1:1570-9457 GCA_013329175.1 Candidatus Woesearchaeota archaeon
GATGCCCGTCAAAACTGCAAAGAAGCAGGGAAGCAGAGAGACTGGCGCAAATGAACTTACGCTCAATAGCTCACGCTCGAACTTCACTCTCGTGAGTTTCTGGAAATGCGGCAGGGTTGCGGCTTCATGATGGTGAAGGAGTACCCTGCAATTTAATCAGGCACCTTTATGAGCCTACTACACTACAGCAGGTGCTGTTTCTCAACTATCGTTAACCAATCTCGATATTCCCCTACAGAAAACTATAAATAGCACCCCTATACAAGATATAGTGCTCTTGCCAATCGTCAGGCACGATATCTTGAGCATTTTATTACTCCATGGTGAACACCAGATGAAGTGCCCGTATTGCGCCCACACTGAAACCAAAGTCATTGATTCACGGGAATCAGACACCTCCGTACGAAGAAGGCGGGAGTGCCTGAAGTGCGAAAAGCGCTTCACGACCTACGAGCGTGCTGAGCTTGTCGAATTGATTGTGGTGAAGAAAGACAATTCACGGGAGCAGTTTGAGCGGGCAAAACTGCTTAAAGGGATATTGAAGTCTTGTGAAAAGTTGCCTGTAGAGGTAGAGCAGATAGAGCAGATTGTTGATGAGATAGAGCGCGAGCTTCGCAATCAAGACACGGTTGAGATAAAGAGTTCCGACATTGGCGAATTGGTGATGTCAAAACTCAAGCAGGTCAACAAGATAGCTTACATCAGGTTTGCGTCAGTCTATAGGGAATTCACTGACCTGGGCCATTTCAAGAAGGAGCTTTCAAAACTTCTGAAGGCGTAAGTGACTTTAGAGAAAGAGATAGAGGAAAGGACACTATGGAACAACTACTGGTCACCAAGCGGACAGGGGAACTAGTTGATTTTGACAGGGCAAAGATAAGAAACGCCATACAGAAGGCAGTGAAAGCAACTGGATCAAAAATCCAAGAAGAGCAGCTCGACAGGCTCACCGAAAACGTCGCTCTGGAAGTGGAAAGCAGGTTCGTTGATTTCTATCCCAATGTTGAGAACATCCAGGACATCGTCGAGAAGCACCTTGTCAAGGATGGCCTCTATGAGATAGCAAAAGCCTATATCCTCTATCGCGCCAAAAGAAAGGAAGAGCGCGAGGCAAGAAAGGAAGAAGACATAGAAAAAGCCCGCTTGGGCAAGCTCGCAGTCATCAAACGCGACAAAAGAAAAGTCCTCTTTGACCTTGCCAAGGTCAGGCAGACACTTGAGCGCGCAAGCAAGGGCTATGAGGAGGACGTCAACCTTGAACTCGTCGCAAAAGAGGTTATCAAGAATGTCTATGATGGCGTAACAACTCCAGAGATTGAGAAAGCCATGATTATGGCGGTTGCCTCCTTCATTGAGCATGACCCTGCCTACAGCTACATTGGCGCAAGGCTCTTTTTGCAGCGGCTCTACAAGGAGGTTATAGGGGAGTCCACAAGCAATGATGGCCTTGGCATCTCCTACAGGCAGGCGTTCATTGACGGCATACAAAAAGCCGTTACAGCAGGCATGGCTGACAAAAGGCTGCTGGAATTTGACCTTGAAAGTCTATCCTGCGGGTTGCAGCCTGAGCGCGACAGCCTCTTTAAGTATATCGGCATCCAGACACTCTATGAGCGCTATTTTATGCACGTTGATGAGCACCGCCTTGAATTGCCGCAGTCCTTCTGGATGCGCGTAGCGATGGGTCTTGCGCTTAACGAAGAAGAAAAAGAGGCAAAAGCACTTGACTTCTACGAAGTGCTTTCCTCCATGCGATTTGTTTCCTCTACCCCAACCCTTTTTCATGCAGGATTGTCGAGGCCACAACTCTCTTCCTGCTACCTGACAACGGTCAACGATGACCTCGCACACATCTTCAAATGCCTTGGTGACAATGCCCAGCTCTCAAAATGGTCAGGGGGAATAGGAAACGACTGGACTTCTGTCAGGGCAACAGGCTCTCATATCCATTCAACAAACGTAGACAGCCAGGGAGTGGTCCCTTTCTTAAAGATAGCAAACGATGTCACCGTTGCCATCAACCGCTCAGGGAAAAGAAGAGGGGCCACCTGCGCCTATCTTGAGGCATGGCATCTGGACTTCGAGGATTTCCTTGACCTTCGCAAAAACACAGGCGATGACAGGAGAAGGACGCACGACATGAACACCGCAGCATGGGTGCCTGACCTCTTCATGAAGCGCGTGGAAGCTGATGAGGAGTGGGCCTTTTTCTCGCCAAACGAGACACCTGACCTGCATGACCTCTATGGAAGAGAGTTTGAGAAGCGCTATGAGGAATATGAGCATCTTGCAAAGCAGGGAAATATCAAGCGCTTCAAAGTGATTTCAGCTAAGAAGCTCTGGCGAAAAATGCTCACCATGCTCTTTGAGACAGGCCACCCATGGATTACCTTCAAGGACCCCTGCAACATCAGGAGCCCACAGGACCATGCTGGAGTTGTGCATAGCTCAAACCTCTGTACGGAGATAACGCTGAACACCTCAGCAGATGAGACTGCTGTCTGCAACCTTGGCTCAGTCAACCTTGAGAAGCACGTCGCGTCAGGCAGGGTCCAGGTAATTCTGCTTGCTGATACCGTCAGGACTGCCATGCGCATGCTTGACAATGTTATAGACACTAATTACTATCCGACGATTGAGGCGCAGAACTCAAACTTCAGGCATAGGCCGGTAGGCTTGGGCATCATGGGCTTTCAGGATGCCCTCTTCAAGCTTGACCTTGCCTTTGATTCCCCCATGGCTTTAGAGTTCTCTGACCACGTCATGGAACTGATTTCCTATCATGCCATCCTTAGCTCAGCAGAGCTTGCTAAAGAGCGGGGAGCGTATGCATCTTTTGCAGGCTCAAAATGGGACAGGGGGCTGCTACCCTTTGATACGCTGTCGCTTCTTGAGGAAGCAAGGGGCCAGAAAATTGAGGTTGCAAGAACACAGCGCCAGGACTGGACTCCTGTGAGGGAAGCAATAAAACAGTATGGCATGCGCAACTCAAACTGCATGGCAATAGCGCCTACGGCTACCATCTCAAACATTGCAGGGTGCTATCCGTGCATTGAGCCCATCTACAAAAACATCTATGTCAAGTCCAACATCAGCGGTGAGTTCACCGTGCTCAATGAATACCTCATCGCTGACCTGAAGGCATTGCAGCTCTGGAATGCTGAAATGCTTGAGCAGATCAAGTACTATGACGGCAACCTCCAGATGATACCCTCAATCCCCCAGCGTCTCAAGGACAAGTACAAAGAAGCCTTTGAGATTGACCCTGAGTGGGCAGTGAAACTGGCAGCCGTCAGGGCGAAATGGGTTGACCAGAGCCAGTCGCACAACATCTTCCTGAAAGGGACTTCAGGCAAAAGGCTGTCTGACGTGTATTTTGCCGCATGGAGGTCAGGATTGAAGACGACGTATTATCTCCGCTCTCTTGGTGCGTCACAGATAGAGAAGTCAACCCTTGATGCCAAGAAATATGGCTATACCCAGAAGCGGCAGTACGCAAACGGAGCAATTGATGGCTTATCCGACGAAGTTGCCGGTAAAACCTCTCCTGCAAAGGAGACAGTGTCAAACGGCATTGCAACAGAGGTAAAGGCCTGCCTGCTCAATGACCCAACCTGCGAGGCATGCCAATAATGAGCATCATCAAAAACTCTGCAACAGACCCCAATAAGATCCTGCCAATGAGGTACTTGTGGGCAAGGCAGCACTACAAAGATGGCGTAGCCAATAACTGGACGCCTGAAGAAGTCTCCATGCAGAAGGACGTGGAGCAATGGAAGCACCCAACGTTTCTCTCTGACCACGAGAAGCGCATGATACTCTGGAACCTGGGATTTTTCTCAACTGCAGAATCGCTTACCGCAAACAACATCGTGCTTGCCGTCTACCGCCACGTCACCAACCCAGAATGCAGGCAATATCTGCTCAGGCAGGCGTTTGAAGAAGCGATCCACACCGACACCTTCATCTACTGCTGCGATACCTTAGGCCTTGACCCTGACGAGATATACAACATGTACAACACCATCCCCTCCATCAAGGAGAAGGATGATTTTGTCGTTGAGTTGACCAAGAGCATCTTTGACCCTACGTTTGAACTGCATACTGATGAGGACATCCAGCGCTTTGTCCATGATTTGATAGGCTATTACATCATCATGGAGGGTATCTATTTCTATGCAGGCTTTGCAATGATGCTTGCATTGAAGCGCCAGAACAAGATGGTAGGGATAGGAGAGCAGTTCGAATACATCATGCGCGATGAGTCATTGCACCTTGCATTCGGCGCTGACCTCATCAACACCATCAAAACTGAGTTTCCTGCAATCTGGACAAAGGCATTTCAGGAAAGGATTGCCGGGCTCATCAGAAAGGCAGTGGAGCTTGAGAAGAGATACGCCTATGATGCCTGCCCTAAGGGTCTTTTGGGCATCAACGCCGAGCAGTTCTGCGACTACGTCGAGCACATCGCTGACAGAAGATTGGAAAGGATCAACCTTCCTGCCCAGTACCACAAGGAGAATCCCTTTCCATGGATGAGCCAGTCAACAGACCTCTCAAAAGAGAAGAACTTCTTCGAGACACGGGTGACTGAATACCAGAGCGGCGGGAACCTGGATTGGGATTAGGTTTTTTCTTCGGATTTTTTGATACGCGTTGAGTGTTGATGTGAGGAAAGCATAGCTATTGATTTTTTTCTAATGCTTTTTTTTTCCATTGCCAACCCTCAACCGAGCCTGCAGCCCATGCATACAGGAATATTGATGCGACACCTGCCCCCTGAAAGGCGCTTGGCATCCCTGCCATCCAGCAACTGACTCAGTGCTCATCCCAGTTCACCTCCAGAAAATGCGCTGAGCAGGAAAAACAAGGATCATAAGCCCGAATCAGCTTTTCAACATCCATCACGATGTCTTCTTTCTTCTTGCCAAGGATTGACGGCAACACACGCTTGATATCCTCCTGCATGGAAAGCAAGTTCTGGGCAGTTGGCGTTATGATGTTGGCATAGGTAATCATCCCATCAGCATCAAGGGTATATTCATGCCACAGCGTTCCTCTGGGAACTTCCACTGCAGCAATGCCATGACCAGCTTTTGGCGAGAGCTTTGGCGGCTTCTCATCTGTCACCTCAAGCGCTGAGCAGATGTCATGGGAGGAGCTTAATGCAAAAAATTTATATTGCTCTTCAACAAAATTTTGGCATGCATAAAAGAGAAGTAATATTCCTGTTTTCTCTAGCATGGTTTTTACTCTTCTTTACACCAGTATGCTCATCAGGTGTTATTGAGGATAATGAAGAAGATGGCACCCTAAATCTGCAATGGGACATGCCAGGAGAAACGTTTATTGTCAAAGCAAGCCTTCAAAGGGCCATTGGAGAAGATAATGTGCTTTTTCTGGGAATGACTACCAACAGAGAACTATCGCTTCCAAATCCAGGCTCAGGCTTTTACTGGGCTGTATCTTCTGATAATGGCAGAACTTGGAGTGATATCGTTTATTATTCTCTTTCTGGCTCATCACCAGGCCAAGATAATGATGATGAAATACCCTTCATGGATTTTGAAATCATTCAGGATATGGATACTGTTGTTTGCCTTGCGCACTCTGCGGTTTCAACATCGGCAAGCGCCGCCCAGTCACAGTCATATTTGGCCTCTGACAATGATTTCGAAACTGGATGGACTATCACCTACAATGATATAGCTGGACAAGATGAGGCAGCCTATTATTGGGAAGCTGACTTAGGATCTGTTCACCCCATCTCCCTAATAAAGATATATCTCGGACCATTGGTGCCATGGTTTGCATCATACCATTTTGAATTTTCTCTGGACAATATGAATTGGGAGGAAGTATCAGCCTCAATTACAGATCGAAGCGAATATTTGATCCGGAACTTTTTCGAACACCAGGTGATTGCACGATACATAAGGATTGTTGGTGAAACCACAAATTCCCTTACACAACCTGGTAGCCATGTAATTCTCAAAGAAGCAAGTTTCCTATCATGCGATAATGATAATGACAATGACCTTATCCCAAACCCTGATGACAATTGCCAGGACTATCCAAACGACCAGGGTGATACTGACAACGACGGCATTGGAAACTCCTGTGATAATTGCCCCTTGAATTACAATCCTGGGCAGGAGGAGGCTGTGTCTGATCCGTATGCAGAGCAATACGAAGGAACTAGAATTGGGGAAGCATGCTATCAGGCAGATGGCCAGATAGCTGACAATTATGACCTGTTTGAAGACGGCGAACATAAAGTGCTGGATAACGCGTATTACAGCATACCCGATGATGCTCTACCTGGGATTATAAGAATAATAGGGAAGAACAACGTGCTTCTTGATTGCAATGGAGCTGTAATAGACGGAAAGCAAACCGTCGAGCAAATGCCGCATGAATACCAGGGCTTTGGGATATACATTGAGGATTCAGAAAACATAACCATAAAAAACTGCAATATTAAGCACTTCTTTTACGGGTTTGCTGTCAGGAACTCAAGGCGGATATTTATTGAAAGTAATAAAATTTCAGAAAACAAGGCTGGCAACTGTGTAAGTGCTGATATTAGAATTGATTCAGGCATGAATCAGGATAGTCAGGACAGGGGTGGCGGCATCTATTTTGAAAATGTCAAGGACTCTTCAATTACAAATAATTTTGTAGGCTCAATGCAGAATTACCTCAATCCTTTAACAGGCTTTACCACCAATCAGAGAAATGGAATTGATCTCTATGGTTGCTCGCGGATTAATGTTTCAAATAATAATGCTTCACAGGTGAGCGGGTGGGGCATACACCTGAGACACACTCATAATTCTATTGTGATGAATAATGACGCATCCCATATTGATGAGGCTGACATCTGCGTCTGGGATGATGCAGGCATTCTGCTTTCAGGGTCCCACCATAATGTCATCATAAGCAATGACCTGAGATACTCAGGAGACGGCTTCTTTATAGGCAATAATATTGAGGATGCAAGCAACCATAACGACATCATTTCCAATGACGGCTCAGGAAGCCCGCATAATGCGTTCGAGGCAACTTTCTCTGATGATAACAGATTTGAAAACAACATTGCTTCAGACAGCGGATATGGATTCTGGCTTGGTTTTTCATCTAACACACAGGTGACAGGAAATACCATCGAGAACAATGAAATAGCCGGGATTCAGATAGATAATGGGCATGGAAATGAGATTATTGGCAACCTCTTAAGGTATAACGGAATAGGAGTCCACCTGAACAGGGAGCAGGGGAGTTCGCTCGCTTCATCAAATAACAGAATTTATAATAATGTTATCGAATCAAATAATCTTGAGGGGATCAGGATTGCCAAGACATCTGACTCAGAAATAACTGGTAACACGCTTAACAATAGGATTGATATCAAACTTATGGACGATTCCTATGGATGCCAGATAATAGAAAACACATTTAATTCAGATACTACCTATATTGACAATTCCAATACTCCATTTGTAGTCGCAGAAGAAAACACCTTTTCTGTTGAAGATCCCTCTATTATTGAAGAAAGGATAGTGGACAGGCATGACAACCCTCTATTTGGCGAAGTCATGCTGGAAACTTACGAGCCTGAATGCGGAAATGGGGTCTGCGAATTAAGCGGGAGTGAGTGCCCTGATGACTGCCCTTTATTTAGCACATATTCAGCTAAAAACCTTTCTCTCTACCAGGGAAAAGAAGTATTCATAGTATCTGACCATGAGCCAAAGGATGTGCTTGAGTTTGTGCCAGTCACTACATGGACTGATGAATATCCCGATACTATCCATTCCTACCCAACGCTTGTTGTCCATTCTGAGGGCACTGGAAATACATTCCCTCTGGGGGATGGGTTTTATC
>DUKR01000060.1:0-150 GCA_013329175.1 Candidatus Woesearchaeota archaeon
TTTGCCTGCGGTGAAATTGATGAAAATAATTCCGTCGTGCACTGCATTGCCACCCATCTTTCAACCACGCAAGTAGCAGCGCGCTACACTGCGGCAATGGCTGCAACAAATAGCCTGCAGCAAGCGCAGCCCCGAGCCTTTTTTGTTTTC
>DUKR01000060.1:275-5616 GCA_013329175.1 Candidatus Woesearchaeota archaeon
TCACTTCTTTTCCTTCACTTTTTTCTTCTTTTCTTTCTTCATCTTTCTTTTCTCCCGTCGGAAAGTGCAATAAGGGGATTGCCAGAATAGAAAAGAATGAAGTTGCGCATTGCCTATAGAAGCGATGGGAGGAGTGCTCATGCCTTTTCTCTAATGAGCTTTTGGTGAATGCCAGCTTTCCACTAACCAGCCTTATTACCGATGAGCTTTTGGAAGAGTGAAATACCACTTCTGACCGCAAGGCATTTAAAGCAGGAGTGCGAAGAGAGAATCATAAGATGGGAGCCGTCATTAACCTTAATTCGACTACAGCATTCAGAGATGCCTCTGACCAGTTTGGCTTCATATCAGAAGCAATCCAAAGACTTCATGCTGCCACTTCTGCTGCATTGCGTTCCAACAACGTGAGTGGTACCTTAAAGTCCCTGATAGAAATAGAGAAGGCACTGCTTATCATCAGCCAGAGGGAATATCTTTTGACTGATGCCGTCATTCAGAAGGTGCTGCAGGAGATTAACAAGGAGATTGCACAGGCTGAAGCTCAAAGAAGTGAGGAAGCACTTCGTGAGGCTGCCGAGAACTGTGCCCGCTGCAAGGATGTATTTGAGCATATTGCATCAAAACATAGGGATGACCGCATGAAACTCTATTTCCTCCAGAAGCGGGCACTACACCTGAGGGAGATTGCGAGAAGGAAGCTACACAAAGTGACAAGCATGCATAGTGCGCTGAAGAGAGAGCAGAACAAACAGGTTGATGCTGCTAAGGTTGCACATATCCATGATAGAAAGGCGAATCTTCTTGAGTCGCTTGCTAAAAAAGGGAAACTTCCTGAGCGATATCGTGAGCAGCAGCATGCCGGACCCCATGTTGCAGCAACAGGCAAGAACAAAAACAGGCCGTATTTTCAGGCAACACCTGCCGACAATAGAGAGGTTAAGAAAGCAGCATAGCTACAAAGTGATGCCATATGGAAATCATCCTAAAGAAGAAACCAAAGAGCGTGACGCTTATTGAGGGCTTTCCTGGTTTTGGCCTGGTGGGAACAATCGCTACAGAGTTCCTGATTGACCATCTGGAGACCGAGCAGATAGGAAAGATAGCTTTTGAGGAGGTGCCTGCGCTTGTAGCAATCCACGATGGGAAAGTGGTTGAGCCCATGGGCATCTTCCACTCAAAAAAATACAACATCACTCTCCTGCATGCCGTTTCAGCTACGCAGGGATTTGAATGGGAGCTTGCCAAGCGCTCACTTAGGATTGCAACTGAACTGACGGCAAAGGAGATTATCAGCCTTGAAGGGGTGGGCTCAGCGTCTCTCCCTGGCCAGGAAAAGGTGTTCTATTTCGCCTCAGACAGAAAGAATGCTGAGCGGTTCAAGGCAGGAGGGATATCGCCGCTTACTGAAGGGATCATCATCGGGGTTACCGGAGCACTTCTGCTGCACTCTGATAGCATCCCCTTCTCCTGCGTGTTTGCTGAGACACATGCCAACATGCCAGATTCAAAGGCTGCGGCGGCAGTGATTGAGGTGCTTGACAAGTACCTAGACCTGAAAGTGAATACCAAGCCGCTTCTTGAGCGGGCAGTGAAGTTTGAGGAGAAGTTGCGTGATATCATGCTAAAAAGCCAGCAAACTGCTGAAGCCTCTGACAAGAAGCGGATGAGTTATGTAGGATAGGCTCATATTAAGGAAATGCTCTTTTTTAAGATATTAAAATTTAATTATTTCAAAGCCTTAAAGTAGAGTTTACCTACAAATTGTTATAGTGCCTAACTACCCCCACTTTGGTATACTGGATTTGGTTTTTCTTGCGCGATAGGCTCACTTTCAGGTGTGGTGTAATGGGTCCACAGCGATTGCTCCGGAGCTTTCCAAAAAAGTTGAGTGGATTGGGAGGAATTGGAATGGATGAGGATTTTTTTGGATTCTGCCCCTCAGGCAAAGCCTCACTTGCGCCTCATTTATGCTACTACCTCCTATTTTTACCGCCAATTACCCCTCTATTTATTTTCCATATACACTCTTTTTCAAAAGTGAGGGTTCGCCTGATTTTGCCTTGACTGCCCTGATTGTGGGAAGCTTCCTCAGCCTTCTGAGTGCTCACTTTTTGAATGAGGGGTATTAATTTACCATATAGTCATTATATGGCGTTGTGATTACTCAAAAAGACATATACTAATAGTTAGTTTATAATTAGTGTTTTCGTTTATAATTTATTGCACCATTATGTTTAATTAAATATTTTAATTAAAAATTAAAAATAGCAGCACATCGTTCTGATTGAATTTTTGATGTGAACCCTTACACGATGCACCCACAACACACAGCCCTAAGGATCACGACGATAAATATAGGGGGGCTTTCACCTATGTGCTCTCTTGCTATATTGACTCAACATCTGCGATGACAAAAGATGTGAGTTATTCATAAAAAAGAAAAAATGATAAACGTTAAATTTTTTCTTTTTTATTCACAGCAAATCAGCCGGACTCTTGATTCCCCTGATTCGCTCAAGGGAGATATGGGTATAACGCTGGGTGGTTGCGAGGTTTTCGTGGCCGAGCAGCACCTGGATGGTCCGTATGTCAACACCAGCTTCCAACAGGTGGGTTGCAAAGCTTGCCCGAAGGGCATGGCAGAATACGCGTTTTGTGATGCCTGCGTTGCTTGCTGCCTGCACTATAATACGCTGGGCCTGCCGAGTTGTGATATGAGAGCCATGAGCGTCAAAAATATAGGGATTTGCGGGGCTTTTTCGCCTTTTCAGGTGCGCAGCAAGCCTGCGGGTGAATGAGCGGGAGAGGATGACTGTCCTGTCTTTCTGGCCTTTTCCTGAGCGGATAATAGCAGAATTTGAGGCGATGTCAACGTCAGTAATTTTGATGGAGACGGCTTCGGATACCCGTAATCCAGTGCCATAAAGGAGCTCGAAGAGAAGCCTGTGCTTTCGGTTTATGCAGGCCATGGCAAGGGCTCTTACCTCACCCCTTGAGAGGACGTGGGGAAGTTTTTTCTGAGGTTTGGGGCGCTTTAAGCCAGTGAATATATCTTTTTTGATGACCTCGATAAAGAGGAAGCGGATTGCACTGATGGCAAGATTGACTGATGCTGGCGAGAGCTTTTTGTCGCTGATGAGGTAGGCAAGGTACTGCTTGAGATTGCGTTGCGTCGCATTTTGGAGGCTTATTTTGCCACTTTCCTGCGAAAGGGTGGCCTGGTAATCCCCCGATGCATTTTTGCTCAAAAAAGCCAAAAAAGCGGCATTCTGGGCCATGTACGATTTTCTTGTTTGTTGAGTGAATCCTCTAAGCTTGAGCTCGGATTCAAGATCTGCCAAGATAGGTTGCATGGAAGAGATGGTTGTGTCGCCTCGCTCAGGATTTTTTCAGTTTTTCCTCAATCTGTTTTTTTATCTCATCACTGTAACGAATATCATGCAACATCTTATGGTGGTTAGGGCATAGCCCCATGAAATTATCGGGAGCATTGTTTTTATGGTCACTATCAATATGATGCAATTCGACAATTTTATCAAAACCGCACAGAAAGCATTTCTTGGTTTTTTGCCTGTATAACTCAAGGGAGATGTTGTGCCATTTGCGGTAGTTGAATGCTTTTGTGGTTTCGTAATGATGCAGTTTGATATGGCAGGTCCCGCACAGACCGTAGGCCTTGTGGGGCCTTTCTCTGCCACAATTTTTGCAGATGATCATTTTTGGCTTGAAGTAAAGCCGCTTGTAACACTTTTGGCACATCTGCTTTGCATGGTGAGGTTTTACCTGGCCGCATTTCACGCAGGTGGTTATCTTTGGCCCATTTGGATTCTCAGGCATTACTTCTAACAAATTTTAATGTAGTATAAAAATATTTATTACGAACGTTTAGTAGTATACACACCTCAAAACGTACGTCAGGTAAGATACATTATGCGACGTTTATTGGTTGCTTTTTGTATTTGTGAAATAGTAAAATCATAGGTCTTCATTGCTATGAAATATCCTTATTGCGTTTCCAGTTTTGAGTCATCAGTTTTCAGGGAAATGGACTGTTGCTCTTTTTGGCCGAAAAAGTGGCCTAAACGCTATCAAATATGCCTGTCAGATAATCCGTGTGGATTGATGTGAACCATTTTTCAAGAATGGATGGAACGTAAAAAAATGCCGGCATCCGGTAGCGGACTGATTTTTTTGGCTGTTGCCAGGGATTGATTCAGTATTTGAGGAAACGCATGATGAAAACCCAAATCGGGGATTTGTCCGCAGGCGGGTCGCATAATGCTTGGTAAGCGGTTCGCCCCTTTTGGGGGTGCACTCCAGCGTTAATCTTGTTTATGCTTTCCCCTAATTCCCTTCTTTCCTCCACTGTCAATCGCATTTTCCCAATTACCCTAAGACTTCCTTCATGGTGAGCAGCTTGCCTTCTTTTTCTTGTTGCATTGTTTCTTCAATTGCTTTTTTATCATCGTCAGAAAGGATACGGTCTTCTGCTCGCGTCTTTAAGTCCTCTATCATCAGCCTGTCGTCAATTTCAATGAGCTTTTTTATGACGAAACTCTCCTTGTTGAGCTTGTACAATTTCGCTTTTCCAATGACTCTTGTTGGGAGTATGATGTTGTTTTTCAGCAGGCCGTCCCATATCCTATACATTGTCGTTCTTCCTATTCCTGAATTTTTTGCCATATCGGTTATGGAGAAATCCAGATCTCTCTCCGTCAGGAGGTAGTCCATTACTCTTATCGTCGGTGAATCCCCCATCAAATCAATGAACAGTGATTTTTCTTCCATGCTGTTTAGTAGACATAGCCACTATAAAAATATTCCTATTCTGGAACAACATTGTACCTAATTTTACACTACAATTTTTATAGCAGAACCACTTTATCCCCGCTATGGTATGCACTAAGCATGACGTAAAAAAGAGAATCATCATAAAGCTTGTCCGATGGAGAAAATGGGGCGGAAGTCACACTGAAAATATCATTGGTGGCATGCCATCTCATCTGGTAGGAGCCAAAGTCACCAAGCAGGCAATAAAGGAATTGGAGGGGGACGAATGGATAATTCCTGCTATGAAAACTGGTGAGATTCATTATTCGTTGAATCCTCAGAAGACCGATGAGATTCTTGGTTTCTATGAGAAATACTCCAAGGAGTGATGAATTTTCTCCTCGCTGTTATTTTTGATTTCGGATTCGCCCTTGTTGAGGAAACCCTCTAAATTTGTCTCGCCTGTGGCTCGGGATTGATTGATAAATGTAAGCATGAGGAGAGCTTCATCCAAAAAATCCTTTTTTACTCTCATCACTTCGCAATCCATTCATTCTTGGCGGCAGACGGC
>DUKR01000060.1:5744-11521 GCA_013329175.1 Candidatus Woesearchaeota archaeon
TTATTTTTTGGATGAAGCCCATGAGGAGATAACGAGGCTCTAATTTTTGTACCGTGTTGCTTTTTGTATTTCTTATACTGCTAAATATGGCTATTTAGTGGCTCAATTCTTCAATATTTAGTTTTCAGTTTTGAGAAGTGCGTTTTCAGGAATGTTTTCAGTGGTGATTTTGCTGCCAAAATGCCTGCTGATTTTTCTCAAATATGCACATTACCCATATGGTTTTTGTTCCAAAAACCTGCCAAACGAAAAAAGCAAAACTTTTGCTCTTTAGCAAAAACATCCGAGCGGCGCCTGGGTAAGCTTCAGGATGTTCTCCTTTGCCTGGCGGCGCTTGAAATTCTGCTCGAGAGCAAGATGGGGGATGCCCGAATGGTAGCGCTTGAGAATGGGAACACCTTTCTCTACCATGCCTCCCACATAATTTGCGATGATGTCCTCAGAAAGGCCGGTTGCTCTGGCAAGCGACTTGTAGGTGACATGGCCCCTCTCCTCAAGGGTATAGAGGACGAGGAAGATGTCCTGCTCTCTCTTTGAGAGCGGCCGGATGTCGTACTCGGGCATCTTCTCCCTATCATAGCCCTTCTCTGCCTGCAGGAAGAGCTGCATCTGGTCCATACGCTCAGCAAGCCTGTTCATCTTTGCATCAAGCTCGGAAAGGTAATGGTGGATGGTCTGGATCTCGTTGGTGTTCTCGTTAATTGCCACGAGATGGTCCTCAAACTCACCACGTATCTGAGAAAAAGCGGTTTTAATCTGGTCACCAGCGTCGCTGATAGCCTTAACATTGGATAGCTTCTGCTCTGTCTCTACCTCGAGATACATACCGATAACACCCCCTATTTGTTCAACTCTGGAGGTTTCCTCTAACGCACAGGTTTAAAAATGTTTAGCCTGTCGAGGCTATGTGTTGGCTCCTACATGCCTATCTTTCCTGTGCAATCCCCTGCTGCTTTGCCAGGTAATGCTTCTCCTTGCCGCTCCTGACGGCTGAGATGTCGTCGCGCTCCTCCAGCTCCTCAAGGAGGCGGTAGAATGAGCTTTTGGAGCAGAGCCCCTGCTCCTCGACTATCATCTCCTTTAACTGAAGTGCTGACACCTTGCCATACTTCTTGATCATGGAGATGATGAGGGATTTGACGTATTCCTTGGAATTTCTTGTTATTTTCTTGAGCATCTTTTCCTTGAGGGATGAACGCTTCTCCTCGAGCCGCTCAAGCCTCCTTGAGAGGTCAATAATCCCGCTAGGGGCATCTGCGGGTGCAGCCAATGCCTCCTCATGGCGGCTTTTCAGCTTCTCCTCAAGGGCATCAAGGCGGCGGATGATGTCCTCCTGCTCAAACTGCTCGTCAATCATGCGGCGGATGTCGCCTCTGCTCGGAACATCACGAAGGGCATCTGATAAAGCGCTCACTTTCTCCTCAGCCTTCCTGAGGGACTCCATTGACGCAAGCTCTTTCACCTTGCTGCTGAGGGCATCAATCCCGCCGCTGGCATTCTCAAGAAGGAAGTGCTGATCCCTCAACTCGGCTCGGGTGGGGGCGGAATCTATCCGGCCTGAGAGCGCCATGATGGCCTGCTGCTGCCGGGAGAGCTTATCAGTGATGGCTGCAAGCTGGGAGGAGAGCGAGTCCATCCTGCGGCCAGCGTCGTTGTGCCTCCCCTTCTGGCCTTCTAATTCTGCGTGAAGGTATTGTATCCATTGCGCCGCAAGGCTCACGTCATCCCTGACCTTGAGAAAGGCGCTGCGCATGGCGGCCTGGAATTCCTGGAACCTTGACCTTACGACGACATCCCTTCTGAAGAACATGCCCATAGCCTGGGCAGGGAGATATATAAAGATATCGTTCCCAAATAGCCAAAATGGGAACGTTAAGGCACGGTATTGGGAAGGTAGTAGGACTGGAGAGGAATACATCTTCGACGAAAAATGATGGCGCATAGGGATAGTCCCAGGACAATTCTGGGAATGTTCTGGGACTAAGTTGGGAATGAGAATGAGACCAAGCGGTGAGGGGGACCAGCAAATGAGGGAGGGAGGAACCGACGAGGGAGAAGGAAGAAGAGAGAGGCAGCAGGGGATTGAGAAGGGAATAAGGAGGGAATGAGGCGGGAATGAAACAGGAAGGCAGGGGGATGAAGAAGACAAAAGCCAGCTGAAAAGTGAGGATGGGGAGGGAGCATAAGCAGCAAAGAATCACCCTGATATTACTGAAAAAATAGCGATGGCGCTTGAACAGGGGAGCGTGGGATGAGAAAAGCTTTATAGGGGGGGCTCTTAGCCATTTCCGATGGAAAAGGCAGAGATATTAGCCAAAAGTGAGGGGGAAAAGGCATATCGGGAGTGAAACGGGTGAAAAGTGAGGGCTGGAAAACATGCTGCTGACAAAGGCTAGCCTTGCTATCAGGCTATCCAGACTGAGGGTGTTTGATTCAGCGAATCTGCGAAGGGAGCAGTACCCGACAGATTCTGAGATTGCAGCAGACATCCTGTGGAAGGCATACCTTTTGGGTGACCTTAGCTGCAGGACAGCAGCAGACCTAGGTTGCGGGACAGGGATATTAGGAATTGGCCTGCTGCTTTGGGGGGTAAAGAGAGTCCACATGATAGATTCTGATGAAAAGGCGCTTACGATAGCTAGGGAAAACCTTACCGGCGTTAAAAGTGAGGGTTCGTACGACCTTATCCATGCTGATATCGCCTCCTTTGACAGGAAAGTTGATCTTGTGGTCCAGAACCCGCCGTTTGGGACGAAAGTGAGGGGCGCGGACAGGGCGTTTTTGGAGAAAGCATTTACTTTGGCTGATGTGGTTTATTCGTTCCATAAGAGTTCGACTGCCCCCTTTGTCAAGAGCATGGGAAGTAAGCATTCATTCCCAGTAACCCATCAATGGGACTATGATTTTCCATTGAAGCATTCCCATTCTTTTCATAGGAGGAATATCCATCGTGTTGCTGTCTCTGCTTTCAGATTTGTGAGAGAAAAGTGAGGGTTCATTCCCACAATCCCACTGCTTCATTCCCAAACTCATTCCCATCATTCTCCCGACGGGAAAATGGGAAACGCAAACCTTTTTAAACAGCTCTGGATTCCATTACAGTATGGAACTGAAGGTCATTGAATCAAAGAAACACAGGATGGTTTTTGAGTTGTCAGGCGCAAATTTAGGATTCTGCAATGCGCTCAAGGATGCTATGCAGCGGGATGAGTCAGTAAGGCTTGCTACTTTCGGCATCAGGCACCCGCTCATCTCAAAGCCGGAGTTCACCATTGAGACCAGCAGTGAAGAGGCGGCAACGGCTGCTGCCAATGCTGCTGCTGTGCTGAAGAAACAGGCTGAAAAGCTTTCCAAGGCAATTGCAAAAGAGATATAGAGGTTAGCCAAAATGGTTCCGTTCTCTCTGGAACACGGCCATGAGCTCATCCATCTTGCGCGTCTAGCTGCAACGCAGGCAATTGTACGGCGCTCAGTGACGTTTTCTCGAAAACAGATTTCTTGGTTCTCTTTCTATTCTCCTACATTTGTGACGCTCTATAAGCAGGGCGTTGAGCGAGGGATGGGTGGGAGAGCTGATGACGGGCTGCCGTTGTATGAAGGGATTGCTTTTGCAGGGGCCGCTGCTGCAAGGGACCAGCGCTACCCACCACTGTTGAAGGAAGAGATGGGGCAGGTAACAGTGGAGGTTGCTGTGCTGAGCATACCGAGGTTTCTTGAGGTTCATAATCCTGAAGAATTGCTTTCCCTCATCCAGCCTGGCAGGGATGGCATCCTTTTGCGCTCTACCTATGCTGAAGGAATTATCCTGCCTCAGGCTGCTGCAAGGGCAGGATGGAATGCCTCCCAGATGCTTGCTTCTGCCTGCACTGCAGCAAACCTAAAAGCTGATTCATGGAAGAGCTTTGATGATGCACGGGTGTATGGTTTTACCGCTTCAGTGTTTACCGAGCAGGCTCCTAACGGACATGTGATAACGGTTATGTAAATTTTTTGGTATTGATAGCTTGAGATGCTTATATTCATTATTTTGAAGGGTTAACCTACCTAGTGCCCAACTACCCACATATTTATATACCAGAATGCCAAATTTCTTTTTGATTTCCTCATCTAGCCTTCCCAATGGCAACGGTGATGATACACAATGGCTTTTGTGCGGGTGAAGAGCATTAAGAAGAACGGGCAGGAATACAGGTATGCCTATCTAGTGTCAAGCAGATGGAAGAAGCGGAACAGGAGAGGGGGAAGGGGCTCACGGCAGAAGGTGATGGGATATCTAGGCAGGGTGCTGACTCCAGAGAGAGTGTATGACTTTGACTTATTTGAGCAAGTGGGAATTGATAACGCTGACCAGTATCTCTCCACCCATTCGAGAAAGGACGTCCTTGATGACCTTGTTGGGATTGCTCTTCTGAATCATGGGTTTTCTGAAGAAGGGGGCAGCAGGTTTGCCTTCCAGAACCTGATTTTTGATTTCTTTGACTATCGGTTCTACTGGCAGCAGGGGCTTGATGACAAAGGCAGGCCGATTGCTGGGAAAGAGGTGAAGGTGGCTGTTGCTATGCATGAGGGATTTTTGTGCCATGACACACTGAAAAAGGTCTGGAAGGGGAAGTTTTTAGGAACTGAGAGGGAAGTGGGACTTGAGCTAGCCAAGGCATTTGTGCTTAGCGGTTTAGCTGTCCCGCAGGAGATATTCGTGGGGTATTTTGAGAAGGTGGTTGCCTAACGGGGCGTTTGAGGGGATGAAGCAGGCAGTGGTTGTGCGTTAGTCGTCAGACCTCACTTTCAGGATGAGATGGTTGGAGTCACAGTCTGTGGGGTTGGTCTCCCACTCATAGACTTCTGTGCCTGCTATCAGGGTGAGCTTTCCTGGCTCAGCGCAGATTGCATGGGGGACGCCCCTGAAAATGCCATGGTTAGTGTTGCCCTGGACCCTTGCATTAAACTGGACCTCTCCATCTATGGGATCTTCGAGAGGGTCAAGGAAGGTAAGCATGGGGGGGTAGGGCCGAAACTGGAGGTCAATGAAAAGAATGATGAGCATTACTGCTATAAAGACGACCAGCAACGTTGCAGCATTCTTTGGCTTTTTGTAGTAGTCTATGATTCCGCTCATTTTTCGAATTGCTTCAATGCTTCTGCCCTTTTTTTCTTTTTCTCTTCCTGGCGCTTATTATATATAGACCTTGAGGAGGCTCCTTTGGCAGTTTCCTGGCCAGTCTCTTTGGAAGGGATGGGTTGGGCGCGTGGACCTGCCCTTGCTTTGGCACTCCTTCGTGCTACCATGATGGACCTTCTTGGCAGGGATTGCTGCATCTGCGGCGCCTGAGATGGCTTTAAGAGCTGCTCTTTGAGGAAGAAATAGTAATAGACTGCTGCTATTATTGCGGTAACGACTATGGCTAAAGCTATGTAGCCTGCAAGGTTAGCAAGAAGCCTTTCAGCGGCTTTCTGGATGTAGTAGTCGAATGGCGCGCCTGGCATCTGCTTTTTTTCTTATTCCTTATATTTATTAAAGTATCGAACCGATGTACTACTCCAGCTTGTTGAAGCCAGCTACCCTTTCGCATGGCCAGAAACTCACGAGAGCGCAGCTTGGGCGTGAGCTATAGAGATGGTGAAATGCGGAAAATTATTCAACTAATAGCAGAAAACATTAATTATCGAACATTTGTGTTTTCTGCTAGTATAGCAAAGTGCAGTAATAATGAAACTTTTAGATATGCACTTTGCTATAACTAGCGCAATTCACCATATGAGCGCAAGTTCATCTGCGC
>DUKR01000081.1 GCA_013329175.1 Candidatus Woesearchaeota archaeon
AAGTTACGCATTGGCTGTGGAAGTGATGTGAGGGGTGCTAATGCCTTTTCTCTAATGATTTTTTTTGAATGCGAGAGCTTTCCGCTAGTCTGCCTACCCATATCTCCCAAGGCTCCATACGCTGGCTGTCTCGATGGGCTTTTCAGGCTGGTGAATATGAATTACGCCGAATCGCAATCTTTTTAACAGGCTCACGTTCCCCACGAGCAGAAAATGGAAGAGCAACCCCCTGGGCAGGAAGGTGGAAAGTCTGTAGCGCTAAAAGAGGCTGTGCCTAAGCCAGAGGACGATGAGGACATCAGTATTGACTTCTCAAAAATAAAGGCATTCTTCAGGGGGAAGAAAAAGGAAGGCGATAGCGGAGAGAGGAAGGTGAAGGCAGCATCAAAAGAGCCTGGCGATGAGGATGATGACCTGACCATTGACTTCTCAAAAATAAAGGCATTCTTCAAAAGAGATAAAGGAGGAGCAAAGGACGACAAAAAAGAGGATGACCTTGACATTGACTTCAGAAAGGTTGCTGGATTCATAACAGCAAAGCAGGCCATCTTAATCCCTATCTTAGTCATTCTTATTGCGGCATCAGCAAGCATCTATCTGAGAGCCCAGCCTGCCTATCTTCCGATAACTGACCAGTGGGCAGAGCAGTCTCTCTACGCTGGCCTAAGAAACCAGATTGACCAAAAGGTGCAGCAGGAATATCCAACACTTGCAGCACAATCAAGGCAGGCAAGGGTGCAGGCCGAGTACGAGCTGGTGCTCAAAAACGAGAAAGCAGCAATCCGCGCCCAGATAAAACAGATATCAAACCAGTTCACTGAGAACTTTCAGGATTCTTCCGGCCAGACCTACCTGCTTGCAATTGATCCTTACTTTTGGTACAGGCAGGCAGGAAACATCATTGACCATGGCTATCCTGGTGATGAATTAAGGGACATCAGAACTGGCGAGCTTTGCAAAAGCCCCTCTGACACCTGTGTCAATTGGGACACCCACATGGAAGCGCCCCATGGCAGAGCCAACTTCCCTGACACCTTTCATGCCTATTTTGGCGCCTATCTCTACAAGGTTGTCATCGCATTCTCCCCCTCAACAAGCCTGATGACCGTATTTTTCTTCCTGTCACTCATCATAGGGACGCTTGCCGTCATCCCTGCATTCTTAATAGGCCGAAAAGTAGGCGGCAATATTAGCGGGTTCTTTGCATCCGTCATGGTCGCAATCCATCCTGCAATCCTCAACAGGACGGTTGCGGGATTCTCAGATACCGATGCCTACAACGTGTTCTTCCCCCTGCTTATCAGCTGGCTTGTGCTTGAAGCGCTGAGCGCTAAGGGGTGGAAATGGAAGGTTTCATGGGCATCTTCTGCCGGCATTGCAAGCGGAGTATACAGTAGCGCTTGGGGCGGCTGGTGGTTCATCTTTGACTTCATCATTATCTCGCTTACGGGCTATACTATCTATTACCTCATCCTGCACAGGAAAGAGTTCAATGGGCTGCGGGGCATCATGAAAAATAAGCGCGCTGTGACAAACATCAGCGTACTGCTGATATTTTTTGTTGTATCCGCAGCAATGGTATCCCTCCTTTCAGGAGCGAACCTCATTACTAATTCCATCATGGGGCCATCAGGCTTCTCCCAGATTAAGGATGTGGCTACCGAAAAAATCTGGCCTAACGTCCTCACAACAGTCGCAGAGCAGAATGAGCCGGGGATTGGCGGGATAGTTGCTCAGGTAGGCGGAAAGCTTCTTCTCTTTATCGCGCTGCTTGGCATGCTCGTGATGCTCAAACTAAGATTCAGTTCTAAGCTGGATGTGTGGTTCCTGCTTGGTTCAGCTGCGTGGTATGTGGTGATTCTCAACATCAGCGGGCAAAGCATCCTTTCGCTGACCGTCCTGATGGCAGTTCCCATTGCAGCAAGGCTTATCATTGCGCTTGTTCTGGAAGACTATGATATTAGCCTTGAAGCAACTCTCCTTATGATCCTCTGGTTTCTTGCAACACTCTACGCCTCAACAAAAGGCATTAGGTGGATTCTCCTGCTGGTTCCTGCATTTGCCGTGGCATTTGGCGCCTGCGTCGCGGCAGCGCATTTTTATGCAACTGGCTTTCTCACTAAGAGCCTTCAAATCAACAAAAAAATTGCCAACGCATTGATGATAGTCATCCTCTGTTTTCTCCTCCTGAGCACATGGAGCGCTGCACGGGTTACCGCCCTCAACGAGATTCCAAGCATGAGTGATGCATGGTACAACGCCCTTGACAAGATTAACCGTGAGGCTGCGCCTGATGCCATTATCACCTCATGGTGGGACTTTGGCCACTGGTTCAAGGCCATCGGCGACAGGGCGGTGACCTTTGATGGTGCATCGCAGGACACCCCTCAGGCGCACTGGGTGGGAAAGGCACTCCAGACAGGCGATGAGGATCTGGCAATTGGCATTTTGCGCATGCTTGACTGCGGAGCAAACAATGCATTCGATGCCCTCAACGCTGAGGTCAACGATACTGCGCGCTCCATTGAGTATCTTAACGGGATATTGCCCCTTGCCAGTGAAGGGGCAGACGAGGTGCTGGCAGGCCACGGCATAAGCAAGGAAACAAGGGAAAAAGTGCTTGCAAAAAGCCACTGCACTCCCCCTGATAACTACTTCATAACCTCAGACGACATGATTGGAAAGGCTGGGGTCTGGGCGCACTTTGGGCTCTGGGACTTCAATAAAGCCCAGATGTTCAACACCCTCAACAAAAAAGAATACAAGAGCAACAAGAGTGATTACATAGCACTGCTCAAAAGCAGGTTCAACTATTCCGAAGAGCAGGCTGAAGAGATGTACAGGCAGATAACCAGCCTTTCTGACAGTAAAACCGTCAATGATTGGATTTCTCCATGGCCTGGCTACGCATCAGACGTGAGGGGATGCAGTAAGGGCGGGAATGCGTCAACGCTTCGATGCGACCTGGGCAATGGCGCCTTCGCAGCAGTTGACCTTATCGAGATGGAGATACGCATCCCTACCCCGCAGGGAACCCAATGGCCTGCAAGTTTTGTCTATCCTACGGAAAGCGGCATAGAAGAAAAGAGGTATGAAAACGCAAGCATTGGCTTAAGCATCGTTCTCATCCCGACGGGAACGGACAGTTTCGCCAACATGTTCGTTTCTCAGGAGATTGCAAAATCAATGTTCACCCGCCTCTTTTTCATGGAGGGCCACGGCCTCTCCCACTTTGACAAGTTTGCAGATGAGACAAGCCTCACAAGGCAGCGGATCATCGTCTGGAAAGTGGATTGGGATGGATTAGACAAAAATGTCCATCCCGCATTGCAGCCTATCGCCACTCTCCCTCCTGAGGATGCCATCGCTTCAGAAGGCAATAATACAGCAACAGGCAGCACAGCATGAGCACGCAAGAATGGGTAGTCATTCCCGCCTACAATGAGGCCGGGCGCATCGGCGGTGTTCTGGAAAAGGTAAAGAAACACGCACAAAACGTTATCGTTGTTGATGACGGCTCACGGGACAAGACAAGCCATGAGGCAGAAGAGCATGCAGTCATTGCCTTGCGCCACGCCGTCAACCTTGGAAAAGGTGCAGCGCTCAAGACAGGCTGCGATTACGCAGTAAAGAACGGAGCACTGCGCATGGTCGTGCTTGATGCCGATGCCCAGCACAACCCTGAGCACATCCCTGCATTCTTCAGCGCACTTGCGCACCATGACATTGTCTTCAGCTACCGCAAGAGAACAAAAGCAATGCCTGCAGTGCTTCGCTTCGGCAACTGGTTCATCTCCTCAGCAGCAACCTTATTATATGGCATCAGGCTACGGGACACCCAGTGCGGCTATAGGGCATTTACAGAAGGAGCATACAAAAGAATCAGGTGGTCAGCAAGCGATTACAGCATGGAATCTGAAATGATTGCAAACGCAGGCAAGCAGAAGCTGCGCTATGCTGAGCTTCCCATTGAAACCATTTACGCTGACAGGTACAAAGGGACAACAATCCTTGATGGAATAAAGATAGTCATAAACATGCTATGGTGGAGGCTGACGCGATAAATGGCAGAGCTTTTAGGCATTCAGGTCATAGGGTCATTGTTTGGCATCTTCATGGTGTACTACAGCTTTCTCCAGTACAAGCGCAAAGAGATTTCAGGCAGGGAATACATCTTATGGCTCACCCTGTGGGTAATCTTCATCCTTGTAGCCATTTTCCCTGGATGGCTTGACCCCTTCACCGCAAGAATAGGCTTCATCAGGACATTTGACTTCCTTGTCCTTGTCGGGTTTATGTTCTTAACTGGCCTGCTGGTATACACCTATGCAAAGCTTCGTAAGACCCAAAGCAAGCTTGAAGAGCTGGTCAGAAAAATTGCGATACAGACTGCAAAAAAGCAGGACTCGCCTGAACAGCCTTCTGAGAAAGATTAAATGTTCACTTTACAAAAGCGGGTGAATCTGAGGACACAACCAAAACTATTTTTTCTTCCAAAAGAAACCTGCCAAAAAAACAGTCAAAAAAAAGGCCAATAGCTATGTTTTCCTCGCTTCTGTTATTTCTCCTTTTATTCACGATGAGCGTGCACTTGGAAATTCGGTTGTGCGCTGCAAAGCCGCCCATCCTCCATACACGCATGCACAGCACGTAATTAGCTGATGGCTGCCTGCATTTCTTTCTTCAGCGTTTTTCACTCGTTCCAGCAGAAAACCTGTGTGCCGTCAATTCTGCGAGCATGTATAACGTTGTGAGAGCGAAGGGAGGAGGGGGATGCCCCATCTGGGGATACTCCTCATCGTCCCGCTTCATCTCAATGCGAGCAGACGACACACATACGGTTTTCTGCTCGAGTGAAAAACGCCAACGAAAACGCCAAGGCCTTCATCACCGATACAGAGAAATGCCACAACAATCGCTTCAGGAAGTGAAGTATTCCAATGCTTGAGAATGCTTAAATAGCCCATAAGCAATTGCCATCATCATGGAAAGCGAGCGGGATGTGCTTGATGTATTTGCCCTGAAATTTGCAGGCATTACAGGTAAGTACGGCAACTACATCATCGTTTCAGGATTTGTTGCAATTGCTTCAGGAAGGACACGTGGCACTGAAGACATTGACATGATAATGGAAAGGATAAGCAGGGAAACCTTCAGAAAATTGCATGCTGACCTTGTAAAAAACGGGTTCCTGTGCTTTCAGGGGGATTCTGCTGATATGCTCTATGATGAGTATCTTGCACAGAATAACTCACTGCGGTATGCTGAGGATGGAGAAACCCTTCCTCAGATGGAGATGAAGCTTGCAAAAGACCCGCTCGACGCCTACCAGCTCAAAACCAGGATAAAACTGAAATTCACTGGCCTTGGCCTGTGGTTTTCAAACATCAATGTCAATATTGCGTTCAAGGAGCATTACCTGAAGTCACCCAAGGATATGGAAGATGCAAAGCACTTACGGATTGTTTACAAAGAAATGGTTTCAGAAGAAGAGATACGGGCAGTTATCAGGCTAATAGACAGGTATAGGCCATGAAGACTTCAAGAGAGCAACACCTGGAATCATGGGCAGAATATGTCATGACCCATCCTGAATGGAAGCTCAGGCACACAAGATTCATCAATGCCCTTTTTGCAAAGCACCGCAACATTGTCCGGAAATTGCGGCAGCAGGAGGGCGGTGAAGAGAAGATGCGGGCTCTTGGGTGGATACGGTAATATTAATGTGGCAGGCAAGCTTCAGAAAGGTGAAGGGGTAAGGGATTCCAATACTTTTTTATTCCTCTCCGCTACTTCCCTGCACATGAAACTCCTCTTCATCCTCGAGAACTTCCACCCCCACATTGGTGGAGTAGAGACACTTTTTCGCAACCTCACCGCAGGCCTTGCAAAAGAAGGGCATGAAGTAACGGTACTGACACATAAGCTTGCAGGAACGCTATACGAGGAAATAATTGAGGGCGTCAGAATCATACGAGTGCCCTGCCTTGACAGCCGCTACCTCTTCTCCTTTGCTGCAATCCCCATGGCGATACGGCTGGCTAAACATGCAGACATTATCCATACCACAACCTATAACGCAGCGCTACCCGCGCTCATCGCCGCAAAAATAGGAAAAAAGCCATCACTCATCACCATCCACGAAATACTGGGAGAGCACTGGGGGCGCTTCACAGGCATGCCTCTCCTTTCTGCTGCCATGCACCAGTGGATTGAAAAAAGGATAGCAAGAGCACGATTTGACAGCTACATCGCAGTCTCAGAAAGTACCATGCGCCAATTGCTGGAAGCAAACCCTAAAGCTAGGGTATCCGTTATCTACAACAGTATTGACCACGCTCATTTCCATCCGGAGCTGCACGATGGCAGCAGCATCCGGGATGAGCTTGGTCTTGCCAATAATTTTGTCTGCCTCACCTACGGAAGGCCTGGCATAACAAAAGGCATCGAACACGTCATTGATGCAGCTTCATTAATAGCAAAGGCTGTCCCCTCTGCAAAGCTTGTGCTCATCCTCAGCAAATCCCCCCTTAGCCGGTACATTGAGATGAAGCAACGGATAGAAAAAAGCCCTGCAAGGGATGCAATCCTGCTGCTTGAGCCAAAACCCTACCCTGACCTTCCAAGATACATCAAGGCAGCAGACTGCGTCATCGTGCCTTCTCTTACCGAAGGCTTTGGCTACACTGCAGCAGAAGCCTCTTCCCTGCTGGTCCCTGTAGTCGCCTCCAACACCACATCCCTTCCTGAGGTCGTCTCAGGAAAGCACGTCCTTGTTGAGCCTGGCAGCGCAAAAGCAATTGCACAGGGAGTGCTGAAGATATACCGCAAAGAGCACGATGAGGTCGCCAGGAAAACGTTCACCATAGGTGACTGCGTGAAAAATTATATAAAAGCCTATCGGGAGCTTATCGAGGAAAAAAGGTAGACCCTATGGACAAGGCTAACATCAGGGAAGTCCCAAAAGTATGGGGAAAGGAAATTTGGATTGTCAACAACGAGAAATACTGCGGCAAGAAGCTTATCCTCAACAGGGGATTTCGCTGCTCAATCCATCATCATAAGCTCAAGGAGGAGACATTCTATGTCGAATCAGGGAAAGTCCTGATGGAATTTGGAAAGGATGCCAAAGAAAGGATGATTCTCTCTAAAGGGGACGCCGTCCACCTCGCTCCAAATACATGGCACCGTTTCACTGGCCTTGAAGATGCAGAGATATTTGAGTTCTCAACCCAGCACCTTGAAGAAGATTCCTACCGTACTGAAAAAAGCGGAAAAGTGGACCTAAAGACACTGGATATGAGGGAGCAATAAAGATGGACATCATAGTCACAGGCGGCGCTGGATTCATAGGCTCAAACGTAGCAGGAGAGCTTGAGAGAAGAGGGCACCGTGTGACCATCCTTGACAACCTCTCCACAGGAACAAAAGGGAATCTTCTCACAGGTAAGGGAAAATTTCAGCAGGTGGACATAACAAGGCGTTTCTCCATTGAAAGCAATGTTGACGCAATCATCCATGAAGCAGCGATTACTGACCCAAGGTTTAGCGATGACGCAGAGATGCTGCGTGCCAACAAGGAAGGGTTCAGGAACATTATTGCGCTTGCCCTTCAGAAAAAGGCAAAGCTCGTCTATGCATCCTCAGCAGGCCTCTACGGCAACGGACCTGTTCCTATGAAAGAAAACCAGAAAAAGCATCTCCTCAGCGCGTATGCTACATCTAAGCTTTGGATGGATGAATATGCTGCTCAGCACTATGCAGAGATGCACATAGTAGGCCTTCGCTACTTCAACGTCTTTGGCCCTCATGAAGCCCACAAAGGAAGGCCTGCAAGCATGGTATTCCATCTTGCTAAGCAGATGAAGGAAGGAAAAAGGCCGAGAATATTCAGGCGTGGCGAGCAGCTCAGGGACCACATTTACGTCAAGGACGCAGTGCAGGCAACTATTCTCGCCCTGCATGCAAAAAAAAGCGGAGTTTATAACGTTGGCACAGGCATGGGGACATCCTTCAACAGGCTTGTCGAAATCCTTAACGAGGTGCTGGGAACCTGCCTAAAGCCTGAATACATCAACAACCCCTATGCAGAGACCTACCAAAAGAACACCCAGGCAGACACTACCCTTGCAGGGGAAATGCTTGGTTTTAAGGCACAGTACACGCTTACGCAGGCAATTGCTGAATATGTGAGGGACCTATGAGCGCGCTTTTGGAAATCCTCGCCCGCTTTGCGGGAAAGAAAATCGTTGTCATCGGCGACATCATGCTTGACAAGTACATAAGGGGAACAGTGGAAAGAATTAGCCCTGAAGCTCCTGTCCAGGTCGTCCAGGTCCAGCAGGAAAGCTATGCCCCTGGCGGCGCAGCAAACGTCGCAAGCAACGTCACTGCCCTTGGCGCTGATGCTGTGCTCATCGGCATAACAGGCATGGACAGTACAAGAGAAATACTCTCTAGTGAACTGGAGAAGAGAAAGCTCAGCGCTGAGCACCTCATCATAGACGAAAAAAAGCCAACCATCATGAAAGTCAGAATCCTTGGCCAGAACCAGCAGCTTTTGAGAGTGGACTATGAAAAAAGCTCATCCTGCGACGCAGCAATACTCAGCAAAATCATTGAAGCCGCATGCAAAAGCATCAATGAGGGAGCAGATGCAGTCATCATCTCAGACTACGCAAAAGGCGTCATCACCCGCGCTGTCGCAAAAGAAGTCATCAGCGCAGGAAAAAGAAAAGGGATTCCCATCATCATTGACCCAAAGCCAAGCCACGTTGGCTGCTATGAAAACGCTACCCTCATCACCCCCAACAGCAGGGAGGCTGATGAAGCTATCAGGTATCTTGGCCACAAAAGGCTTGAAGGCGATGAACGGGGAGAATTCCTCATGAAGAAGACAAGCTCAGCCATCCTGATAACAGAAGGAGAGCGGGGGATGACGCTCTATGAGAAAGGCACAAAGCCTGAGCACATTCCAACAAGTGCTAAAGAGGTTTTCGATGTCACAGGAGCAGGCGACACCGTTGTTGCGGGAGTCGCGCTTGCCCTCTCAGCAGGAGCCTCCCTTAAGGATGCTGCAATCATCGCTAACCATGCCGCAGGCATTGTTGTCGGAAAGCTTGGCACCTCAACTGCATCAATTAATGACATACGGAGAAGCATAAAGGATGCCAAGAGCAATAATTCTTGACAGGGACGGAACCCTCAACGTTGATGAGAAAGGCTATACCTACAAGCTTGAAGATTTCAGGCTCTATCCTGACGTCATCCCTGCGCTCAGGAGATTGCAGCAGAAATTTTTGCTCATAGTCATCTCCAACCAGTCAGGGATAGCCATAGGAAGATACACCCAAAAGCAGGCAAAAGCCTTTAACAGCAAGCTTGACAGGGTCATGAAAGAGAACGGAGTAGGCATCGCAGGGTTTTACCTCTGTCCTCATGCTCCTGAAGAGCAATGCGCATGCAGAAAGCCTAACACTGGCCTTCTGATGCAGGCAAAGCTTGACTTTAAGCTCACCCTCCCAAAGTCCTATGTGATAGGCGACAGCTTCGCTGATGTAGGTCTTGCAAAAAATGCTGGCTGCGCCGCAATCTACCTTGAGCGCGGAAGCACAATTGACGAAAAAAAAGCTCGGGAGCGTGCTGATTATGCGGCAAAAGACCTTACAGATGCTGCACAGTGGATTTTAAAAGGAGAATAACCGCAGGAATGAACGGTAACATAAACACCAGTGGCAAAGCATTCAGTCCATCTTCGAGTGCATCATAAACCGCAGGAGGGTATTTTCGATAACTGTGTTTGGTTGGATATTGTCCTTTGGATTTTGGAAATTATTACCAGATGCTGAAATTGGATTGCAGACACCGATGATAAAGCCGTGATTGTTTAAATACCTCCTGGGATGAATGGTCCGAAAAACACACCTTGACCACAACCATTACAAGAAAGCGCTCAATGAAATGATTGACGCACTTGACGTCAAACAGCATAGTTGACATGCACTTCACCTTCAATTGTTCATTACCTATAGCATAAAGAATTTCCTGTTCTGTGAAGAGGTGCCTTTCTCAGGGTCACTTATACTTCTCAAAAAAATCTTCCCTGCTCATTTTAATCTCTTTGAGAATGCCATGAAGAAGCGTGCGTTTAATGTCCTTATTGGCATGCATTGGAACTACCGTTGTCCTGCCGTCAGGATGTCTATAGAACCGATGGCTTCCTCTTTGTCGGACTAAGGAAAATCCTTCTTTCTCAAGAAATCTGCACAACTCTGCTGAAGAAAGAAGCGGGAGTTTCATTCTACTGTGATAGCCTGAACCCCAATAAATTTGGATTCCTCAATATCGGAATTTTTTTTTCCTTCCTGTTCCACTTCAAGGCATAACTCAATTGCTTCCTTAATGTTTTTCATAAGCTCATCAAGAGTATCACCCTGACTAAGACAGCCCTGAAGCTCTGGAACGCGTCCAACATACCCGCCGTCTTCGTCCTGTTCTATGATAACATGATATGTTCTTTTCATGTAAGGTATAAATAAGGTGTTCTTTATTAATCTTCTTGAATCCCAACATCTCCCACTACTCCTCAGTCAGCCATTCATATTGTGTTTCTGTTAAATTCCAAATTGCTCTATGTCCCGGTTTATCAAAATTAACAAATCCGTGTTCCTTTCCATCTCTAATATCCTCATCCCCTTGTTTTTTCTTAGTGTCCTAATATCGTTCCCAGAGCATCCTATTCTCCTCAAGGGAATAGTGGGTCAAGAACGATTTAAGGACACGAGGAAAAAATCAAAAGTAATTTTTTTGTTTTCCTTCTCTAATAATTTTAATAAAGCAATAAGGCTATTTGTAAATTTATCTTCTTCATTTTTGTAGTTTTCAAAGAGGTTAACACTATGAGAATCCTTTGTTTTCATAACATCAGGACTTTTCACTTTCCTCTGTTCATCTCCCATCATACCCAATATCCCCAGCAATGACCGTCTCTTCCTCTTCCTCATGGATTTTTGAGATGATCTCACTTCCGATGTCATCAAACAGCGCAGAAAGCTGCTTGGAATAATCCAGATACTCTTTCCATAGCACGTCATCTAAAAATGACTTTCTCACCTTCACCATGACTGTTGTGTATTTCTGCCTGAAATAGCGATATGGCCTCAACCCATGTTTCCTGCACAACGCACTAAAGAGCTTCTTATGCCACATATCCTCTGTTGAAATCCTGTATTCAATCTCAGGCTCATCTTCCCTGAATAACTTTTTTTTCTTCGCTTCAAGCCGCCTTCGCGCCTCAATCCCTGCAAGCCGCTCGCCTTCAGACATCGCGCCTTCTATCAGCGCTTCAATCTTCCTGATTTTCTCAAAAATAGGATTCACTTGCTTCCTCCACGCATCCAGTCACTTTTTCCCCATCCCCGCAAAAATTGCCGACAGCGCGTCAATCCCTTTCTTCACCGCATCTTCAGACGGCAATGGAATCGCAAGCACTGGCTTTCCACTTTTAGGATCCTTTGTAATGAGCCTTGAAACCCCCTCCCTGATGATATCCCCTCGCTGCTCTGCACTATACGGTGTCCCTTCCTCCCTTACGGTGAATGCAGCGCCGTCTGCGGTAGCTGCCTTCCTGCCATTTTCCATACTGTCAGCAATGGACTGCAAAAAGGATATCCCTGCATTGATAAAAGCATCAGCAGGGCTTTCCTGCCCTGGCTGCGTGAAGGAATCCGCAGAATTCTTTTTCTCCTCTTCTCTCTCTTTTTGCTCCTCCTCAATCATCCTGCTGAGGGCATTCATAAATGACTCTTTCTTCAGCGCACTAAAGTCCACTTCCGTTGCTCCGCCCTCAAACACGCCTTTAAACAAGTCGCGCTTCAGCTTGATAGTCGCAAGTACCCTTTCTTCAATGCTTTTTCTGGTGACAAGGTTGATTGCTGTTACAGGATTATGCTGCCCAAGCCTGTGCACCCTTCCTATCCTCTGGTTGAGGACCGCTGGATTCCACGGCACGTCAAAATTGATGACCGTATCGGCATTCTGGAGGTTCAGGCCAAGCCCCCCTGCATCAGTTGAAAAAAACACCTTGCAGGACTCGTCATTCTTAAATTTCTGGATAAGTAAACCCCTTTTCTTGACTGGAACCATGCCGTGAAACATGACATAGCCAATCTTGAGCTTGTCAAGGGCCTCTGAGGCTTTCTCAAGCATCCGTGTCCATTGGCTGAACACCACTACCTTCTTGTTGTTCTCGATACATATCTCCCTTGCAAGCTCTTTGAATTCCTCAAGCTTTGGCGAGAAGTTTGTCTCCTTGTCATAGAGGTATGTCGAATCGCAAAGCATCCTCATCTGCTCGATGAAGCACCGCAGTCTCTGCCTGTCAACCTCAGAAATCCATTTCCTCTTCTTCCATTTGGCTAGGATCTGCGCCACAAGGCCGCTAAGCTCGTCGTAGGGATTGCGCTGCTGAGGCGTCATGTCAACGTAATACACGTTTTCAGTCTTTGCAGGAAGATCCTTTAATACCTCTTCCTTGTGCCTCCTGATAAGAATTGGCGCAAGCTTCTCCCGCACCTTATCAAGCCCTCTGTAGCCAAGCAGCCTTCCGCTTTCATCCTCATGCACATGCTCTTTGAGGAACTGAAACGCTGGCCCAAGCTGCCTGTTGTCAATGAACTGGACAATGGAATACAATTCTGCAAGCTTATTCTCCAGAGGAGTTCCTGTAAGGACTAATGCATACCTGCTCTTCAGGGATTTCACTGCCTTTGCGGTTCTCGTCTCCCAGTTCTTGATCCTTTGTGCCTCGTCAAGGATGATAAGGTCAGGCTTCCATGCCATGATGATGTCATTGTCCCTGATGACTGCCTCGTAATTGGTAATCTTGTAAAAGTCACCTTCCCTGTAGAGTCCGATGCGCTTCTTTCGGATGCCCTCCAGAACCAGTGCATCTTTTCCGGTAAAGCGCCTGATTTCGCTCTGCCATTGATATTTCAGCGATGCGGGGCAGACTATCAGGACTTTTGTTATTCCATTTCTTTTTGCAAGAAGCTCGCTGGCTGCTATTGCCTGAATAGTCTTTCCCAGCCCCATGTCATCACCAATAATAGTCCTCCCCCTAAGGGCTGCAAAAATCACTCCTTCTGCCTGATAGGGATAGAGGTTTGCATTGACCATAGACAGTTTCAGGTTTCCCTGTCGCAGCTTTTCAAGAAGGATTTTCTCTTCAGCAAGTCCTCTTTCCAACTCAAGCTGGCGCTCAATGTGCTCGATTGTGTCGCCATAAACCGTAACCTGCTCCTCAAGATTTTGCGCTTCTTCCATGAATCGGGAGAATTCTGCATAACGCTCTTTAGGGAGGAGAGATTCAGCTCCAAAATACTTGGCTGCAACTCGCTTGACGCCCTCTGATGCCAGCCTTGGGTAGCGGATGCAGACATCAAGGCTTTTCCCATAGCGAAGGTAGACCTCACATCTGTTGTCATCTTTTCTTGCCCGCTCTTTTGGGGGGACGCTTTTTCTGAGCCTTCCCAGCACCGCCTCAATGTGCTTGCACGTCCCAAGGGTGTTTGACGCATAATCAGGGCACGAGCAGTAATTATCACCTATCGAGAAACCGCGGATTGCAACCCTGTAGAATTTCTTGCTTGCAAGGGAGTCAACCCTGTAGTCAGTAAAGAGCTTTTCCCTGCCTGTTTTTTTGACTCTGAATTTTTCTTCTTGTGCCCTTTTTTTGCGTAGCTCTATGGCTTCTTCAACAAGCATTGCACTCACCCTTCCAGCAGTTCAATAACCCTTCCACCGCCACTCTGCATACAACAAAAACTGCTCCCTCTTTAAATGTTGTGCCGAGGAACAAAAACACTTCACTCCTCTTCTGCAGCCTGTACTTGTATTTGCACTGCTCAAAAGTGCTTATGCGTGAATGGGAATAGCAGGCCATCTCTGGCGCAGTGCAACCTTTCTTTTCCTTTAATATTTTGTGGGTGGGTACTTTCCATCCTCACCCATCACAATACCGAAAGTAAGGGATTTATATGATACTGCTGATTGGATATTTTTGATGATATAGTTGAGGACACAAAAAGCCTTAGCCTCCATCATCAAACTAAAACTGAAAATAAAGAAATTGCACATCCTGCGCCCCTCCAATAAGGATGAAGAGAAAGAACAGGGTAAAATAAAAAGCAAGGGATGGATAAAAGCTTTTCTTTACGATAAAAAATTCGTCGTTATTCTTAGAGAGGATACTTTCATATACTGCAAGAAAAGCAATCCCAACATAGAGATACCAATAGGATTCCTGAAAGATATCGGATAGGGCTATCCCCTTTACCATTGCAAGAGTATACCCCCATGCCTGAGCAATACTCTCGGAGCGGAAAATGACCCATCCGTATGCTGCTATAGCAACAGTTATGGCCCTCCCGGTTGTAGCCTTGATGATCCCCGCTATTGGAAAAGGGCTTCTTCTTTTTGATGCTGCCTCAAAGAATACCCTATGGGTAAGGATTGCAGTAAACCAATAGCATCCCCAAAGAAAAAAGTGCCAAGACGCACCATGCCAAAGGCCCATTGCTCCCCATGCTATGAATAGGGCATAGGCACCGAACCTTCCTGCTTTCCTGCCGCCTAGAGGAACATAGATATAATCCTTCACCCATGAAGAGAGTGTAATATGCCATCTGAGCCAGAATTGCGATGGAGTCTTAGACAAATAAGGGAGGTAAAAATTCCTGCTGAGTGGAATCCCAAAGAAATGAGAAATTCCCCTTGCCATATCTGAATACCCTGAAAAATCGCAATAAATCTGTATTCCAAATGCGATTGATGCAATGACTACCTCCCCGCCTGAGGGAGAAGCCATTCCAAAAATGCTGTTAGCTATTTTCCCTGCTGAATCAGCAAGCACCACCTTTTTGAAGAGGCCATATATAAACAAATACGCCCCTTCTTTCCATAGAATGGAAGCCAGTTTCTTCTCTTCCTGCAGAAGCGGAAGCAATCGTGATGCCCGCTCAATGGGCCCGGCAATCAATTGGGGAAAATATGCAATAAATAGGGAAAAATCAATAATGGAAGTAACAGGCAGCATTTTTCCCCTGTAGAGGTCAATAGTATAGCTCATCGCCTGGAAAGTATAGAACGATATGCCTATCGGCAGGATGATGCTCAGGACAGGAATACTTGAGGTAAATCCAGTGCTTAAGAGCAATGCTGAGAGGCTCTCAGCGAAAAAATTGTAATACTTAAAGAAAAAAAGGATAGCAAGGTTGATCACAAGGCAAGCAACAAAAATGTTATTTTTTCTCCTTTGAAGGTTTGTGCGATACATCCACATGCCACAAGCATAATTCACAAGAGTTGACAAAAGGAGAAGCCCTAAAAATCTCCAGTCCCAGCTAGCGTAAAAGAAATAGCTTATGAAAAGAAGAAAAGGGTTTTTCCACCTGTGAGGAAGCAGCCAGTATAGGCTGAAACTAATAAATACAAAAAAAATAAAATCGATAGAATTAAACAAATATATCATATTTTAAATAGATGCCATTTTGCTATAAAAGGGTTTTCCTATGGTTTCATCATCTTTACGAAAATGTCCAGTCATTCTTTTAAGGATAGTATTCATCCTGCTTCTTCTTGAGGGTGGCCTTTGGGTTTCTGGGCTTGCACATATTGCAATCTACTCACGTAATCAAAAAGAGATCCAGAAAGAAAATTTTGTTATACTTACCATTGGGGATTCTATGACTCTCAGTGGAGAAGACCCATGGCCCTGGCAACTACAAAGAATGCTTAATGAAAAATATCCTTCGCTTAACGTAATGGTTGTTAGTCAGGCAACTGCAGGGTCCAATACAAAAGAAATCGCAGACAAACTGAATTCTTTTGACTGGGAGAAATATCAGCCAAAAGTCATTGTTGCCATGATGGGTGTATCTGATAAAGGTGAGCTTGGTAAAAAAAGCTGGTTTTTTTCGCTTTTGGACAGATCAAAAATAATCGAAATGCTCAGGTTTTTTATCAAAAAATCAATAGGCTCCAGCAGCATCATTCAATCATTCATGCCAGTAAAGGAAAACACCAGCAAAGAACCCTCCCCTATAGGTGAACAATTCATCTCATCGCCCCCTAAAGCAGCCAAAAACCTCTCCCATGAGATTGAAGTCAATAAAACAATAGCCATTCTCAGGGAGAAAATTCATAATTCCAGCAATGCAAGCAGAGATAAACTCTACCTTGGCCAGACATATTACAATGAGCGTAGGTTCCATGAAGCTGAGCCCATTCATGAGGAGCTTTTGGAAATATTCCCCGGAAACGTCCCTATCTCACTAAACCTTGGCGTAATTTATCTTGAACTGAAAAAGCCACATAAGGCAGTCCCCCTTTTCAGGAGGTATGTTAAGGCAAATCCATGGGATAGGGAGGCGTTTTTTTACCTTATGAGAGCATCAGATCAGGCAAACCTCTCTACAGAGGCGCTTTCTCTTGCAGAGGTTGTAGTCAGGAAAGAACCAAACAATGAAGAAGGATGGAGCGTTATTGTTTGGAACCTGATAAAGACTGGTCAGGGGGAAGCAGTTGAGAGTTTGCTATTGCAGCTGCAGGCAAAACAGCCTGACATTGCAAGTTATGTTTTCAGGGATATTGGCAGGAGATTTTATTCTGAAGGAAAATTTAATGAGAGTGATAATTATTTTGAGAGGGAATTTTCTCTCAAAAAAAGCTTTTATAATGCACTCACTAAAGAGAGCTATGAGAGAGTATATTCGCTTTCTCAGGAACATGATGCCCTGCTCATTGCAATGCAGTATCCCCTTCTTCCCATCTCAGTAATGAAGCTGTACTTTGAAAATGATGAGAGAATTCTTTTTGTTGAGAATGATCAGAATTTCCGAAACGCGCTGGGAAATTCTACCTACGACGATTTGTTTGTTGATAATTTTTTTGGAGTCTTTGGCCATTGCACAAAAAGGGGGAATGAGCTTATTGCAATGAATGTCGAGCAGGCGATTAGCAAGTATTTTTCGTTGGATAAAGAGAAATCGCCCACAAATCCATCAGACAAAGGGCAATTGCGTGAGCTTCCCCAATAACATTTAAAAGAGCAGCATGCACCTTTTATTCCATGCAAAAAAAGATACTCCATAGGGATGATCTCCTCAAAGCAATACAGCAGGAAAAAAAGAAGGGAAAATCAATCGTCACCTGCAACGGCTGCTTTGACATCCTCCATGCAGGCCACATTAAATTTCTTGAAGAGGCAAAATCCCATGGAGACATCCTCATAGTAGCAATCAACACCGATGCCTACATCACAAAAAAGAAAGGAAGGGGCAGGCCAGTTAACTCTCAGGATGACAGGGCTTTGGTTCTTGCCGCGCTTGCCTGCGTTGACTACGTCGCCATTTTTGCAGAGGACACCCCTATTGCATTGCTGGAAGAACTCAAACCAGACGTCCACTGCAACGGCGAGGAATATGGCGAGAACTGCGTTGAAGCTGCTACAGTAAGGAAAAATGGAGGCAGGCTTCATCTCATCAGGAATTACAAGGGGCTCTCCACAACAAACATTCTCAAAAAGATTGCAGCACAATAAGCACCCTCTCACCATGAACATACTCATCATCAAGCTTGGAGCAATAGGAGACGTTGTCCGGACAACCTGCATCCTCTCAGGACTTCATGAAAAATATCCTGGCTGCAGAATCACCTGGGTGACAAAGCAGGGTCACGCAGGCGTTCTCAGTGGAATCAGCTTCATCGAAAGAATTGTGGCAATTGACGAGGCTCAGAGCATCATCCAAATGAGCAGGCAGGAGCCATTTGGACTTTCCATCTGTCTTGACGATGAGGATGAAGCGCTCAGCCTTGCATCAGAAGTATCCGCAAAAAGGAAATTTGGCTCATTCCTCCACAACTGCAGGAAAAGCTATTCAGAGGATGCGCAGGCATGGTTTGACATGAGCCTGCTCTCGCGCTTTGGAAAGGACAAGGCAGACAGCCTCAAAAAAGCAAACCAGAAGACATACCCTCAACTTCTGGCAGAGATGCTCCAGATACAAAAAGGCGAGCCTGTCATCGCGCTCTTCCGCAAAGAGCAGTCATTCGCTGGAGCATTTGCAAAAAGGCATGGGATACGCAGTGGTGACGGCGTCATCGGCATCAACACTGGCTCTGGTGGAAGATGGAAGGGAAAGCGCCTCAGCAGGGAGCAGACAGCAAACCTTATTGATGCAATTGCGGCAAAAGGCAAAAAGGCAATCCTCTTCGGAGGCCCTGAAGAAAAGGAGCGCAATGCAGAAATCATAGATCTATGCGCAAAAAAGCCAATCAACGCAGGAACCAATAACTCCCTTAGGGAGTTTGCATCCCTCATCAGCCTCTGCACCTGCGTTATCTGCAGCGACTCCCTTGCCCTCCACCTTGCAATAGCACTCAAAAAATACGCCATCACCCTGATTGGCCCGACAAGCGCAGCTGAAATAGACCTCTATGGCCGCGGGGCGAAGATTTCTCCAAACTGCGATTGCTTCTACAAAAAGGAGTGCATCCATCCAAAGAGCTGCCTTGAGCGCCTTGAACTAAGCACCATTATCCGGGAGATTGAGCATGAAAAAAGCAGCGCATAACACAATCGTCCTCATCCCCACCTTCAACGAGAGCGAGAACATACTCGACCTGATTGCCGCAGTAAGCAGGTACCCTGTGGACATTCTCATCATCGATGACAACAGCCCTGACGGCACTGCCCGCCTTGTAAGAGAAGAAATGAAAAAAAGAAAAAACCTCCATCTGCTGCTCAGGAAAAAAAACAGGGGCAGGGGAGCAGCAGGCATTGCAGGATTCAGAAAAGCCCTTGAGCGCCCCTACACCTGCATTATCGAGATGGATGCTGACTTCTCCCACAACCCTGACGACATCCCCAGGCTTATCAGCGCTCTTGACGCCAATGCCGACGTTGTCCTTGGCTCCCGCCTTGTTGCTGGAGGAAAAGACATGGGAAGAAGTCTCCAGCGAATGCTCATCACAAGGATTGCCAATCTTTACATCAGAGCCCTGCTCGGAATAAAAGCCAAAGACTGCAATTCAGGATTCAGGTGCTTCAGGAGAGAGGTTCTCGAAAACATCAGGCTCTGCTCCATGACTTCAACTGGCCCTGACATCGTCCAGGAAGTGCTCTATCGCTGCCACAAAAAAGGCTACAGGATAAGAGAAATCCCCATCACATTTATCAACCGCAGGAAAGGTGAATCAAAGCTCACCATCCCCATGATACTCAAAAGCTATTTTCGGATGATAGCCATACGCTTCAGGCAATAGATAAAAGCAGATGATATGCGGGCTTGCTGTCGCTCTGTGCTGCTCCTGAGGCAGGGTCCGCGCAAGCGAATGAAGTATGCTAACCGCTTCATCCGATTAGAAAAAGTGAGAACGTGGCGAGTAGAATTATTTTTGAAGCAGATATTGCATTTACATAGCATAAGGAGAACTTGGGTTATACGTAATACTTCACTATCCTGAA
>DUKR01000009.1:0-5275 GCA_013329175.1 Candidatus Woesearchaeota archaeon
TTTTTCTTTTCCCCTCGGAATTTCAAAGTGCGCTATGCCCTGCAATACAAAGGAGGAAGTTACGCATTGGTTGTGGAAGCGACGGGAGGAGTGCTCATGCCTTTTTTCTAATGATTCTTTGGGGGGAATGCCAGCCCCCCACGAGCCTATCCACTTTTATCCCTCAAAGCTTGCCGCTCATGGCTATCACGATTACTTTTCAGGATGGGAAATGCATTACTCCGTAACAAAAACCATTTAAACCTTCCCAGAGCGATTCCTTTTTCTTGTGGGCCAGTAGTTCAATCCGGTAGAACGCACCGCTGGCAGCGGTGAGGTCTCGGGTTCAAATCCCGACTGGTCCATCACAATAGCTTTTGACCATGAACAAAACAGCCTGCTTCCTTGAAATCTTCAAAAAAGCCGAGAAGAGATACAAGAGCAGCAACGTGAGGCTGGCTAGCGAGGGTTGGGAAGAGCCATGGCAGACACTTATCGTGACAATAATGAGTGCCCAGTCAAGAGACGAGACTACCATCCCCATTGCTGAGGAGCTGTTCAAAAAATATCCAACACTCCGATCATTAGCAGGAGCGCAATACCCTGACGTCCTGGTAGTCCTCAAATCTCTCAACTACAACAGGACAAAGGCAAGGCACGTCATTGCGTGTGCAAAGGTTCTCATAGCTGACCATGGAGGGAAGGTGCCAGATGACATGGATAAGCTTGTCAGGCTTCCTGGTGTTGGGAGAAAGACTGCTGCATTGGTGCTTTCTGAGGTCTTTCACAAGCCTGCAGTCTGTGTTGATACCCATGTCCACAGGATTGCAAATGTATTTGGCTTTGTGCAGACAAGAGCGCCAGCACAGACTGAGAAGGAATTGATGGGGCTTGTTCCTAGGCAATACTGGTCACGCATCAATCCTGTCTTTGTCAGGTGGGGAAAGGATGTGCCTGGGAGGGACAGGGAGCGGTTTCTAGCAAAGCTTGCCGAAAAATAGGCTGGCCGGCAAGGCAACGCCGACGCCAGGATTCACCCGAAAGCGCAGCTTGAGCGGTGTGCCAGAAATGCGCTGGCATTTCTGTGCATGAACCGCAGGTTCAAAGATGGGCAAAGGCAACGCCGACGCCCGGATTTGAACCGGGATATCCTTTCGGAAACTGGCTTTCAAGGCCAGCGCAATACCGGGTTATGCGACATCGGCAACGGAGCAGAAAGTTTTGGTAAAGTGTACTTAAAGGTTTCGTACAGCAAACTCAGGCAAAAAAAAGAAAAGAGGGCTATTCCTCTTCTTTTGCATCATCGTCATCAGGATCAAGAATGTCATCCTCGGCATCGTCATAGCCGCGCATGAAGCCTTCCTCCTCAGCAGAAAGCTCATCGGACTCGATCATGTTCTCACGGCCCTCTTCGTCGTAGACAGTGTCTTTTTCGTCAGTCTTGGTGTCCTCTTGTCCCATGAAACTATGGCGTCCTTCCATTAACTTTAAAAATATTTCTAGCTAAGGGAATACATATGGCATTAAATCCTGTTGTGACCTATGTTGCAAATCTTGGCCTCATTCTGGCAGGATTTTTCTTCGTGTATATTGCAGCTGCCTGACTCTCAGTCTCGCAGGGAGACATTTCATGGTTCATCCTGCTCGTGGCAAGAAAGATACGAAAAGCGCTCTATGGTGAATGAAGAAAAAAGAGAAGTTGATGTTCATATCTTCTTTTTCCTTCCTGCCCTTCTTTTCGCAGTCCTCTTTCTGGTTCCTTTCCGCCTGACGGCTGCCTCTTTGGCTGCAGAAGCCTTCTCTTCAGGGGCAGCCGTTACTGCCGGCTTTTGAGCGCTTGCTCTTACGTGCGCCTGCCTGGCCAATGCCTTTACAACAGGATTCTTGTTGATGTTGCTGACAGCAATCAGGAAAGCGACAAGCGTTGCTGCTGCTGTAGCAAACCACACCAGCAGGTTGTCAGCCTTCCCATAACCAAGAAGGAACAAGAGGTCAAAAAGCACCACCGCAAACACAACCATGAACACAGTCCAGCCAACGCGCATCCCGGCATATGCCATGAACAGGGCAGCAAGCGATGCTATCATTAGCACAACAAGCAGCACAATCTCAGCTGCAAGCAAAAGCTTCTGCGTTGTGAAGATGATGCTTATCAGACCGATGAACGAGAGCAGCAGCAGAACGTCAGTTGCAAAGAAAGACCAAAGGGTAGTATTGCGTGCCATACCCTCTCCTGAAGAAAAGGAGTATAAAAATATTTCCATTATAAAGTGGTGAAAGTTACCTCTTGATAAGTACAAAATAAGCAATAGCAAAAATAACAATGCCAAGGAAGAGAACGTTTGCGCCTATGACCATTGCAAGGAAGACAGGCTCTTCCCAGATGCTCTTCTCTACTGTTGCTGCAATATTCGCTGGCCTTGGGATGGTGATGCCGCTTGAACCCTGCTCTTCGGCTGGCGCAGCCTCTGTAGGAGTGGTCATCTCTGACGTGCCTTCTTCAGGAGGCTCGGCTGCGGGTGCAGCCTCTTCCTCCAAAGGCTCAACTGTGCCATCGCACGCAGCCACTATCAGTTCAACAACAGTTGTATCATCAATAATCGTATCGCTGTAATAGGCGCTGATAGTGATAGGATAATCCCCCGCAGCGGTACCTTCTCTGATTTCAAATGGCACGGTTGCAGCATGCTTTTCGTCATCCGGGCCTTCCATCTCATCTATTGCTATGCCCTTCTCTTCCCAATTGATGCCAAGAGCTGGATTCATAGCAGTTACCCTCACCATGCCCTCATATGAGCCACCCCTGTTTGCAAGCATGACCGTGATGGTCCCTGCCCCCGAGCACTTGATTGATGCAGGAAATATTTCGGCTTTTTCGATGATGATGTCGTGCTGCTTCTTCTTCACTTCAAGCTTCACAGCCCATTCTTGAGTGATGGTATCACCCTCAAAATCCCCTTCAAGCACAATGATGACGTCATACAGCCCTTCCTCAACAAACGTAGGGGTGCCAAGCGCTACGTCAATCCATTCGCTGTCTCCCTGGCCAAGGATATAGGTAGTTGATTCCTCCTCAACATCCTCGCCATCATCAATACCCTCGATGGTGATGGTGACAAAGACATCCTCAGCCTCAGCATCTTCCTTGTCATCAGACACAAGCTCGTTTCTCACTCTGACCGAGAACTCAACCATTCCCCCTGGCCTGATGGATTCCTTGATGGTTTCGCCGTCCTTGACAGCCTGGACCGTCACGTTGTCGTTTGTATCAGTAGTGCCAATGATGAACACATTCAGGTCCTCGATGAACAAATCCCCCCCTACTGCCGCTTTGATGGGAAAGATCACAGGAGAGAGCTCTGCTGAGGAGATTCTCACGCTCCCTATATTCACGTTGCCTGACTCATCAGTAGGCACGTGAGCGCTGACGGTCACAGACTGTGACGCGTTAGGCGCAAGCACTGCAATGCTTGACGGGGCGAACAGGACATTCCATTTGGATGCTGCATCACTTGATATGTTGATAGCTGTCAGGCTTTCGTTGCCGTCATTTTTTATGGTGAACGCCTTTGAGATGCTGGTATTCCTGTCAACTGCCCCAAAATTCACGTCAACCGGAAGATTCAGGCTACCTGCAGCAAGCGCGCTTGCGCAGAACACTAAGAGTAATGCAATGCAGATAAATACTGGTTTCATTTTCATTGCTCAGTAGTATCATCTATTTAAATATTTCTTTTTTCCTGGCGTTAAGGCAATGGCACTATTTTCCGTTGGGCATGGTCAGCCGCTCTCGGCTGATTTTTTTGACCTACAGAGAGAATGCCCAGAAAAATGGTATCCTGTACTTATCCTTTAACGCCTCCGGGCAGACTCGAACTGCCGACCTCACGATTAACAGTCGTGCGCTCTACCTGCTAAGCTACGGAGGCCCAATGGTCATGCGGACTAAAAGTCCGTTTATATAACTTTCGATGAAGGAAAAATTGAGGTTTTGCGCAAAAAACCTTTAAAACTCCTGCCCATTCAGCAGGCGGAATGAGCATCACCTCGCTGCTTGCTGAGCTCTACAGCCATCAGGCTAAACCATGGAAACTGGGGCTTGAGAGGGTTGAAGAGCTTATGTTGGCACTTGGCAGCCCGCACAAAAAGATCAGGTGTATCCACGTCGCAGGCACTAACGGCAAAGGAAGCGTCTGCGCAATGATTGCCTCCATACTACGAACAGCGGGCCATAAGGTGGGAGTATATACTAGCCCGCATCTCATCCGTTTCAATGAGCGCATCGCTATAGGCGGAAGGCAAATCACAGACGAGGGGCTTGCACAAGTGTATCAACTGGTAAAGCCTGCTGTCAGGGAGCACCACTCGTTCTTCGAGATAACCACAGCAATGGCCTTTTGCTATTTTGCTGAGAATGAGGTCGAGGTTGCGGTCATTGAAGTGGGCCTTGGGGGAAGGCTTGATGCGACCAACGTCGTAACGCCACTTGTTTCTGTCATCACTAACATCTCTCTTGAGCATCAGGACCATCTTGGCAATACCATTAAGGACATCGCAATTGAGAAAGCAGGCATCATCAAGAAAGGAGTGCCTGTGGTGACCGGCGCAACGGGGAAAGCACTTGAGGCCATCAAAAAGAAAGCCGCTGCTGAGAAGTGCAACGTCATCTGCCCAAAAGAGGTCATCCATGAGAACGGCACTTTCACCCTTGGTGGATACCCTCACCTGTCTCTGTCGGTGGGAGGAAAGTTCCAGCGCATGAACGCAAGCATCGCCGTCGCAGCTATCGAGGCGCTTGGCGAGCGTGGCACTCTCGGGGGAAACAGGGAGGCCATTGCAGAAGGCCTTGCCAGGGCCAGATGGCCTGCACGGTTCGAGTATATCACTGACCATATTCTTGTAGATTGCGCCCACAACCCTGCTGGCGCTGAAGTCCTTGCCAGGGAACTGCAGGCAATACAGGGCAAGCGAATCATAATGGTAGTTGGCATCTGCACTGACAAGGATGCCAAGGCAATGATTAAGCAGTTCTCAAGGGTTGCTGAGCACATCATCTTCACGAGGGCCGGCATCAGCAGGGCAGCTAATCCTGCCGCCCTTGCCATCCATGCAACCATTTCCCACCAGACCGCTGAGACTGTGGCAGAGGCTCTGCAGAAGGCAAAGGCTCTTGCAGGAGAAGAAGGGCTGATAGTGATTGCAGGATCCATCTATCTTGTAGGTGAGGTGATAAGCCTGTGCCGTAATAGTTCACCATCATGAGCCTGCATGGGAAAAGGCATTCCCTAAAAACTCA
>DUKR01000009.1:5446-5604 GCA_013329175.1 Candidatus Woesearchaeota archaeon
CTGCCTACGATGAAATTGATGATAATAGTTCCGTTGTGCACTGCATTGTCGCCCATCCTTCAACTCCACAGGTGCAGCGCTCAATACTTAGGTGATTGCTGCAACAAATGCCCTGCTGCCAGCGCAGCCCGAGCTTTTTTTGGTTTCGCCTTTTATTG
>DUKR01000007.1 GCA_013329175.1 Candidatus Woesearchaeota archaeon
GATGATGAACATTCCGTCGTGCACTGCTGCCCACGCCCATCCTTCACACCCGATGGTGCAGCGCTCAATACCTGAGGCGATGGCTGCAACAAATGCCCTACCGCCAGCGCAGCCAGAGCCTTTTTTGTCTTCACTTTTCTTTCTTCACTTTTCTTTTCCCCCTCGGTATTGGCAAGTGCGCTATGCCCTGCAATACAAAGGATGAGGTTACGCATTGGCTGTGGGAGTGATGGGAGGAGTGCTATTGCCCTTTGTGAATGAGCTTATGGGGAATGCCAACTCCAACGAGCCTATCCACTTTTATTCCTCAAAGCTTGCCGCTCATGGCTATCCAGATTACATTTCAGGAGAGTGAAGGAGTACCCTGTGCCACAACACTTTTAAATGAGAGGAATGAATCCCTTTCTCCTACAATGGCAGAAGAGGAGTTTTTGCCTGCTGAACTTGATATCCTTGCAGGCATCGTGGCATTCAATAACGAGAGCAACATCAGGCCACTGGCAGGAAAGCTTAGCCAGAGCCTGCAGGCCTATTTTCCTGACAGGCACAGCCTTCTTGCCCTCTGTGACGGGGGCTCAACAGACAATACCATCAAGGCATTCAGCGAGCTTGAGATGTTCCTTCCCAAAAAGGTGTTCTCTCTTGCAGGGGATGAGCTTGGCAAAGGAACTGTCCTCAAGAGCCTTTTTGCCTTCACCAAGCAGGCAAAGCCAAAAGCCATCCTCGTCAATTCTGGCGACATCAGAAACCTCAATCCTGAATGGGTGAAGTTGCAGACGCAATCAATCCTTGAGCAGGGCTATGATTTTGCAGCACCGTTCTATGCCCGCCACAAGTTTGACGGCTATGTGACCAACCACGTAGTCTATCCTTTGGTGTACGGCCTGCTCTGCCATGACCTGCGCCAGCCCATTGGAGGGGATTATGCCTTCACCTCGATGCTGCCGAACTACTGGCTGCAGGCGAACTGGCCAGTGAATGCCAGCCAATTCGGCATTGACATCTTCATGACTTGCTATGCCATAATTTCTGGCGCTTCCATCTGCCAGGTCAACCTTCGGGCAAAGGAGCACAACGTCATTGACCCCACAAAGACTATCTCTCCCATGTTTCGCCAGACCGTCAGCACCCTATTCAAGATAGTACTAGACAACGCACGGATTATCAAGGACCTGCGAAGGGTGCAGCCTGTCCCGCACATGGGGGATGAGAAGGCTGATGAGCCGCCTGTTGCCGCAATAGACCCTGAAGGCGTCAAGGAAAAGTTCGTGACAGGCTTTGTGAAGCACAGGGAGATGATAGCCTCCTGCATAACGGATGAGGACTTCACCAGGCTTCGCAACCTTGTCCAGCATGACAGTGTTCACATCCCTGCTGAGATGTGGGCACGCATCGTGTATGACTTCATTATTGCCTTCAAGAGGGACATGGATACCTCAAGCGAGGTGATGAAGGCGTTCATTCCCGTGATGTTCGGCAGGATGTATACCTTTATGACTGAGGTTGCTGACAAGAGCACTGAGGAAACTGAGAAGCTCGTCAAGGCACAGGCTGAAGTTTTCTTTGAGCAGCGGGGGTATCTTCTAAAGCGGTTATGACCCTGGATATTGACTGGTTCCCAAGGCAAAAGCCCTTCACCTATGGGCATCTTGCTGGCATTCTTTTTTCTTTGCTTTTACTTCAACTCAATCTCAGAAGCATCCATTGAGCGCTCGCAATATCTGCACCTTACCTTCAGCGGCTCCTTTCTTGTGACCTCGAAGATGGTATTAACTGGCTGGCTGTTGGTAACGCACTGCGGGTTGGAGCACCTGATAACCATGGCTATCTCTTTGGGAATGGCTACCTTTCGCTTGTCCTTCACCTTATAGTCCTCGATGATGTTGATGGTAGCGTGTGGCGCAATAACTGCAATTTTATTGACTTCAGTCTTGGTGAGCCTCTTTTTTGCTATCTTGATGACTCCTTTGGTGCCCATGACATTGCTGGGAAGGTTTGTCGCTAATGACAGAATCTCCTTGTGTTTTGCAAGCGACAGGATGTGCGCTACCTTAAAGACGCTATCCGCAGGGATGTGGTCAATCACTGTCCCTTCCCTTATTGCGCTGATCCTCAGCTCGTTCTCTTCAGGTTTCATGATGGATGGAATCCTTTTTTCTACTTCACCTTGCCTAATACCAATGCCAGCAATGCCTTCCTTACAATCAGCCCGTTGCCTGCCTGCCTGAAATAGATGGCATGCGGAGTATCGTCAAGCTCAGGGTGGATCTCGTCAACCCTCGGCAGCGGGTGCATTATTTTCAGGTCTTTCTTGATGTGCTCAAGCAGCGATTTGTCAAGCTGGTAGACTCCCTTGTACTTCTCATACTCCAGAGGGTCAGCAAAGCGCTCCTGCTGGATTCTTGTGACGTAGAGGATGTCAAGTTCCTTTGCTACCTCCATGATGTCCGTCACCTCTTTGCAGGGGATTCCCTTTTCAGCAAGGGTGTCAAGCTGCTCTCTTGGCATTTTCAGGGCATCCGGAGCGATGAAGAATAAACTGGTTTTAAAGTGCGACAATGCGGTTGCCAGCGAATGCACCGTCCTTCCGTACTTCAAGTCGCCAAGCATCCCCACACTGAGGCCATCAAGCGTCCCTTTCTCCTTGAGGATTGTATAGAGATCAAGCAATGTCTGCGTCGGGTGCTGGTTTGTCCCGTCCCCTGCATTCAGGATGGGCTTCTGTGATGCTTCAGAAGCAAGCCTTGCTGCTCCCTCAAGCTTGTGGCGCATCACAATGGCATCAGCATACTGCTCCACCATTTTGACGGTATCCCAGATGGTCTCGCCTTTCTTGACTGATGAGACTGTGGGTGTGGCAAATCCCAAGACCTGCCCTCCCAGCTGCTGCATCGCTGCAGTGAAAGAGAGCCTGGTCCTGGTTGAAGGCTCGAAGAATAATGTTGCAAGTATTTTGTTTTTAAGAAGGTCATAGTTAGGCTTCTCAAACCTCTTTGCTACTTCAAGGACGTAAAGAATCTCCTCCTTTGAGAAGTCGTTTATTGATAGGATGTCCCTGTTTTCGAAGTCCATATCAAGAGGGAGGATTGCAGAATAGCTGTATATATAGTTTATGTTTTTTGGTGTCAACCAAATAACTG
>DUKR01000063.1 GCA_013329175.1 Candidatus Woesearchaeota archaeon
AAACCAGGTTCTTCGGATTTTTTTGCCTTGAAACACCACCAGAGCATTATTTTGGTTCGTCATTTTATCACTTCAACTACATTATTTCCATTCATAGCATTATCAATCTGGTTTAGTATATTCTTTATACAAAAATACCAACAATTCTTCTGCATCTTTTGTTAGGGTCATTTACACACCCAATATCCAAATACTTATCAATGTTTATTTTGAATGAACATAATGATCACTTTTATATTTTAAATAGCTCCCAATTACCATTATAATCAAGCCAACCCAAAACTTAGCAAAAAGGACAAAAAAACCAATTAGCAATAGCAAACCTCCAAAAATTCCATACATAAAATTTTTAACTGTTTTAACCATCTGTGTAACTCCCCCATGTATTGTGATATACCATAAGTCAAGGCACAACTTCTATATAAAGATTCTGACGGAACAGGCTTTGCGTGAAAACTCTATCTCTTCTTGCCCTGTGCTTTTCTGAGTTGGTCTGACCCTTCATAATCCTGCTCAATTTTCTCAGGGGTTCCAGGATGTCTCTCCACTTTCTGCACTACCTTCCCTTGGCCCCTCTTGGCCTCAACCAAATAGACTCTCCTTCAACTCAATTTCAATCTTGCTCCCTGTAATTATATTCCTTCTTTGATACTCTCCTGCAGCTCTTTCATAAAAGCAGGCCAGTTTGGGCGTGACTCTCTTGGGATGTAATGGTTCGCTGCATTTTCAACTTTACGAAGGTCTGAATCTGCCATAACAACACGGCTAAGAAGATTTACTTTTTCCTTTTTTGGAATGCCTGCCTTTCCATGGTTATCCTTAAGCAAAAAATAGAGGTCATAATAATCCTTGCCTTCTGTTCTTGAAAGGTAGTTTTTTTTAGGCATATAATTGTTAGAATGACAATTATCTATGCAAAATTAACTATTCTACAGCACATTTTTTATAGGAATCCCATCTCTGTTTTTTTCCATGCAGCCAATAAGAAAAGCAGGAGCCCTGATACTCAGAGACAGGCAGATTCTTCTCGTCAGGCCAAAAGGAAAACTAAAGCTGATTACCCCTGGAGGAAAATACGAAGAGGGAGAAGACGCACAGGCCTGCCTTATGCGTGAACTCAAAGAAGAGCTAAGCGTTCGCTTCCTCTCTTTTAAGCCGTTTAAGTCCTATCATTTCCCAAAAGCAGAATTCAGCGCCCAAGGGCTGTTTCTTGAGCTGTACATTGTTAAAATTGCCGGCAAGCCAAGGGCATCCGGTGAAATTGAGGATATCGTATGGGTAGGCAGGAAAGGCTATGAGATGGAGAAGAAAAGATTTTCATCATCATTTCAGACAATCATCCCCGACCTTGTCAGGCAGGGGCTCTTGTAGCCAGCATGAGTTACAGGAAAGAAAGAAACAGCCAGTACACCGCAATATTCAGGATAGTCAACGGCACTCCAATCCTTGCAAACTCCAGAAAAGTTATGCTTTCTCCTGACTTTTTTTCTGCATTCTGGATAACGATGACATTGCTTGCTGCTCCCAATATGAGCAGGTTTCCTGCAATAGTGCTTCCGGCAGCAAGCGCCATAAGTTCAGTTGCTGTTGCACCAGCATGGGAAAGAAGCGGGAGATAGAGAGCAACAAGAGGAACATTTGAAATGAACTGGCTCACAACCACGCTTACCCCGATAATTGCAGGAATTGAAGTGATGTCAAGCTGCATTGCGCTAATTGCATGCTGGAAAAAGCCGGTGTCCCATACGCTCTGCATAACGATAAACATGGATGCGAAGAACAGGAGGGTATGCCAGTCCACTTTCCTGATGAGCAAGAGGCGCTTTTTGCTTCCGATGAGCACGGGAAGGCAGGCTAATGCTGCAATAAGAGTCAGCGATATCCCTGCGCCTGTGCCAAAGAATGCCAGCAGAATCTTCAGGATAATAAGTGCAATAAGCACAAGCAGCGATGCCTTTGACAGCCTTGTAAGGCTATGATCCCTTATGGGCTCCTGCGAATGGACAAGGATGCTGTTTTTGAACTCCTCTTTGTAGAAAAGCCTAAGCAGCAGAAAGGCGAGGAAAAGATTGATGATGGTTGGCACAAGAAGGAATAAGAGGAAGGTGATGAAGGGATTGTGCATACTTTTGTCTGACGCTATAAGCAGGTTTTGGGGGTTTCCTATAGGGCTTGCTACGCTTCCTATCGTAATCGCCATGCACAAGGCAAGAAGCAGTACCTTTGGCCGTATGCCGTGTTTTTTTGCAAGCAACAGGACTACTGGTGTTCCAATGATAGCGAGGGTATCGTTCATAAGGATGGCTGATGCCAGCCCCATGCCAAAAAGGATAAGCAGCAGGAGATGGCTTTCATTCTTTGCTCTCCTGAACAATTTATAGGAGAGATGAGAGAGGTAGCCGCTTTCTTCAAGGGCTGCGCCAATGACAAACATGCAGAACAAAAACAGCATGACCTCCCTATTTATGGACTGCAGGGCGAAAGTTACGGATATCTGGCCCATCATGAGAACTGCTACGGCTCCTCCGGCCATAATTTGCCAAATCTGCATCTTCATGCCTGACAGCTGCCTAATTGCAATGAGGAAGAATATGATGCCAACGATGATGATGGGGATGTTCATGCAGCTTGCCAGGCGAATGCCAAGATTTTAAATATTGCTTACAGATAATCGGCAAGTAGCTACTTTTCCGCCGAGACCGAAAGACGGTCAGGGCGAACGAGGACAGCAAAATCCTTTTCACCCCTTGCAGGAAGAGGAGCCTAAAAGGGAGTGAGTATCCACTCCAGAAGAGTAAGCAAACCTTTTAAAGTAAAAACAAAATAGTTACCTCCCATGAAAAAGCGCCTGACGCAGTCTGAAGAATTCGAGATTATGAAGTTGGTCCTTGACAAGTTTCTCTGGCTGGGCTTTGGCATTATGGCCTACGGCCTCTGGAACCTGTTCATACTGAGTTTCTCAATAGGCATCACCTGGATGATTATAGGAGCAATCGTTCTCATCCTCTTCATGGTGCTTATTGTCAAGGAATACGAGATTATTGCCTGAGTTTTTTTTCTGCTCCCTTCTTTCCTTGTAGCAGTTGCAAACAACCCCTTGTTTCACTCATGCGCCATCTTGACGGCTAGTAACATATAAAAACCCCCGCAGCAGGGAAAGAGCATGCCCACAAAAAAAGCAGCCATAGAATTATCGGTCAACTTTCTGGTAATCATTCTCATCTCCATAGCCGTCTTTGGCATGGGCATCTGGTTCACTCAGAAGATCTTTGCAGGAGCAACAAAGCAGCAGGAGACCTACTATCAGCAGTTTGAGGATCAATTGGATGACCTTTCTTGCGGCAACTACGACAGAGTCTGCATCGGAAAGGACACCAAAAGGATAGACAACAGCAGAGCAGCTGTATTCTGGCTAAGGACGTTGAACGTGTTGGGGGATGAAATGAATTATAAGATAAGCGTGGTATTTAGTCAGGCATTTGATGATAGCAATGAGATTTG
>DUKR01000083.1 GCA_013329175.1 Candidatus Woesearchaeota archaeon
CTCAAGTATTTGGATGTCACGGTTATCCAGCAGGCTTATATAACCCCTCAACCATGCAGGAAGCCTATGATAACCGACTTAGTGCAGTTGGTCATCCTTTTTTTGGTTATATTTGACCCACTGGCAAGTTTAGCGGTGTTTTTGGCTGCCTCAGCCAAGATGAAGGAAACCGAGAGGCTCAAGACTGTGCTGTATGCTGTGCTTGTGGCATCAGCGCTCTCTGCTGTTGTACTGGTGTTTGGCAAGAGCATGCTTGACCTGTTCTCAACAACCATTGATGAATTCAGGATAGCTGGAGGAGTCATTCTCTCTATATTAGGAGTGAGGATGGCGATGGGGTATCCTCTGATGCATATTGATACGGTCAAGGCCAGTTCAGCAAGGGCTATAGCTGCCCTCATTGGAACCCCGCTTCTCACAGGCCCAGCGGCAATCACTGCTATAATCGTCTCAACCAGCGATTATGGTAAGATCATCACAGGCATTGCCCTGCTGATTGTGCTTGCCCTTACCACCATCCTGTTCCTCACCGCAGGACGGACGCAAAAGCTCCTGTCTCCTACTCCTATCCAGGTCATCTCTACTGTTCTGGGGATGGTGACGCTTGCTTGGGGCGTGAGATTTATCACCATAGGGCTCAGGGCTATCATGGGGCTATCATAACAGGGAATTTGCTTGAAGATATGCCCGCGAACATTTCATTTTTTTACCTTTCCTTCTCTGATGGTCCATAAAGTATCAGCAATCATTAAATAGCGGTCCCGATGCTTGCGTAGACTGATGGCCAATCCAAACGTACCAAGGTGCATGTCAACGCAGCATCCTGACAACGTGAGCGTCCCTTTCTTTGCCGAGAATCCCCAACTCTCAGGTGATGATGAGATCAAGGAGGCTTACTTTGCTTTGGCGCACCTGAACTGTGATGAGCAGATGTGGGACTGCGAAGGGAAGGAAGTTGATAGCTTTGTGGTGAAGAAGCTTCTGACAACCTATGAGTCTTTCTTTCAGCAGCACCGCATTGGTGAAGACGTGCGTCTCACCCTGCGAGTGCCAAATCCAGCCGTAGAGAAGACCGAAGCCAAGATATTACTTGAGACTTTAGAGAGCATCCCCAGAAGTTTTGATGCAGCAAAGCTGTTCTACAACGATGACAAGCCGCCTATCTATGAGGTAATCCTGCCTATGGCCTCAACTGCTGATTCGGTAAACCGGGTCTACCATTACTACAGGCATTTTGTCTCAGGCAAGAGCGGACAGGCAATATCAAAGGGCGACATCACCATAGCGAAGTGGATTGGAGAATTCAAGCCTGAGAGCATCAACGTGATTCCGCTGTTTGAGGACAAGGAGCACCTGCTCTCTGCAGGCGAGGTGACGAAGGCATATCTCTCAGGAAAAGACGTGGAGTACCAGCGGGTGATGCTTGCACGGTCTGATCCTGCCATCAACTATGGCCAAGTGTCGGCAGTACTGCTCAATAAGATTGCCCTGCAGAGGCTCAAGGCAGTCGAGGAAAAAACTTCTGTCCCTATCTATCCCATCATAGGCGCGGGCTCTGCACCGTTCAGGGGGAATCTGAGGCCCGAGACTGTTGACCTGATCCTGAAAGGGTATGCAAGGGCACATACTTTTACCATCCAGTCAGCCTTCAAGTATGACCACCAGCCAAAAGACGCGCTTGATGCAATCAATAAGATTCGCTCTGCACCAAAAAGGCAGCCGATTACTGTTGATGAGCAGGCCTGTCTTAAGGTTATTGAGAAGTATTCTGCTGCCTACCGCAATGCAGTAACCCATCTTGCCCCGCTCATCAATGAAGTCGCTGCATTTGTCCCTGCACGAAGAAAGAGGAAGTTGCACATCGGGCTGTTTGGATATTCCCGCGAGCTGAAAGGGATTTCCCTCCCTAGGGCAATCAGCTTCACTGCTGCACTGTATTCTCTGGGGCTTCCTCCAGAGATTCTTGGGCTGCAGGCATTGACAGCAAGGGACGTTGACGTGATTGTCTCCAACAATTATGCCAACTTCCATTATGATTTGGGCTGTGCACTGAAGTATTTCAATGAGGAGTCACTATCCCTTCTTCCAAAGAAGCTGCATCCTGCCATCGGCCTGGTCCATGGCGACGTTGAGAAGGATCTGGCCCACCTTTCTTTTTCCTCTGAGATCCTAAAAGCTATCAGGCAGAAAAAGACCTCTAAGGTCCCTGACCTAGTGGTTAGGGCAGGGCAGAGGAGAGGATTTTTGGGGTAGTCTGCATTGCGACATGCTTCATTAGATATTGATAGCTGTTATCAATAAGTTTATATACTCTTCTTTTTTTTCTAAAGCTATGGAATCCAGAACAAGGCTCCTCAGCATGTGCATGCCACTTTTGCTGCTTGCCTTTGGCTGCGCACAGCAGGAACCCTTCCAGCAGGAATCGGATGAAGGCAGGATAACCATTGCAGCAACATTTTTTCCGCTCTACGACCTGACCAGAAACATTGCAGGCGACTATGCCACGGCGTTCTCTGTCGTCCCCCAGGGAGCAGAGCCACACGATTATGAGCCTAAGCCAAGCGACATCCTGAGACTGAGCGAGGCTGGCGGCTTTGTCACACTTGGCCTTGGGCTTGAATTCGAGCGCATTGAAGAGACGCTCATTGAAGGGGCAGGGAATGGTATTGTAATAATTGATGCGGGGATAGGTGTTCCACTCATCAATAGCGAAGAAGATGACCATACAGAGGAGGATGCAGGGGAGCTAGTGCAGAGTGAGGTGCATGAAGAAGAGACTGCCGCTCAAGAGCACAGGCACACTGGGCTTGACCCTCACATCTGGCTCTCGCCACGCAACATGATTATCATGGCAGGCACGGTATCAGAAGGCTTGCAGAAGCTTGACCCTGAGCATGCTCAGGAGTATAAGGCAAACGCTGAGGCATACATCGCCAGACTTGAGGCGCTGGATGAAGCCTTCAGTTCAGGGCTTAGCGATTGCGCAAAAGATACTATCCTTGTCAATCACATGGCATTCACTTATCTTGCTGATGCCTATGGGTTCTCCCAGATTGCTGTTGGCGGACTGTCGCCTGAAATTGAGCCAACCCCTAAACAGATTCAGGAGCTTATCAGGGAAGCCAGAGAGCATGACATTGCCTATGTATTCTACGAGGAGTTTGTTGACCCAAAAGTTGCCTATGCCATCGCAGCAGAGGTTGGCGCAAAGGCTCTTGAACTGAACCCTGCCGAGGGGACAAAGGATGCTGATGCAGGCTATCTCTCACTGATGGAGAAGAATCTTGCCAATCTTCGCCTGGCTCTGGAGTGCTCATGAGAAAGCCCATCATTGAAGCAAAGGGATTGGCCTTTTCATATGAGAAAGATGCAGTCCTAAAAGATGTCTCATTTACCCTGTACGAGCAGGAATGTACCGCGATCATAGGCCCAAACGGCAGCGGAAAGACCACACTTGTCAGGATTCTCCTTGGCCTGCTGAAGGGGTGGAAAGGCTCAGTTGCTCTTTTTGGCACGCCGCTTCAGAAGTTCAGGGAATGGGAAAAGATTGGATATGTCCCGCAATATGTGGGTGTAGACAAGACATTTCCTGCGACAGTGGGAGAGCTTTTATCTCTTTGCTGCAGCAAAAGGAACAAGCAGGCTGCGTCCATGCTCTCCATTGGCTCGCTGCATGACAAGCGGTTCACCGAACTCTCTGGCGGGCAGAAACAGCGGGTGCTTATAGCTCTTGCGTTGCATGCCCATCCACGGTTGCTCATCCTTGACGAGCCGACGGTAGGGGTTGATGCCAACGCGCAGCATGAATTCTATGCAATCCTGAAAAAGCTAAACATGGAGCAGGGGGTCACCATTGTCCTCATCACCCATGATATTGGGATGGTGTCGCGTCACGTTGATACCGTGCTGTGCCTAAATCATAACGTATGTTGCCAGGGGCCTGCGCACAAGGCTAATGAACTGCTAAAGGAGGCGTATGGGCAGGACTTTGCCGTCTTTTCCCATCACCATTAGAGGAATGCTTGAACTGCTGTCGTATGGATTCATGCAAAGGGCGCTTCTTGGAGGGATAGGAATAGCGCTTGCTGCATCCCTTCTGGGACCGTTTCTCGTATTACGCCGCCAGTCGCTTCTTGGCGACGGCCTTGCTCATGCAGCCTTTGGAGGCATTGCTATGGGCCTTCTGTTGGGCATCCATCCACTTGTTGCTGCGATTGCTGCTGCACTCATCGCCGCACTGCTCATGCAGGGGCTTGTCGAGCGCTCAAAGGTATATAGCGATACTGCAATTGCCGTTATCTTGTCTCTTGGAATGGCAACTGCAATTGTCATCATTGGTGCGGTGAATGGGTTTAATGTCAATCTCTTCAGCTACCTTTTCGGCTCCATCCTTACCATCTCCTCTCTTGACCTGGTGCTGATCTTCTGCGTCCTTGCCCTTATTGCCTCGTTCATCTTCTGGGGGTACAGGAGCCTTGTCCTCCTCACCTTTCATGAGGAGCTTGCCAAGCTATCAGGGGTTCGGATGCGGCTTCTGGTAACTCTTTTCTCTGTGCTTACTGCTCTTGCCGTTGTCATCAGCATACGTGCTGTAGGCATTGTTCTTGTGACAGCGCTTCTGGTGATTCCTGCAGCGACTGCCCTTCAGACGGCGAGAAGCTTTTTTTCTGCAATGGTGATTTCTTCAGTGATTGCTGTACTTAGCCTTGTTGCCGGAATCCTGCTCTCGTACTACCTTGACCTTCCTCCTGGAGGGATGATTGTCATGGTGATGTGCCTTGTGTTTTTTATCGTTGTTGCGTACAGGAAAACAGCATCCAAAAGGCATTGATGCGCCAATGGGCTTCACCCCCCAAAAATCTATTTTTATGCACAAGAATACCGCAAGCATTTTTGTGCGGGCCAGTTCAAGAGCCTTTGCGCCAACCTCTGCTGCGATGGCATAGGCAACTGGCGGCTTCAACATTATGCCCTCATCACCAAGAATGCTACCGCAGGTGCAGCTTCCCGGATGCCACGACAAGCGCAAGAGCGTAAAGGATGAAGAAGAGGGTAAGGGAGATCATGCCGTAGCTTACGCCAAACAGGATGCTGAAGGGCATGAGCAATCCTTGAAACTGAAAAGGGAACAGCAGGAGGTCAAGGAGCATCATGACCGTTGTAGCATACAGCGCCATAAGGAAGCATTCCCTTAAGCTGAGCCTGCTTCGTGAGAGCAGTATGCCGATGAACCCCAAGAGCGAGAAGAGGGCTGCTGCAAAGAGATATTTCAAGGCGAAAATGAGGAAGAGGGCAATGGCGACTGTCGGAAGAAGAAAGATGGCTATCGCGAAAATAAATTCTGTGACCTGCTTATTCCCTCCTGAGATTTCCTTGAAGGCTGATGCATTGAGCGCCTGTATCTTGTTCCACTTTCCCCTGTAATAGACCTCATCGTTTGTTATGTAGATGAGTCCTTTAGTGAAATTGACCTCATCATTAGAGTCAAAGGTGACAATAGGCTGTTTCTGGGGGATGAAGACAGGGTCATCTGTTGCAATGCTCCAGTCCGTTGAGAATTCAGCGAACAGCGAGAGCTTTTCATCTATTGCCTTTGGGAAGGAGAGCATGGCGGGAAGGCTGAGTACTGCCGCTGCCACAAACAGGAGGATGAGGAGGGAGAAGAAATACTGGATTGCCTGAGCGGTAGTCCTCTGATGAAGGTCTTTGTAGCCGTGAGGGTAGAGGGACTTGAGCACCGTCTTTCCAAATGTCAAAATATCACTGTCTGCCATACGTTGATTTTGGGCGGCGTGGTATATAAAGCTTGTTCAGAAACGCTGCTGCCAGCCCCTTGCTCTGAGGCGAAAAACTGCAAAATCACCCACCTAAACATTTATAAAGTGATGTCTGTTCCCAGAAATCCACATGGCACGTTCACAGTTCAGGCCTAAGCGAAAGGAGAGCGGCGGGCGCTACATTGCAGCAAGGAAGAAGAAGCTTTATGAGCTTGGCAGGGAGCCTACCAACACTAAGCTTGAGGAAGCATCCCGCAAGCGCACCATACGCGTCATGGGTGCACACCAGAAGGTCATTCTTCTTGCAGCGGAGGCAGCCAACGTCTATGACCCCGAGGCAAAGGCCTACAGGAAAGCCAAGATCAAGACTATTGCTGAGAACCCTGCAAACAGCAACTACGTAAGGCGAAATATCATCACAAAGGGAGCAGTCCTCGACACTGAGATGGGGAAGGTCAGGGTGACTTCACGGCCAGGGCAGGATGGCGTCGTGAATGCTGTTGTTATTGTTTCTGAATGAGTTTTCTTCTCTTGATTCCCACACTACAGGACATCCATATTCCTTATATTTCTATAGCCTTAAATATCCCTTTGCCCGTAGCAATTTTTCATGGCTGAAAGCAGGGTTCAGGTTAGCCCATTGAACGAAGGCGAGCAGCAGCTGTTGCGAAAGATTGCTCATGTGAGCCTGCTGCTTGACGGCTATGACGACCTCTTCTCAGACTTTGATCCCAGACCATACTCCCAGCGAAGGCTTTCAGACGATTTTATGGTGGAGGCTAAAAAGGCGGTGAAGGACAAGGCATCAGGCAGCCTTGAGCTTCTGCTGCTGCTGCCTGCTGCAAAGCGAAAGCCAGGGCTTGAAAATGTCATCCGTAGAAGGCTGCGGGACTATTTCACCAAATTCTATGAGTCCCTCCAGAGAGAAAGGCAGGCCGTTATCAGGCAGGGAGCCCTATTCATCATCCTTGGCTTCTGCTTCATGGTCATCACGACATTCATTCTTATCTATACTGCGAAGCAGGCATTTCTGCTGACGCTTCTAATTGTCATCCTTGAGCCAGCTGGCTGGTTCTTGTTCTGGGAAGGGCTGAACCTGATCATCTTCGAATCAAAAAGGAAGGCGCCTGACATGCGGTTCTACGAGAAGATGGCCAGTTGCGCAATAGGGTTTCATTCGTACTGATCGCTATTTCCGTACTCCTTCACTCACCTGAAAGTTTCAGCAAGTAAGGCCATGGACATTTCTCATTTGGCATTCCCCAGAAGCTCATTATGAAAAAGGCATTAGCCATACCTCCCATCGCTTCCACAGCCAATGCGTAACCTCATCCTTTTCGTTTCAGGTCATCATTTCATTGCACTTTCCGACGGGAGAAAAGAAAAATGAAGAAAGAAACGAAGAAAAAGAGTGAAGAAAAAAAGTGATAACAAAAACGGCTCGGGCTGTGCAGGCAGCAGGGCATTGCCGCAGTCATCACCTCAGTATTGAGCGCAGGCAGGCCATCGCCTCAGCGTTGCGCGCTGCTACCTGCGCGGTTGAAGGATGGGCGTGGGCACTGTGCACGACGGAATTACCAACATCAGGATTTGCAGCACAAACAAAGGAGGGAAGAAAAATAAAGGGCTCGGATGAGAAAGAAGCCGTAGGCAATGATTATTTTGGGATGCCCTTTTTACTTAGTGTCCTACTATCGTTCCCAGAGCCTTCCATCCTCCTCGAGGGAATAGTAGGCCAAGAACGATTTAAGGACACGGGGCATTTTTAGGGAATGATGCCGAGAGCACGCTGCAGTCAAGGCAGGCAGATTCAACACGGTGAAGTAGTACCTATTTCCCAAACATCTGGTTTTTGAAGATGCCAAACCCCAATTTCCAGAGCTTTGCCTCTTTCATCAGCAATTGCACCAAGAATCTGCTTGGGAAGTTCCTGTCGCCTGCAGCAAGGATTGCATTGTTCTCCTTCTTCTGGAAGATCTCAAGCATCTCGTTTGCCTGCTCTTCAGTCATGGAGTTCATCATCTCCCTCATCTTCAGTGATATCCACAGATCCTTTGCAAGCTTCTTGTTGACATTCCGGATAAATGATTCCTTGTCCTGTGCCAGATAATTGCCTGCTATCATGCCGTAGATGATGCCGCCGTAGGTTGTTGCCTTGACGTGCGTAGCTGCATCTCCCAAAAGGAATATGTCCTCTTTTCCTTTGCGCAGTTTCTGCTTAGGATTGTAGAGGGGTATTATGCCGGATTGGTCCTCGATGATTTTGCTTGCTCCAAGGAGCTTATGGTAGTCTCTTTTGATAAGGTGTGTATCTGCTCCAATGACCCCCACGCGGGCAATCTTGTCGTCTTCAGGGACGACCCAAGAAAATTCGCCAAGGCCAAGGTGGACTTCTGTCACCCCCTCTTCCAAATCTGGAAATTCGCATCGAGCCTGCCAGCCCCTGACAAACTCCCTTTTTCCATAGATGCCAGCTGCCTGTGCAACAGCACTATAGGGGCCGTCAGCTCCAACTATCTGGCTAGTTTCATATTCGCCTTTGTCCGTCTTTACCATGTACAGCCCTTTAGCCTTTTTTTTATAGCCGATAAATTTTTCTGAGAGGTGAAGGTGCGCACCGGCATCTACTGCTTTCTCAGCCAGGAACTGGTCGAATCGAGCGCGATGGAGGACACGGTTGGTCTTTTTGAGGTCAACATACACAGACTGGCCATATGGCGCTATCAACTTGAACTGCCTGATTTTGCTGATGACTAAATCGTCAGGGATGTTGATAAACTGGTCAACTGCGTCAGTCAGGATGCCTGTGCAGGCAATAGGGTTGCCCACTTCAGGATGCTCTTCAAATATATGGGCTTCATCGTGCTTTTCCTTGAATGCATAGAACGAGCCTGCAGGTCCAGCACCAATGACTGATATCATGGGCTAGCAGAACAGCAGGCCATTTATATTCTTTTTGAGGGAAAGGTGTTGTTCTCTTGTTCTCCAGGAATACACCAGATTTATAAACATTATACCTCAATAAAAATTAATGGGAGCAGGATGCGAGGATAGCGCCTTTCTGTTGGTTCCTATGTTAGGTTCATTTATAATCTTTCTGGGTATGGCCCTATTAATCAAACATAAGAAGACCAAACCTAAACCTTACTTTAGGGATAAGTTTAATCCCCTATATCTCTCAATTATAGGAATAATCACAATATTTAGTCAATCCTATCTTGACCACCTATCCTTTGGATTTTATAGCTCCTTACCATGCACATTTACACCTATACCAGTTTACCTCTTATTTTCAGCAGCATACGCATCACTTATCTGTGGGTCCATACAAATTGTGCTATATCATCAAAATATGTTGTTAAAAAAAATTTCAATAAGTGTATTGGTGATAACTCTCATTTGGATGG
>DUKR01000094.1 GCA_013329175.1 Candidatus Woesearchaeota archaeon
CTTCAGGATAGTGAAGTATTACTCTTGTCATCGAAACAATGACTAAAGGGAAGGCGTCCTATAAAAATGGGACGTTTTTCCTTTATCTTCAACAAGAAAAAGAATGGCTAGAACGATTTAAGGACACGAGGCCTTTTCTGCAAGCATGATGAAATCCTCATCACCATCATGCTCTCTCCTTTTATGGGTAAGGGTGAAGAGAGCATCTATCAGGGAGCATGGTTTTAGGGTGAATGATAGCCTCTCCTGATTGCTGGAGAATTTGGTCAAGGGGTCCTGGCCTGCTTTGATGCCGGGCTTCCCTTTTATTTGGCTTTTGCCTTGCCTTCCTTTGTTTGTATGGAGGGGATGAGAGCAGTACCCGTGCAATAAGCCCAATGACTATGAACCTATTGATAGAGAATGCATACTCACGAAATCACTTCGCGGAACACCTTTTCCTCTTCCTTTCTGATTCCAAGCTTTGCAAAATACCTGCATACATTCCTCACGTCCCGCTCAAGAAATTCCCGCGCGCGTGGATGCCCTAAATCAGAGCATTGTGAAAAGTCAATGAGCACAGGTTGCTCATCGAGATTCAGGATGTTGAACTGGGACAAGTCCCCGTGCACAAGCCTTGCCTTATGCAGAAGCTTCATCTGGGCAATCACAATACCCATGAAATTTTCTGGCTTTTGAGGAGGAGCGTCCTTCACTTTTGGTGCAGGGGAATCTATGCCAACCTGCTCCATCACAAGCACGTTATCCCTGACGGTCATCACCATGGGAACAGCAACTCCTGCTTTTCTCGCGTTCAGAAGGTTACGGTACTCCCTCTGAGCCCATGAGAAGACGATGTCACGCTTGTTCCTCTTCATGCGGGGGAATCTCGGATCGTACCTGATGTAATCGTACATCTTATTGAAATCACACACCTCAAGGCGGTAGATCTTCACCACGACGTAGCCGCCTGTTGCAGTCAGAGCGGAGAACACATTGGATTCTTTCCCTACGAAAAGAGGGCTCTGCAGACCCTCAAAGTGCCCCTCATTGATGAGCTTATCAATGACCCTATTGGTGAAATGGTCAAACACATTATGCATGGTCTTGAATTTCTCTTTTTTTGCCACTCCCCCAGATAGGAAAGTCAGGTATAAAAAATAGCAGGGTTTTGAGATACTACTCTATGATAGTATCATAAAAACGTAGGCAGAATACCCGCTGTGTTGCATAATTATCTCAACTCTGCCACCTCTGCCTTAATTTTCAACTGGTTCAGAACCTCCATTACTTTCGCTAAGTCTTTAGAATCATCTAATTCAATGATTGCTTTCTTGTATCGCTTACATCTCACTTTTGCTAAAGCACCCTCTCTTTCATATTGGTAGCTATAGTTAGATGTATCTCGATAACCAAACAATTTCCTCAGTATCTGCACCTTCTTTACCTGTGTTTTGTCTTTGAGGTCATACAGTATGATTACTTTTTTCTTCATTTTGCTGGTAAAGGATGGCAAAGTATATAAACATTACGTTTATTATTAAACGTAGCGAGTAGTATGAGGTGTTTCCATGGCAAAAAAGAAACGATGGGGCAAGACGTTTGTTGACACAAGAGACTGGAAAGTGGAGAACGAAAAGTATGTCGTGAGGGGCATGTTCCTCCTTGACCTTGAGTGGATAAAGAGTTGGGACAAGGAGATTGCTGAAATGAACAGGGGAAAGTGTGGGGCACCGTATGAATTTCCTGAGTCACTTATACGATTTCTCGCTATCTTGCAGCAGTGGGTAAACGTTCGCGGCCTTGAAGGCATCTGCCGCAGGCTTTGCAGGTATACTTCTCTTCCGAAGTACTGCGATTTTTCTACTATCTGCAGAAGGATCAACAAGATTGATACCGCTTTTATCCTTCCCACTGAAGGAGATATCAGCGCCGCAACTGATGGCACAGGGTTCAAGATGACCAGCAGGGGGGAATACAAAGAGACATTGTATGGAGACGGAAAGAAAAAGTACCTGAAAGTGACTACCACTTCTAATTCCCGCGGGAAAAAACTTCTTGACATCGACGTCTCTGTCGACGGGGAGGGAGACTCGGAGCCTGAGGTTGCGATGTCTCACTTGGAATCTTTGGTACGGTTGGGCTATACTATAGAGGATTTTGGGGGTGATGGAGCATTTGACGTCCACGCACTGTTTGACCTGCTTGACCAGTATGGTATCAGATCAGGGATTAAGATACGAAAAAATGCCAGTGTTGATGAAGATGGAAACGGCTCTTGGAGGAGAAGGCAGGAAGTCCTTAAGTATCGGAAGAAAGACTATCGTAAGTGGGCAAAAGACGCGGAATATGGTATGCGCTGGCCAGGAACAGAAGGCATATTCTCAGCAGTGAAGCGGATATTTGGTGAAGGAACCAAAGGAAAAAACATCAAAACTATGGCGCATGAGCTGAAAAGGAGATTCTGGGCATACGACAGGATGTGCAACTATGCTGAGGCATAGCGGGAGCTCTCATGAAATCCATGTAACCAAAAAGAAACGAAGAAAAAACTGCCATTTTATTTATGCAACACAGCAATCCCATCCCTTTATTTTTATTTCCTCCTCTCGCCTGCGGTGAAATTGCTTATGGAAATTCCGTCGTGCATTACCCCCCGTACTCCCTATTAATTCTCAATGGTGCAGCTCTCTAATACTGGGGCGATGGCTGCAACAAATGCCCTTGCCAGCAAGCGGCAGCCAGAGCATTTTTTGTTATCACTTTTTTTCTTCGTTTTTCTTTTCCCCCTCGGAATTTCAAAG
>DUKR01000044.1:0-8111 GCA_013329175.1 Candidatus Woesearchaeota archaeon
ATGAAAAAGGCATTAGCCATACCTCTCATCGCTTCCATAGCCAAGGTGTAGCCTCATCCTTTGCATTGCAGGGCATAGTGCACTTTGAAATCACGAGGGAGAAAAGAAAAATGAAGAAAGAAAAGAAGTGGAAAAAGAAAAGTGATAACAAAAAAGGCTCGGGCTGCGCTTTCTGCAGGATATTTGTTGCAGCCATCGCCTAAGTATTGAGTGCTGAGCAGGCTATTGCATTAGGCCTGAGCGCTGCACCTGCGGGAATTAAGGGGGAGTGCGAGGGGTAATGCATGACGGAATTTCCATGAGCAATTTCACCGCAGACAGAGGGAGAGAGAACAGTAGCGTCGCTTTTGGCAAGGAAGCTGTCGGCAATGAGCTTTTAGGGAATGTATTTTTTCGGGAGCGATGCCCATTGCCTGAGTGAGAAATAGTTCCCATTCTTCCTGTCAAAAACCGTGATGCAGATTGATCTTATCTGAGCCGGATTTTTGGCAAAAATTGTCATCATAGGAATTTTTTGTGGCAAAAAGCAAAGCGATATTATTCCCCATGGGAATATTTTGGGGGATTTTTGGCTTCAGCTTAACTGATTCTGCATCACGGTCAAAAACAGTGGCAATATAAATGTTGCTGAGGCAACTTCGCCCTTAGACTACCCTTCTTTAATACTGCCAGCCCTACCCTTATTTTATAAAAAAAAATAATTTTAGAACTTCAATTGCAGCTCAACAGTGCCCTTTATGTCCTGGTCAGATGCTACGACGTTTACATTGATTAAACTCCCGCCTAATCTGGCAGAAAGCCCTGCCTGCACCCGTGCCTGTTCATGACTGCTGGTGCTGCCATAGCCAATTCCCACCCATCCTGTTACGTTTTCGGTGAAATCATGGGCAACGTTGACCTCAGTATCATAGGCGAACCTGTCTGTTGGGCCAACATTATACCGCAGCGCAGTTGCAGCTCCCCACATCCCTTGTTCTCCAGAAGATGCGTGTTCCCATAGTTCAAAAAGGCTGTCAATGAAGAAGTCATTGCCTGTGGGAATACCATCATATCTGCCATCAAGGTTTGTGAATTGCAGGAGGACAGGGTTAACATATCCTGCTTTTCCCATCTTAGCGTGAGTCCCTGCGACAAGCAGCCCTGAATGCGCACCTGTCTCAACATTTTGGGTGAAAAATGCGGTAGCTCCAGGGGTGTTGACTCCTTTGAATCTAAAGCCTTCAAAAAGAGTATCATTCCCGAGGTAGCCTGCGCTGAGCATAAGCAGGTCAATGTCAATTACGGCATAGGCTTTTCCATCACATACTCCATCACCGTTGCTTGTGACTGCCCCTGCAAGCCATAAATCAGTTCCCATCTGTTGCTGCAGGTATGTATGGATGAAGCTGTTTCCATCGTTATTCCCACCTACCAATCCAGCATAGGTATCGCCATTCGTAGAGGAGAATCCTGCTTTCCATGCATCGCCTGCAACTGATACTACGCCAAACAGTGAGAAGCTGTCAATAGTGAGCATGCCTCCTGTGTCAGTCTCTGCATTGCCGCCTCTTTGTGCAAATCTTGCAGTGATACCACTACCACCTCTGCTGGCCCCAATGTCTATTCTTGTCAGGTGCTGGTCTGTTTCCTGCTGTGTTGTCTTGCTGTAGAGGCTGATGGCTGGCAGGCCACTCTCTTCTGCTTTGGCAGTTGAGGCGAATGCTGTTATTGCTGCAATCGCATAAGCAAGCAGTGTATGTTTGAACTGGCTCATTCCCATTACCTCATTTTGTTGCCTCTTAAGAGTACTCCTAATTATTTAAGATTAATCTCCCCCTAAGGGGGTAGAGATAGAAATATTGATATACTCCTGCGCCTCTGCCATCGCTATGGAAGCCCAATTGCTTGAGGAGATAGGCCTGACCAAGGGGGAGATTGCTGCCTATTTCGCGTTGCTTGAACTTGGCAGCTCAACCGTTGGCCCAATCATTAACAAAGCAAAGGTATCGTCTTCAAAGGTGTATGACATCCTTAAGCGCCTGGTTGACAAGGGGCTTGTGTCGTATGCCATCCGCGAGAACAGGAAATATTTTGAGGCCGCAACTCCAACGCGAATACTTGACTACCTGAAGGAGAAAGAGCAGAAGATACAGTCGCAGGCAAAAGAGGTAGAGTCAATCCTTCCGCGGCTCCTCCTGAAGCAGGAGCTTGCTGAGCATAAGCAGGAGGTCAACATCTACGAGGGATTCAAGGGCGTCAAGACTGCTCACGAGAAAACCCTGACCGAGCTGAAAAAGGGCGATGAATTCTTCTTCATGGGGGCATCACTCCTTTCTTCAGAGAAGCTGAAGAACTACTGGCAGGACTATCATAAGCGCAGGGAAAAAGCAGGCATTACCACGCGCATCCTCTTCAACCAGGATGTCAGCCATCGGGAGATTGAGAACAGAAATGCATTTTCAGGGGCATTTGCCAAATACATGCCGATGAACCTCAGCACGCCTTCATGGATTGAAGTATTCAAAGATACTACCATCATCGGTGTCCCAAGCGAGAATCCTATCTCGGTTGAAATCAAGAACAAGGACGTAGCGCAAAGCTTTAAGTCGTATTTTGAGGCGTTGTGGAGCCAGAAGGTGATGGTGTATGAGGGGGCAGATGCTGCAAAGAAGTTCTTCACAAACATCCTAACTGACCTTAAAAGAGGCGAAGAGTATTATGTCCTCAACACCAACGTGGGGTATCAAAAACTTCCTGAAATAAGGGATTTTTTTCATGAGTATCACAGGAAGCGAAGGGAGAAGGGCATCCATGTGAATATGCTCCTGAATAATAACATGCGTTCCTATCCTGAATACCTCAAGCTTGAGGAGGGCAGGTACAGGTATCTCCCTCCTGATTTTCGCTCTCCATTGCAGATGACCTTCTACAAGGACAAGCTGTACATCTCTTTGTGGGAGAGCGAGCCTGTCGGGTTTCTCATCCAGGACAGGAAGGTTGTCTCTGCCATCAGGGCGTATTATGACCTGCTGTGGAACACTGAGGTGCAGACGTTTTCAGGAGGGAAGGGAATTGAGTTGCTCTACGAGCAGGTGCTTGCTGAAAAGAGCGATCTGTACCTTATCGGGGCGAATGCAAATTTCATGAGGGCCCACCCCTCTTTATTCTCCTCATGGGACAGGAAACGGGTGAAAGCTGGCATCAGAAGGCATCACCTGAGCATTGAGAAGACAAGGGGAATGGAATTCAACAGGCTTCCTGAAACAAAAGTGCGGTATCTTCCCGAGCAATTTGCGAGCCCTATGGTCATCTGGGTGTTTGGCAATAAGGTTGCACACGTGCTGTGGAATAAGCTCACTGTTTTTTTGGTTGACAACAGGATAATTGCCGATGATTACCTGAAGTATTTTAGGATGCTGTGGAAGGATGCAAGAGAATAATAGCAGAAAACATTAATTATCGAACATGTCGGAAATCGCAAGAATCATAATCAAAAGGCGATTTCTGAGCATGCTCAAGAACACGCATCGCGGTTCTTGACATTTGTGTTTTCTGCTAGTATAGCAAAGTGCATATCTAAAAGTTTCATTATTACTGCACTTTGCTATAAGAAGAAGGAACAAGAAGCTATACTACGTAATCCTTCTAAATCCCTTTCCTGCTGCCGTCGCCTTCTTCCCCAGCTCCTCTTCAATTTCCATTAGGCGATTGTACTTGCAGACGCGCTCTCCTCTTGACGGGCCGACCTTTATCGCTGCTGCATTAACTGCGACTGCAACATCAACCATGGAGGTGTCATTGGTCTCGCCGCCTCCCCGGTGAGAGACGATAGTTATCCAGCCATGCTTTCTTGCAAGCATGCAGGTCTCAACCGTCTCGGAGAGCGTCCCTATCTGGTTGAGCTTGATGAGAATGGCATTGCCGCACGCGGTGTCAATTGCCCGCTGGAGGCGTTCAGGATTGGTGACGGTAAGATCGTCGGTGACAATTGCTACCCTCTTTCCCATTGCCTTGTTGAGCAGCGGCCAGTGCTCCCAGTCGTCTTCTGCGAGGCCGTCCTCAAGGGTGACGATAGCAGGATATTTCTTTATCCAGCCCTCAAGATATGCGACCATCTCTTTTGAGGTGAGTTTCTTATTCTCCTTTTTGAGGATATACCTGCCCTCCTCAAAAATTTCCGATACTGCCGGGTCAAGGGAGATGCCCACGTCCTTTCCAGGCTTATAGCCTGAGCGCATGATGCCTTCCAGGATGATCCGCAGAGGAGTCTCGTTGGTTTGCAGGCCGACAGGCGCAAAGGCTCCCTCGTTTCCCACATTGGTATTATACCCTTCAGATTTCAGCACTTTCCTGATATGGAAATAAACCTCTATCCCCATGCGCACGTTCTCTCTTGCTGACCTCCTGCCGTAAGGAGTAATCATGTATTCCTGAAGGTCTGTAGAATTGTCTGCGTGCTTTCCGCCTTCTATGACCACCATCATGGGGTTAGGCAGCGTCCACACCCTTATGGGCAGCCCGAAGGCTTTTCTTATGTAGGCATACAGAGGAATCTTTTTTGAGGCTGCGGCTGCTTTTGCTACTGCCATTGAGGCGCCAAGGATGGCGTTTGCGCCTAAGCGCGACTTGTTTGGCGTCCCGTCAAGCTTCTTCATGAGATTGTCAATGTCAATCTGTTTTGCTGCGTCCTTTCCTTTAAGCTTTGGAGCTATCACCTTGTTGATGTTATTGATTGCCTTGAGCATGCCGTTTCCCATGAACCTTTTTTTGTCATGGTCAAGCAGCACGAATGCCTCGTGAATGCCTGCCGATGCGCCGAAGGGGACACTAGCTACACCCATTGAGCCATCAGAAAGCATGGCTTTGACTTCAAGGGATGGCACTGCTCCTGAGGAGAGGATCTCTCTTGCTTTGACTGAGGTGATGTTCATGGTGCATCTGCCTTGGGGTAGGGGTTATTTAATGGTTTCGTGGCTGTGCAATAGTTGTTCAATTTCAAAATTGGTTCACACTTTTGAGACTACTGCTTGAACTCAGAGGGAAAGCGGGGCTGAAGAAAGAGGAATTTCTAGCCTTATCAAGCCGCCTGCAGCTCATATCTCACCAACTGCACAAATGAATCAGCAGATAATGATGCGCCGCCCACAAGCACCCCATCAATCTCCTCCTGCTCCATCAGTTCCTTCACGTTGTCAGGATTGACAGAGCCGCCATACAGGATGCGCGTCTCCTCAGCTACCTTCTCGGAAAACACTATGGAGAGCGATTTCCTTATGAAGGCATGCATCTTGTTCGCCTCAGCCGGCGTTGCAGTTTCTCCTGTCCCGATGGCCCATACAGGCTCATAGGCTATCACAACAGCAGTCATGTCCTCATCGCTGATGTCAGCAAGAGAGCCCTCCAGTTGGCTTGCGACGACTGCCTCCTCGTTACCCTGGTCCCTCTGCTCAAGCGTCTCGCCCACGCACAGGATGACTCTCAGCCCTGTCGCAAGGGATATCTTCACCTTCTGATTGATAAGCTCATCGTCTTCATCGAAAATCAGCCGCCGCTCTGAATGGCCTAAAATCACATAGGAGCAGCCTGCATCCCTGAGCATGCCTGGCGACACTTCCCCTGTGAATGCTCCTTTCTTTTCGCAATATGCGTTCTGAGCCCCAAGCTTCAGAGGAGTGTCCTTGATGATGGAGTACACCGTTGCCAGAGAAGTAAAGGGAGGGCACAGTACCACCTCTTTGTCCCCCATGGACCCTACCTTCTCGGTGATGCCCTTAGCTAGCTCCCATGCCTGTCCCGAGAGCTGGTTCATCTTCCAGTTCCCTGCAATGATGGGAGTTCTCATGACGTGTTGCTTCATTCTGACCTATTAATAATTTACGCTTATGTGAAATTGCGTTGATTTAGCGTGGACTGGCCCCTTCAGTTAGGAGTAAATTTCAGATAGTTAAGGAATTCAGGTGAGCGAAGCATCTCTTCAAGCCTGTGCTGCACTGGCCCCCTGATGTCTACCCTGCTCAATGGCTCTTTTGCGATTAGGTCCATGATTTTTGAAAAAGTAAAGCCTGTGTCCTGAAGTCTCATCTCCCGTGGTGTAATGCCGTTTCCATTGCAATCTTGAAAGATGATCTCCCTGTCAGTTATTTCATTTCCGTTCGTGTCAAATCGTGCTGAAGCAGCAAGAAGGAAGTAGTGCCCATCCTCCTCTAAGAGGGTTGCAGTTACCAAGATGTCAGGCGTATTGCCATTGCCCGAGACATAAGTCTGCTGGTAGATGACAACGTCGCCGTCCTGAGGTGATACGCGGTATTGCCTTGGCAGATAACCTGCTATGCTTGATTGGGGCGTCCATCCCTCAGGATTCAATTGTGACGGCAACAGGGCAGGCACTGGACGAGCAGCTCTGATTATCGGAGCTGCTGCTGCACCGCCGGCATATCTTGAAGCATGGTAGCTTGGAGCGGCGCAGCCATACATGAGCAGGGCAGCAGTTATTGCTGTGATAAGCCTCATGCCTGCTTCAGATATCAAGGAGGATTTAAGTCCATGTGCCGAAAAATTGAATATTTTATACGCAAAGAGGAGCCCTGCTTCCCTTTTCTCTAATCCTTTTGCTCACAGCAACGCCAGAACGATGTTCCCTAGCTCATCAACCACAAACTGCACCCCTCCAATCAGGACCGTGAGGCCCATCACCAAATGGCTGTTATAAAATCGTAGGCAGAATACCCACATATTCAACAAAAATCAGAGATTTTTGAGTGCCAGAAATCATTGATTTCTGAGCACACTAAAAAATTTCCTTGGATTTTTTGGTGCCCCAGAAATTGCCTTGCAATTTCTTAGGATATCTGTGGGATGAATGCCGTGCCTCTTTCGAATATTTGTGCGAGAGGCAAGAACATTTATATATCGAATTCTTCTTTTGAATATAGGATGGTTTTAAGACAATTAACTAAAGAGGAATCAAAGGTAAGAATAAAGGAATTAGTAGATGAATACACTACTAAAATAAAGGATAGAGAGCACTCTTTAGATGAAAGAAATACTGAAAGATTTATCGAAAGAATTCTTCAAATATTAAATTGGGACATAGATAACTTTGACCAAGTCTTAAGAAGAGATTCTGTTAAAGTTGAAGATAGAACAAAAATACCAGATTATGTTTTATATATTAATGGTGAAAAAAAAGTAGTAGTTGAAGCAAAAGCATTTAGTGAATCACTAGATAATCCAAAATATATAAAACAAGCTTTGGAGTATGGTTATTACAAGCAAGTAAGAGCCTGTATTCTAACTAATGGAAAAGAGATAAGAGTTTATGATCCTTTTATACTTTCCAAGAGTTCAGAAGGAAAACTTCTATTTTCAGTACATATCAACCAGTATGAAAATTTATTTGACCAAAGATTGTGGTTTCTATCTTATAATGAAATTAAAGAAAATACTATTTTAGCAAAATTTGCTTCAAAAGGTGAAGTAAAAAAACCAGTTAGCGAAGAAGTTATCGATAACATCATTAAAGGAAGAAAGTTCTTAATAGATTCTATACTTCATTTAAATAAAATTGATGATTTTAAAGTAGCAAGAGAGCACGCGCATAAGATAATTAATAGGTTTTTGTTTATCAGAGTTGCAGAAGATAGGCGTTTCTTTAAGGAGTTTGACCATGGCAGAATTCTTGAAGATAGAGTAAATATATTCAAGAAAAGAATATCTCAGAAGATTAAGCCATTAATGAATGAAATAAAAGAATTATTTATGGAAATCAACGAGGTATATAACGGTGAATTATTTAAGCCACACCCCTGCGAAGAGCTTAAAATTGATAGTGAATCATTAGAAAAAGTAATTTATCTTATGTATTATATTAAGCACGAAAATGGGGAAGAAGATCAGGTAGATTTCTCAAAATTAGATGCTGATGTTTTAGGAGGTATATATGAAAAATTTTTGGGGACGATAATACATGAAACCAAAAGAGGAAAGCTAGTTGAAAAGGTAGATAGCGGGGTAAGAAAAGAAATGGGACAATATTATACCCCTCAATATATTGTTGATTTTATCATTCAGAATACAATTAATTTATATTTAGAAGAAAATCCGGATAAATTATTTTCCATTAAGATTATTGA
>DUKR01000044.1:8256-12322 GCA_013329175.1 Candidatus Woesearchaeota archaeon
TAAGTATCGTGATTTCAACAAACAACAAGAATCAAAAAGAAAGACAAACAATCTTTCATGGTTTATTGATGATAAATCTGTCGCAAGAATTAATGAAGTTATACTTCATAAACATATACATGGAGTTGATTTAGATCCTGAAGCTGTGGAATTAGCAAAAATAAATCTATGGCTTAGAACAATTCAGGAAGAAATGAAGCTTAATGAATTGAACAAAAACATTAAGCAAGGCAATAGTTTAATTAGCGACAAAATAATTGATCCTAAAAATGCTTTTGAATGGGATAAAGAATTTCCTTATAAATTTGATATTGTAATTGGAAATCCACCTTGGATCTCAATTAAAGGAAAGCATAAAAGCATAGATATTTCAGAAGAAGAACTAAATTATTATTTTAAAACCTATGATTGTGATACATATAGGCCGAATATGTATGAAATATTTATTATAAAGGGGTTATCGTTAATATCTGAAAACGGACTTTTTAGTTTTATTGTTCCTGATAGAATTTGTTATAATGAACAATTTAAAGAATTACGAAGAAAAATACTTGAGAATTATACAATAAGAAAATTATGGTTTAAGCCTAAATTTCCAGGTATTATTGGAGATACTGTTGTCTTTATAATCCAAAATAGAAAACCAAATAATAATACTGTTGAGATTGCAGAGTATCCTCATCCCGAATTTTATAAAATTCCTCAGAAAACTTATAGTTTAAACTCTGGCTCCGCATTATTTTTTGTCAAGAAAGAGACCTTAAGCATATTTGAAAGAATAAGAAGTAAGAGTGATGTCAAGAATCTTACTGATTTATTTCAATCAAAAGTAGGATTTATTGCTAGTCCAGGGAGCCTTACACATGATCAAGAAAAACAAAGTCAGATTCATGTCTTGAAAGGAGAAAATATTAATCATTTCTCAAAATCAAAAAAATGGTGGTTTAATTTTGAGAAGAGAAATCTTATTGGCGGGACTCAAGACGTTGAAAAACTGGGTAAAAAATATAAAGTTCTATTAAGAAAAACTGGAATTGATTTAATCGCTACATATGACGATTCTGGAATTTTCCCGGAGCAATCTCTTTATTTTGTTTATACAGAAGAAGATAAAAACAAAGAAGACCTTATTTTCTTAACCGGATTATTAAATTCTACATTGATGAATGTATATTATAGGAATTTTGCAATTACAAATAGAGATGCTACTCCTCAATTAAAGAAAGTAGATTTGGATAAATTTCCGATAGTTATCCCATCTCAAGAAACAAGAGCGAAAATTAATTCAATAGTTTTGGAATTGATGAAACTTCAAAAGCCTTATTTGTCAATCTGTGTAAAAGTTGCTAATTCTGATACCTCAAAAAAAGGTTATTATGATTTATTTGAAGAAAAAACAAAAATGGAAGTAGATATTGATAAATTCGAATTAAAACTAAATGAGTTAATCTATAAATTGTATGGACTAAATAATAAAGAAGATATAAAAATCATTGAAGATAGTTTGAACTAAGCCCCCTATTCTTGAGGTCTCATTTTGTGAAATCTCCTATTGTTAACTGCCCTTTCAAGTGAGTTGGACATCCATAAATATCGTATTCAAAAACATTTTTGCCTTGCTGTTCTTTTTTCACGAGCTGGATTTATTTTTGGAGTATGTCATTTTCATCCCTGGTCAGCTCTGATTCTTGCTGCCCAAACCTTTTTAATGATCCCAGCAACTCATTCTTCACCATGGTAAACGTCCATGTCATAACCCAGGGCTGCTCGGCAAACCAAGCCGATAGCGAGGTCATGAAGGGCCTGCTTGCAGAAAGGGGTGACGCTCTGGTCAGCACTGAGGGCGAAGCTGATGTTGTGGTCATCAATTCCTGCACCGTAAAAGGGCCGACTGAAACAGCATTTCGCAGGAAGCTTGCTGAGCTTGATTCACTGGGCAAGAAGGTTGTTGTCGCCGGCTGCATCCCGCAGGCTGGAGGAAAAGGCCTTGACAGGTTCTCCCGCATCGGAACCTACCAGATAGAAAGGATTGGCGAGGCTGTCAGCGAGACGGCAAACGGCAACATTGTCACCTTCCTTGAAAGAGAGGACAGAAGCAGGCTCAACCTTCCAAAAGTGCGCAACAATCAGCTCATAGAGATTGTCCCCATTTCCCATGGCTGCCTCTCCCACTGCACCTACTGCAAGACAAAATATGCCAGGGGCCAGCTCTACTCCTACCGACCACGCGACATCATTTCTCACATCGAGAAAGCAGTCAGGGACGGGGCAAAAGAGGTCTGGCTCACCAGCCAGGACTCCAGTGCCTACGGCCTTGACATCAATAGTAACCTAGCAGAGCTTCTCAGCCAGATAGTAGCTATCCCCCATGACTTCAGGCTGCGCCTTGGGATGTCCAACCCGTTGTTCTTTGAGCAGTTCCTCCCTGCATTCGTCGGGATTTTCAGGCATCCCAAGATCTACAAGTTCCTCCACGTCCCCCTGCAGGCAGGCAATAACCATGTATTGGAAAAGATGAAGCGGGGATACACTGTCGAGGACTTCTTCACCCTTGTCGCCGCAGTCCGCAGGGCAGTTCCCGAACTCACCCTTTCAACTGACATCATCTGCGGCTTCCCTGGAGAGACTGATGAACAGTTTGCCGACACTATTACAGCGCTCAGGAGGATTCAGCCTGACGTCATCAATATCTCCAAGTTCTGGCCCAGGCCCGGCACCGCAGCCTCGCATATGGAGAAAGTCTCCGGACACGCAATAAAGTCCCGCTCAAAGGCAGTTCATGACCTTTTCCATCGAATCGCTCTGGAAAACAACCGGAAATGGGTTGGCTGGGAGGGTAATGTGCTGATTTCTGAAGTTGGCAAGGCAGGGACGATGCTTGGCAGGAACTACTGCTATAAGCAGGTTGTTGTGCATGGTAATCCCTCGCTGCTTGGAAAGGAGTTGAGGGTGATGATAACAGATGCCTCTGCGTTTGATTTGAAGGGAATGGCCATCAGGGAAGAGGCAATAGCTGCCGTCTCTTCGCTTCCACAGCCAGTGGGCAGCTTCACCCTTTCCATGTCACAGTGTCCCTTGAAATTCCGAAGCCAGTAATATTTCACCAGCCTGAACTGCCCTGCGGGAGGAAGTAAGCAGGATCGTTGGATAGCCATGAGTTGAGGCTTTGAGGGATAAAAAGTGGATGGGCTTGTGGTGGAGGGCGGCATTCCCCCAAAACTCATCAGAAAAAAAAGCATTAGCACTCCTCCCATCGCTTCAACAGCCAACTGGTAACTTCCTTCTTTTCATTTCAGGCAATTCTCTCATTGCGCTTTCCTACGGGAGAAAAGAAAAATGAGGAAAGAAAAGAAGAAAAAATGTGAAAACAAAAAAGGCTGCGCTTTCTGCAGGGCATTTGCTGCAGCCATCGCCTCATTATTGAGCGCTGCACCTGCGGGCATGAAGGATGAGCAAGCGTACAGTGCACGACGGAATTTCCATGAGCAATTTCGCCGCAAAATAAAGGATGAACAAAGCCAAAGTGTTCAGAAGCAAAACAAGCCGTCGGCAATGCCCGTTTTAGGGAATGCATTTTTCCTGGATTGATGCCGAGCGCACGCTACAATCAAGGCAGGCAGGCTCGTGGAAGGTTGGCATTCCAAAAAGAATCATTCAAAAAAAGGCATGAGCACTCCTCCCATTACTTCCACAGACAATGCGTAACCTCATCCCTTTCGTTTCAGGCAATCCACTCATTGCACATTCCGAGGTAAACAAAAAAAGCCTCAGTTGGCCAGCAGGCCATTGCCGCAGTGTAGCGCGCCGCTACTTACGGGCATGAAGGATGGGCGGCAATGCAGCGCACGACGGAATTTTTGTCATCAATTTCACCGCAGGCAGGAGGAGAGAGAGCAGTAGCGCCGCTTTTGGCAAAGAAACTGCTGGCAATGAGTTTTTAGGGAATGCGTTTTTTCGGGAGCGATGCCCTTCGCACGCTGCAATCAAGGCAGGTGGGCAGCGAAACTTGCGTTTCTGGGTACACTCAAGCTTCGCTTTCGCGACCAGCGAGACTAGCGTCTCTGGC
>DUKR01000044.1:12399-22454 GCA_013329175.1 Candidatus Woesearchaeota archaeon
CAGCGAAACTTGCGTTTCTGGGTACACTCAAGCTTCGCTTTCGCGACCAGCGAGACTAGCGTCTCTGGCCATGCGACAGGGTCGCAGGCTTCATGATGGTGAAGTATTACCGAGGCCAAAAACATTTTTATAGAGAGACAGGGGCAGAGCACAAAGGAGTTTGCTTGCATGAAAGAGTATCTTGACCTTGTACGCTATGTTCTGCAGAACGGCCAGAGGAAAGCCAACAGGACAGGAATGACAACCTTATCCTGCTTTGCCTATTTCTACAAGGTAGACATCTCCAAAAAATACCCTCTGCTGACGACAAAGGAAATGTACTTCCATTCCATGCTGCATGAGCTGTTCTGGTATCTCTCAGGGCAAGAGCATATCAAAAACCTGAGGGAAAAGACAAAGATATGGGATGCCTGGGCAGATCCCCAAGGGAGATTAGAGACAGCCTATGGCAGGTTCTGGAGGAGGTTTCCGCTGCCAGCTAAAGGGCTGGATGGCGAGAAATGGGGTACGAGGTGGGTAACCAATGGAGAAGATGGGGTGCAGACATTTGACCAGATCCAGTACATCATTGACACCCTGAAAGAGATTAAAAAGAATCCGCATACGAGAAATCTAAGAAGGATGGTAGTCTCAGCATGGCACCCTGGCAACGCCGCTGAGTCAAAGCTTCCGCCCTGCCACTACACCTTTTGCTTCAGCGTCCTTGGCAACAAGCTCAACTGCCACTTGACGCAGCGCTCAGGAGACATTGCCTTAGGCATCCCGTTCAATGTTGCCTGCTATTCACTGCTTACTATGATGCTTGCAAAGGAATGCGGCTATGAGCCTGGAGAATTTGGCCATACCATCATTGATGCGCATATCTATGAGAACCACATAGAAGGATTGAAGGAGCAATTGAAAAGAGAGCCAAAAGAGCTGCCAACACTAGAGATTGCCGACAAGCCATTTCATAAGCTCACCTTTGAAGACATCACCCTGAAAGGCTACAACCCTCATCCGAAAATGAAGTTTGGTGTTGCGGTATGAAAGTCATCATCATCTGCGCAATGACAAAACACAGGGTGATTGGCAAGGGTAATAGCCTCCCATGGCACATCCCGCAGGAGCTAGCAAAGTTTCGCTCCTTCACCAAAGGCAACACCGTGGTCATGGGAAGGAGGACGTTTGAGTCCATCGGCTCAAGGCCGCTTCCCAACAGGAGCACCATTGTCGTCTCAGCAAAACAGGTCCCTGTCAGTGGGGTCATTGTCGTCCCTACCCTTGATGAAGCCATTGCCAGAGGAAGGGAATTCGGCAGGGACATTTTCATCCTCGGCGGAGCTGGCATATTCAAAGAAGCCCTGCAAAAGGCAGACTGCATGTACCTCTCCTTCATCAAGAAAGATTATGAAGGTGATACCTGCTTCCCAAAGTGGGATGCCACTCAATGGAAACTCGTGCAGGAAGAGATGCATGAGGAGTTCGTGTTCAGGGTTTGGGGGAGGAAAAGCCAGCAGTGATTTCACTGCTGTCAACATAAGGAAAAAAGTGAAGAAGAGATAGGGAAACCCGACTGGCCTTCACACGAGCAAGACGCAGAAAACCATTGAGCCAGCTCAAAAAAGAGCAACTGCGGATGATGAGCCATGAAGGATTTCTGTTGCTCCCTCTTTTCATTCAGCGGTACTAAGCCTGCTTCGCATTAAGATAGTTCACTGCAAGGGGAACGAACTCTTCTTTTTTACATTGAGTATAATGGATAAAATGCGGATTCACGCCCCTATTACGTAGTATATAACTTAAATCTTCAATGAGTGTTACCTTTTTTTTACCGTAATTTCTATATTCTCTCTCAATTGTTTTAGCTTCATTACGGTCCATAGTCACCTCTGGCAACAAAGCTTCCATAAGCATAGGAGATGTTTGGACAGTATTTTCAAGATGCGATGATTTCGTGATTTCACCAAAGTTTGGATCATTGGTCTTTTTCTTAATGGTATTTTCCACGAATGATGCTATCGTATAGTGAGCAAGGATAGTATAGGAATGGCCATCACCCACATCTGGGGGATTTTGATAAAAAACCACCGAGATATATTCGCTTGAGCCAGTAAAATACTGGTGCTGCCTCAAAGCATCTTCAGGGTTTTTATGACCTTGGGGGGTATTTCGTGGAGATGCCATTGACGAATTCGAAGATCCCTCATCCTCAGATTGGTTAATAGATTTGCCATTGTTGCCAAATACCACCATAAATTCCCCTCCATCACGCACGATATTTTCTCTACCGCCCTCTTTGGGTCCACGCAACTTCTTCCTTACATACCTGTGGTTATGCATATCAGATTTCCATTTATTGGACATAGTGAAGAGGTGTTACAGGTTTATTTTTAATGATTACTCTTTTTCCAGAAATAGATGGCCAAAAAGATGCCTGCAACGGTTATCGCTGAATCAGCGACATTGAAGACTGGCCAGACCTGAAAATCAATGAAGTCAATGACATAGCCTAAGCGAATCCTGTCTATGGCGTTGCCAAGAGCGCCTCCTGCAAGCGCTCCCATGGCAATGAAGAGAAAGGGGGAGCCTTCACCAAATTTCCGATAAGTGGCGAGAATGAGAAGAACTATCGCAAAGGAGATTGCTATCAAAAGCGCCTGCTTTCCCTGAAGGATGCTAAAGCCTGCGCCTGTGTTGAAGGTCAGGTTAAGGGTGAGTATGCCATGAAGGAGGGTAGTGTCCCTCATGGCAAGAAAAGAGAGCGCTGCAAGCTTAGTCAGCTGGTCAGCCAGAAAGATGATAATGAGGGATGAGAACAAAAGAAGGTCTCTTCTCTCTAGCTTGTGTGCCATGGCATCTTAGTACCAGTTAGGATCCCTTCTGCCGCTTTGCTGGGAAGCTGACGGGGTGCCCTGCGCCATGCGCTCAAGGTTTGCCAGGCGCTGGTTGATGCTCTCAATAGAATAGCGGATGGAGTCAAGCTTGCTTGAGACGATTTCAAACTCCTTGCTTGCAAGGTCAACTCCCTGATACTGGTTGGGCTGAGGCATCATGACCTGTTGGGGAGGAGAAGACTGAAACGGCTGCTGCATGGGCATTTGCCTTGCGAGATTGCCGCCGTAGCTTCCCTGATTCATGGACGTCTGGAAACTGTCAACTGGCCTGCCGAAGGGGTCTTTGCCTGATGCTCCCGTACTCATGGAAGGTGATGGGGGGCTGAAAGGGCCACCCAGCTGACCGAAACTCTGGCCATGGCCCTGCTCAGGCCCGGCGAAGGGATCGTTTGCTGAAGGGTTAGCAAAAAGGTTCTGCTGGCTGCCAAAAGGGTCGCCCTGCTGGCCAAACCCGGCATTTGGGCCTGAGGCAAAGGGGTCATTGCCTGCGCCAAAGTCATTGCCTAGATTGAAATCGTCTTTCTTCTTCCAGAACATCAGCTTGTCAAGGATACTCATGGTCCATGTTCACCTCGCTTGCTATCCAGCGTCTGATTAATGAGGGAATCTGTGATTCCCTTAGGTATGATTCCGATTGTTGTGAAGAGCAGGCTTTGAGGCTCAACGGTTATGTAGCCCTGCCTGACTCCATTGAAGAGGAAGAGGGGGTCATCCCTCGCTTTTGCAGCGATGAGGAGCATGAAGAGCAATGAGGCCTGATTCTCTCCTTCAGGGAGGGTGATATCAACCGTTGAGATGTCCCCTGTATCTATCGCTTCAATGATGTCATCAGCCCTGATGCCCTTTCCATCAACCTCTATCGCCCCAATGTCGCCGAAGTATTCCTTCTCTATGGTAAAGGTCTTCCAACTCCCGATTTTTTCTTCCTCTATCTCTGAACGGGCAAGAGTTTCGACAGTCTCGTCGTCCTCGACATCATGCAGCGCGATTGCAGTGAGCACTTCCCCGTCATCCTCAAGGACAAGGAGCTTCTGCTCATCAGGAAAATTTTCCTTGTAGTCCATCACGTCCTTGTAGAGAAGATAGGCATAGACTCCTCCGATAAGCAGGCCAGCAACCATTGCGACACCGATGAGCGAAAGGATGGCCTTTGCCGCCTTCATGCCCAGCTTCAGGAAGATGAGGCCGGCTATGATGATGACCGCAAGCCATACGATGAATGGTGCAAGCATTGTAGATAGCTGATTCTTTCAGGAGGGGCTTATTTAAATATAGCGGTGGCATCGGGGCTTTTTCGTGCATTCCTCTCCTGAAGAGAGCCCTTTGAGCAAGGCATCTTCACCATACTGGCTTCTCGCGTAACACCGTTTCGCATGCTCGACGAGCAGGGCATGGCATTCCTGATAGATGCAATAGTCTTTTCTCAGCTCCCGCTCCAAAAGCGCCTTGATCTCGCCATAGGTTGCCTGCTCCCTGATGATATTTTTGCTGATGAGGATGCGCCTTGTGTAGGCATCCACCACAAACTCAGGGATGCCGTAGGCATAGAGGAGGATGGAGTCCGCAGTCTCAGGGCCGATGCCCCATACCTTGAGAAGCCCGTCTCTGGCAGGCACTACTCCCCTGAGGCTGAGGTAGAAGGCTGCGAATATCCTTAGCTTCTTTGCTTTCTGGTTGAAGTAGCCTGCTGGCCTGACATATTCCTTTATTGTATCATCACCTGCTCTCTGCATAGCATGGGGAGAGAGCATGCCATTGCTCTTGAGATTCAGCAGCGCCTTCTCGGCGTTTGGCCATGCGGCGTTCTGAGTCAGAATCGCTCCGACGCAAATCTCAAATCTCTGCCTTTCTGTTTGAGGGTAAGAGTAATCGCCAGGATGATAGCCTCTCACACTGCCTGTCTTTGTCGGGTTTGTCCCTTTGCAGTCTAGAAGCGGCCACCAGCCCTGATGCCCATACCCAGCAAGCAATCTTTGGTAAATCTCCTCTATGGCACTCATCAGCAGGCCTGATGGCAGACGGCATTTTAAAGGTAATGCCCAGAGCGGGGAATATGTAACTACTGTTAAATGATAAATTACGAAACATTTATATAATAGCTATGGCTTCCCTACTAGAGCGCAATGAGCATGAGTTACTATTATAAAATAGTAATATTTTTATAATGGAAACGGCTCCACAGCTACCAATAACACTTAATACGGGGGTTACCACACAATGAAGCGACCACTATTGATCGGATTGCTGCTTATGGCAGTTGTTCTCGTGCCGCTTGCTCTTGCAGATGAGGGCAAGCTGACCATCGAGGACATCGAGTTTCGCATTGATGGCGACAGAGACAGCGGCACCAGTGCCGATGCAAAGCCAGGTTCTACGGTAAAGATTGAGTTTCAGGTGAAAAACAATTATCCTGATGTTAATAACGAGTCATTATCTTCTGAGATAGAGAGCATAGAAGGCACCGTCACCATCGAAGGCATTGATGATGGCGATGACCTTGAGGAAGACTTTGATGTTTCAGACCTTGATGCCCAGGATGACAAGAAAGTGACGGTCACTTTTGAAGTGCCTCTGCTTGTTGATGAGGACGACTACCAAATAACTATCGAGGTCGAGGGCGAAGACGTTGAGAGCAACGTCCTGAACTCAACGGGCAATCACAAGACAACCAGAAATGACCTGAACCTTGAAATCAAGAAGGAGAAGCATGACGTGCAGATAACGAGGGCAATCCTATTGCAGGACACCCTATCATGCAGCAGGTCAACAACCCTTTCAGCTACGGTCATCAACCTTGGAGAGGATGAGGAAGAGGATATACAGCTTACAGTCTCAAGCCAGGAGCTGGATATTTCCAGAAAGTTCACCTTTGACCTTCCGGAAGGGGATGATGACGATACCACGTATTCAACAAGCGTTCCCATCACTATAGGAGAAGACGTGAAGGCTGGAAGCTACCTCATCAGCGTGTTTGCAGAGTTTGACAATTTGGCAAAGAACACCCAGGAAGTCCTGTCGCTGAAGGTTGAGGACTGCGCCGTGCCAAAGGCAGAGCCAGTAGTAGAAGAGGAGGAGGAAGAGCCTGCTACCGTTATTGTGACGCAGCCGGACCCTATCGCCACCCAGCCTCAGGTTGTTACACAACCAGTTTTGACGCCGCCTACGGTAGTCACGCCGACTGCCATGGAAGATGAAGGATTCTTCACTACCCCAGTTATCATAGGGCTGTTTGTCGTTGTGAACGTGCTGCTGATAGTTGTTGCGGTCGTGCTGGTCCTTTCGCTGAGGAAGAAGTAACTCCATGCCTTCCTTTTTTCTTTTCTTTATTTTTATAGAGGTGTAGAGGGTATCAGCAGAAGAGGAGTGCATCCATCATGACAGCGCAACAGCAGCTCATCGGACGGCTGAAAGAGGACTTCAGGCTCAACATATACGAGGTGAAGGTATGGACCTCGCTCCTTTCAAGGGGTATCGCTGCAGCAGGCGAGCTTGCTGACATCTCAGGGGTCCCCCGCTCCAGGTGCTATGACGTTCTTGAATCATTAGAGAAGAAGGGCTTCATCATCATGAAGATAGGAAAGCCCATCAGATACATTGCAGTCCCCCCAGAAGAGATTGTTGACCGGGTGAAGAAGCAGACAAGGAAGGAAGTAGATGTCCAGCTTTCCATGCTTGATGAGATCCGCGCTACCGACATCTTCAGAGAGCTTGAGCTGCTCTACAAGACAGGGATTGACAAGATTGATTTTGAGGACATCACGAATTTTGTTTCAGGCAGGAGCGCAATCAACGCGCAGGTCAGGTCAATGATTGAGGGAGCCAGGCAGTCCATTATCATCGCTACGACTCCTGAAGGCGTTGTGAGAAAGATGAAGATACTCAAGAAGCTCTCTGACAAGCTGAACAAGGGGAAGGTTGCCGTGACGTTAGCCTCTGCTGCTGCTCCAGACGATGCGCTGGCAAAGCTTCTGTCCAACTTTTCCTATAAGCCTTTGAAGGGCGATGCACGCTTTGTGATAACGGATGATGAAGACGTGCTGTTTATGCTTTCTCCTGAGGAGGCTGGGCCTGAGTTAGATGCTGCCGTCTGGGTGAAAAGCCAGTTCTTTGGCAGGGCTTTGGCTGGGCTTCTGAAAGGGCATGTGGAGTAGGAAAATCGTTCGTGGTTTTCTGGGCTGCTCCCCAGCTTTCCATCTTTGCGTGCCTGTATCTTGGATTTATAAATACCAACCACAACGTTTATATAGGAAGCCTGAATTACAATAAAGCATTGCTTCTCAAGGTACAGGATTTTCTCATGGAAGAAGAGCACATACGAAAGACAGGGACAACAACTGTTGCGCTCGTCGCACGCGATGGCGTGGTGCTTGCGGCAGACAAAAGAGCGACAGCAGGCTACCTGATTGCGGCAAAGGACGTGACAAAAATACTCAACGTGAGCGATGATATCGCAGTGACGACGGCAGGAACGGTGTCAGACATCCAGCTTATGGTGAAATACCTGAAGTCAGAGATCAAGATCAAAGAGCTTCGAACAGCAAGGAAGATGCAGGTGAAGGAGGCGGCAAACCTGATGTCCATGCTTGTCTACAACAACATCAGGAAGTTCTCAACAATCCCCGGCATCTCGCATTTTTTAATGGCAGGAAAAGATGCTTCCGGCTTCTCTACATGGGACATCAATGCCGACGGAAGCATTTCTGAAGTAAAGGATTATGTCTCCTCAGGGTCTGGATCAGTCATGGCCTACGGCGTGCTTGAGACCCTCTACAAGGAAGGATTGAGTGTAGAAGAAGCCGTGAAGCTTGCAGCAAAAGCGGTGAATGCAGCTGTCCAGCGGGACATAGCATCAGGCAACGGCATTGACATTGTGACGGTGACAGGCGATGGCGTCAGGAAAGTGCTGAGTAAACAAATTGACACGACTATCACCGTTTGACCTGCTTTCATGTTCATTATCACATATTTATCTCTTTACCATTACCCAAGCGAATATATGGTGTTCTCAACACAGAACATAAACAGTCAGGAGTGCGAAACCTATGGCAGATATTTTGAAGGCAGTCATGTCCCACCTACCAGAGGGCAAAATCAGCGATGCAGTGTACGAGGGCGCAAACATCGTCCTCTACACCAAGGACAAGGATTTCTTCCTGAACAACAACGGCATCATCAAGCAGGTTGTGGACGACATCAAGAAAAGGGTTGAGCTTCGGCCTGACCCTGCCATAACCCTCGAGCAGGAGGAGGCAGAAAGAATCATCAGGCAGATCATCCCGCAAGATGCAGGGATTGACCAGGTCATCTTTGATCCGCAGCGAAGCCAGGTCATTATTGAGGCAGAAAAGCCAGGCCTTGCCATCGGCAAGCAGGGAGCACTCTTGCGCGAGATACGGGCGCAGGTGCTGTGGGTTCCCCACATCAGGAGGAAGCCTGCCATCAAGTCCCAGCTTATTGAAGACATCAGGTCAGTGCTGTACCAAAACTCCGACTACAGGAGGAAATTCCTTGATAGGTGCGGCCATAGGATATATGACGGGTGGAGGCGCGAGAAGAAAAACGAATGGGTCAGGGTATCATACCTTGGCTCTGGCCGGCAGGTAGGCAGGTCATGCATACTGCTGCAGACCTCTGAGTCCAGGGTTATGCTTGACTGCGGCATCAACGTCGCTGCAAGCGGACCTGACGCGTACCCTATGCTGGAGGCTCCTGAATTCAACATCCTGGACCTTGACGCCGTCATCATCAGCCACGCCCATCTTGACCATTCAGGCTTTCTGCCTTATCTCTTCAAATATGGCTTCAAGGGACCTGTGTATTGCACAGCACCGACCCGCGACGTCATGGCGCTCCTGCAGCTTGACCTCATCAAGATAGCAAAGAACGACGGGAGGGATCCCCTGTTCACAAGCGATGACGTGAAGGAGATGGTGAAGCATACCATAATCGCAGACTACGATGAGGTCACTGACATCACACCTGACATCAGGATCACTATGTACAACGCTGGCCACATCCTTGGAAGCGCCATGGTGCACTTGCACATCGGGAACGGGCTTCATAATCTGTTGTATTCCGCAGACACTAAATATGGAAGGACGCAGCTCTTGGAGCCTGCTGTCACGAAATTCCCACGGCTTGAGACGCTGATGGTTGAAGCAACATACGGAGGGAAGGACTGCATACTGCCGCCAAGGCTTGACCAGGAGAACCATCTCAAGTCAATCATCAAGGACACCCTCAGGCAGGGAGGGAAGGTGCTCATCCCCGTGCTTGGCACCGGAAGGGCGCAGGAAGTGATGGTGGTCCTTGAGCAGGCCATGCGCACAGGCCAACTGGAGAAGATTCCCGTCTACATTGATGGCATGGTGTGGGACATCACTGCCATTCATACTGCATACCCTGAATATCTAAAAAGCACGGTCAGAAAGCAGATTTTCCACAAAGATCAGAACCCATTCCTTGCCGAGAACTTCTCAAGGGTTGGCTCAGCCAAGGAGCGCAAACAGGTGATTGAGGAAACCGGCTCCTGCGTGATTCTTGCGACATCTGGCATGCTTGTGGGAGGGCCAAGTGTTGAGTATCTTCGCAATCTTGCAGAGTATTCCAAGAACGCCATACTGTTTGTCTCTTATCAGGGTGAGGGATCTCTTGGGCGCAGGGTACAGCGCGGCGAGCGGGAGATCAATTTCGGCAACGAAGTGAAGCCTGACATCACCAGGCTGAACCTTCGCATCGAGACCATAGAAGGATTCACAGGGCATTCAGGAAGGAGGGAGTTGATGGAGTTTGTGCATGACTGCGACCCAAGGCCCAAGAAGGCACTCATCAACCACGGCGAAAGCTCCCGATGCCTTGACCTTGCCTCATCCATTCACAAGGCGTACAGGATTGAGACGATTGCCCCGAGGAACCTTGAAGCGATTAGGCTTAAGTGAGTGCCATCCAGGGGATACGTGTTTGAGCATTGACGTGCTGAGCAGTAAAGCGTAATACTTCAGTTTTTTGAAGCCCGCAACCTTGCCGCATGGTCAGAAACTCACGAGAGCGCAGCTCAAGCGTGAGCTATGAGCGCAAGTTCATCTGCGCTAGTCTCACTAGTCTGCCCCGATTTGGCGTGCGCTCGGCATCATTCCCTAAAAAAGGCATTACTGAGGGCTACTTTGCCAAAAGCGACGC
>DUKR01000097.1:0-5566 GCA_013329175.1 Candidatus Woesearchaeota archaeon
TTTATTTTGGGAGTATGTTATTTATTTTTTTGATGAAGCCGATTTCTAGTGTCAACCAAATACTTAAGTGAAATTCCGCGTTTCCACTTGAAGCAAAGGCAATTTATCTCAGCCGCTCATTGCCGACAGCTTATTTGCCAAAAGCGACACTACTGTTCTTTCTCCTCCTGCCTGCGGCGAAATTGATGACAATAATTCCGTCGTGCCCTTGGCATCGGCGGGTTACGGCCCCCTCTGCGTTGCACTTGAGAGGGAGTCAACACCCACCTGAGTCTAATGTTGTCCGAAATATTGCTCGGCGACCTTTGCTGTTCACTGATAAGTATGGATAATTCCGCATAGAATTTCCATGCCACAACGGTTTTAAAGCGATGCTGGTTTCTCCTCTTATTATGCCATCGTATGATCTAGAGCTTGAGAAGGCCATTGCTTGCGTGAAGGAGAAAGGCTATAAGACTGTGCTCATCCAGTTGCCTGACGGGCTCAAGCCAAGAGCAAAGGAAATAGTTGATGCCCTCAGAAAGGAGACGGGAGCAGAGGTATTGGTGTGGCTTGGCGCCTGCTATGGGGCGTGTGACATTCCACATGGGCTTTCGCAGCTAGGCGTTGAACTGCTGGTGCAGTGGGGGCATAACGTATTTCGGAAGAAATCAACAGGATGGTAGATGATGGAAGTCATGTTTATTGATGCAAAGACCAAGGAAGAAAAGATTATCCTTGATTCGGGTACTGTTGACTATTGCAAAAAATACAAGGTAATCGCTGTGTATGCTGCAGTACAGTTCGCTTCTCAACTCCCTACTGCCGTTTCGCAATTGGCTGAAGCAGGCATTGAGGTCATCACATCGCAGCCTGACAGGACAAGCAGGGAGTTCCAGATTCTGGGATGCGATACATTCCATCCTGGGCTTCGTCTTGCCAGGGACCCTGATGCCTATCTGTATGTTGGCGATGGCCTTTTTCATCCCCGCGCACTGGCTCTGGCGCAGAAAGATGCAGACAGGTTCAGGGAAATCATCAGGTACGACCCGTTTGCAAAGCAGCATTTCATCCTTGATGAATCTGACGTCAGGGCCATCCTGAGATCATATAAGGGGAATCTGATGGCATTCCTTGCTGCTACAAACATCGGCGTGATTGTGACGACAAAGTCAGGCCAACAGCAGTTTGTACCTGGCAAAGAGCTTGCGAAGAGGTATCCTGAGAAGTCGGTGTATTATTTTGCCGAGAACACGATTGATTTCTCAAGGCTGGAGGATTTTCCTTTTATCGAGGTGTGGGTGAATACCGCATGCCCAAGGATTGGGTATGACGATGCAACTGAAAGGAGAATAGCTATGGTGAATCTTAACGATGCCATGCAGGCAAAAGAGCTGCTTTCCAGCAAGAACCTGCTCACGAAAGAATAGCTTTTTCCCTCCGCCCTTTTAGCCTACTCCATGAATCCATACCTGCCGTACATGGGAGTAAATACATAGGGGCCTAAGAAGTCAAGGGACAATGAGCCGTCCTCTCTCTTTATGCCGCGGACCATGTCCTGCTGCATAGCATCGCCTATCGGACCTATGATGATGCCGCCTGTCTTGAGCTGTGCGATAAGCTCTTTGGGAAATTCCCTCGCTGCTGCAGTCAGGATTATCTTGTCAAACTCTGCGCCTGGCCTTCCTCTTGAACCATCTTCCTCACTGATGTGGATGTTATGCAGGCCCGCCTTCATTATGTTGGTTCTGGCAAATTCGACAAGCTCAGGGATGACTTCTGTCGTGGTGACTGAGCCTTCAATGCCTGCAAGATAGCCTAGTATTGCTGCCTGGTAGCCTGAGCCTGTGCCTATCTCATAGATGATATCGCCTGGCTCTATCTCAAGAGCGCGGGTCATAATCATCACGGTTGTGGGCTGGGAGATTGTCTTTCCCCTCAGGAGAGGCAATGGCTGGTCATCGTAAGCCATACCCGCAAGATTCTTAGGCACAAAGTGCTCCCTCTTGATGTTTCTGAACGCAGAAAGCTCGCGCTCAGGCATCCCCTGATGGCTTTTCCAGAATGCTATCAGGCGCTCCTGCTTCTCCTGAAGCGCTTCACCATCCATGACCATGCCGCTCTGCACCTCTCTTCACCTCACCTTCATATCAATAGGTAGTTGTTTATAAGCCTTTCTTCACAAAATTTTGTGCCTTCACAAAGCTGGCAATATTTTTAAGGAGGGATACACCCGCTTTCGCCATGCAGAGCAGCATGGTGACTCCCGAGAGGCTTGCAAAGTACTTTGAGGTGACTGGAAAGGCTCTTGCCAAAGTGAAGATTGCAACTGAGCAGAAGATTGAATGGAATAGGTCTGCTGAGGACTTTCTTGATATGGCACGGCGATACTATGCTGATGCAAGGCATTTCTCAGAGAAAGGCGATAAGGTTTTAGCGTTTGCTGCGCTCAATTATGCGCACGGATGGCTTGATGCAGGAGCACGCCTAGGATTGTTTGACGTAGGGCATGACTCTGAACTGTTTACTGTTGACTAAAGCCTGTGCTTCTTACCAGCCTATAAGAATTAGATGTCCCAGAGCAAAAATCATTTCCTCTGCCTTCGGGCTTTCTCTTTCTTCATGCGCTTTCGCTGCCACTTCCAACGCATCTGGCCCTTCTTCTTCCAACGCCGAGAACTTCGCTTCATCCGCTGTGCAAGGATTTATGTTTGGTTTTTAAAGCTTTGGATTGGCTATCCGATGTAGCTCGTCTCCCTGCTCATGACCTTCTGCATCTTGGCCGAGGATATTGCTTCCTGCACCTCTTCAGCCTTTTTTGCAGTCTCTTCCTCAACGCCCTTGAGTTTCTCCTCTATAGCTTTTTCGTTAATCCCTAAAGAGAACTGCGCATTGAGCGCCTTGATAAGCTCTTTTGCGCCTGGCGTTCCCAGATAGGCAGGATGGGCATAGGTTTCAGCAAGCAGGCAGACAGCATCAAGGCAGTGGTGCTTTGCTAGACCCATAAGAAGGCCAGTGACGCCAAGTATTGGCCCTACTACGCCATGGACATCTTTACACACAGTTTCGGCAGTTATCCGCTGCACTGCCGCTTTTGTGTTGCCTGTGCAGAAGAGCCTGGGCTTTTTTGGCTCATCAATCAATCCTATGCCGCCAAGGGTTATGATGAGGCCAGCCTTCTCCCGTGCAAGGAGATTTAACAACTCTTCACAGAAGTCATAGGTTGATTCCTCGTCAGCAGGCTGGATGTCGCCAGTCAAAAAGAGGAAATCCTTTCCTGCGGCGTTTGCGTACATGAGCTTTATTTCAGGAAGGTCAATCAGGCTTTTGTCATTGACAAAGACGACCGGAGGGAAACGCTTTGAGGTGATGGTTGCAACTGCCACTGCTCCAAGCTCTTCAACAAGGAAGTCAGCAGCAAGCTTTCCAACGCCCCCAATCCCAGGCAGGCCCTCGATGAGGACAGGGCTCTTTAGCTTAGGCTGCTTCTTTTCTGGAGTTATGACAATGCTCATAGCAATCCTTTTGCTCTTCGCTCCTGCTCTTTTGCAATTCTCGTGTAGGAGGCATACCTGTCATCAAGGCTGAATTTTGGGGGTTTAGGTGATGCTGCGCCCTCTTCTTCTCTTAAAGTGTAGGTGCCGTCTTTGCGCCTGAGGATGTGTTTCATAATTGGATTGCAAGAGAATTCTTTCTTGATTCACACTTCCTTAAGTTATGCTTCCTGCTTTGCAAACTTGAAGGCAGCCCCTTTCCTGTCAAGATAGGACTCGACAGCGCTGACAGCAGAGTCAAGAATCTTCTGGCTCTGCTTGACATCGTTTGTGACAACGGTTATCTTGTAGCGGCCTCCTCCCTCATAGCGCAATGCTATGCAGCTTTCATCTACCTTCTTTGCCTCTGCAAGGGCCTCCTTTATGGTGACAACCCCGTTTTTCTCATAGGTAGTTATGGTGAACGTGCCTTTGAGTTCGGCAACCGTCTCCTTGATGCGCTGGTTTATGACTTCTGTCAACTCATCGGCAAGCTTCTTGTCAACCCCAAGAGACTCAAGCTTCATGCCCTCTCTTGCCACGTCATGAAAGCACGGGTAGAGGGCATCGTATTCCTTTGCAACCTTGTCAACGACCTCGTCATAGAGCTTCTCGACAGGCATCTTCCGCTGCTTTGCGACTAGGCCAACGATGGACTCAGCAAGCTGCTCCTGCTTCATCTCTGAGACCTTCTGCCTGCGCTGGTTCTCGTTGACTCGGCGAAGGGAAAGGTCAATGTGGCCCTTCTCCTGGTCAATGCGTATGACCTTGCAGACAATCTTCTTGCCCTCAGAGACATAGTCGCGCAGGTTCCTAATCCTGCCTGGCGAGACTTCTGATATGTGGACCAAACCTGCCTTGTTGTATTCGTCAAGGCTGACAAAGACAGAATGGAAGTGGATGTTGGTGATGGTGCAGAGAACGATGTCACCCTCTTCAGGCATGCCGGTCTTGAGGTAGAGCATTTACTCAAGAACCTCCAGAATGCGCGCCTTGACCTTGCTTTTTCCTCCCGTGGGCTCAACAAGGGTCTTGCCGCAGACAAGGCAATGGACGACTTTTGCTGCTTTCCCGAATGTGATCTGCTCGTTCTTGCATTTTGGGCATCGTACCTTGATGAATTTTGACGTAGGTTCTGCTTTCATGGTTGGTTATGGTCTCCTTGCTCTCGAGAAATCGGAGGGGGTTTAAAAGGGTTGCGCAAGGCTCATGAGAGCAGGGGCCATCTGGAGGATTCGGGGGGGCAATTGCATTATCCCAAAGCCATAATGCCGTAGGCAAGCCCCAGAGCGCCTATCGCTATGACCGAGAGCGAATGCCATGGCTGGGAGAGCTGGATGAATGCAGGCAGGAAATGAGCGAAAAAGGGAAGAATGCCTCCACCGATAGTCAGGACTGCAATGACAATGATTACAAACCTCTCAACGCCGAAAATCATCTGGTTCATGAAGCCGTAGGCTAATCCGATGGCTCCAATGATTGATATCACTATGCTGTAGCCGATGCCTGAGGTTGGGATTACTTTGGGAAGGATGCCCAAGCCTGCATCGCCTAAAAAGGGAAGGATGCCCGCAAGCAGGATGAGCAGGCTGAGGAAGGTCACCATGATTTTCATGTGCAATCATCACTTTTGGCGGAGTAATTTATAAAGATTTCTTATGGCCGCGGAAAGCAGGCTCTAATGGCCCTTCTGGCCATAAATCACACCGATATAAATCTGCCTGCTTCGCTCGTTTTGCGGTGATGTTGTTCATTGGTTTCCCAAGATTCAGCGCGTTTGTGGCAATAAGCAGCGTGTGGGTCAGTCATTCCTAAAAAGGACATTCCAAAAAGCCCATCACCGACGGTTTCATCTCTTCCCATCCCTTTGCCGTTGTTCATCCTTAGCTTGTGCTGCATTGAGTGATGTTGCACTTTCCGTCATGCTCTTCCCCTCGCACCCATCCTTCATACACGCCTGTAAAGCGCTCAATACTGAGGCTATGGCTGCAACAAACGGCCTGCTGGCTAACTGAGGCTTTTTTGTTTTCACTTTTTTTTCTTCACTTTTTTTC
>DUKR01000097.1:5708-5956 GCA_013329175.1 Candidatus Woesearchaeota archaeon
CTTTCTTTATTTTTCTTTCCCCCCTCGGAATTTCAAAGTGCGCTATGCTCTGCAATACAAAGGATGAAGTTACGAATTGAGTGTGGAAGCAATGGGAGGGGTGCTATTGCCTTTTTTCATAATGATTTTCTGTGAATGCCCCTTTTCCACGGGTCCTCCAGCCTCTTTGTAATTACGATGAGCATCATTCAAAAAAAAGCATTCCCTAAAAGTTCATTGCTGACAGTAACTTTGCCAAAAGCGACGCT
>DUKR01000038.1:0-1731 GCA_013329175.1 Candidatus Woesearchaeota archaeon
GTACTTTTTCAAAGTTCTCTATAATCTACAATGGTTTACTGAAAAAACCATATAGCATATCTTGGACGCGAGTTGAAGAAAGCAGAAATTGCTCTTGCTATGAGTAATTCTGGATATTATCAAGAATAAAAGTGTGGTACCTTTATCCTATCTGGCATTACATTCCCTGCTTTTCAAAGAATTTTGATCGGTACTCTTTGCTGAGTTCTTCAAACTTCTTATTGCCTTGCTCATCCATTTTCTCAGCTAGCTTAATTTCATCCCACCGAGATTTTGGGAATTTAACATATATGTTAAAGGTTCTCTGTAATCCCAGAATTTGATCTTTAGTGATGTGAGGCATATTCAAAGCAAAATCAGAACGATAATCCCCCCCTTTATAATCTTCAGGGATATAGCCGCGTTCAACACTAAGTGCATGCAAACTTGTGCCTTTATATGGATTAAAAACATGAATCATGATATTATCCAGGTTCAATTGGCGATTAAGCTCGATGGTATCAAATATTTCTTCTCGAGTTTCTCCGGGAAATCCTATAACACTATTCCCTGATATCTGCATCCTTGACTTTTTAAGAATCTTAAATGCGTCAATGATTTTCTCATTACTCATCATACGATGAAGGACTTTTCGCCTAAATTTTTCGTTACCACTTTCTACCCCAGCAGAAACTGAAACACAGCCAGATTCTTCAAGTAAGCGAACATTTTCTTCATCAACTCCCTCTACCCTAACCTGACACCAAAAGGGAAGTCCAACTTTTTCTTTCCATAATCTGGAAAAATCACGGATACGCTCTTTGGTGGTTGGAAGAAACATCTCAGCGAGGATATAAACGTACTCCAGTCCATATTTATCCTTAAAATGCCTAACTTCATCTACAAATGTAGGTATGCTTTTCACCCGATAATTTTTGTGAGCATGTACCTTATTGAGGAATTCGTTGATACAATATGTACAAGAAAAAATACAACCGCGCGTAAGTTCAAAACACCCGGTACGGCCAATAGTCCCTGACATTGGTTTGTATATTCTGCGCTTATCAAAAAGTTCCCAGTCTTGATAAGGAAGATTATCCATTTCAATGAGGTTTCCAAGCTTATTGCGATATATCTTATCCTCTTTTTTTATCCACATGTTGAGAATATCGGTATAATCCTGCTTATCGCGAATTTTTTGACATAGCTCAAGAAAAGAATTTTCTGCTTCTCCAACAGCGATGATATCTACATTTTTTTCAGCAATTACTGCCTCTGGTGCCGTAATAGCGTGTGATCCTCCAACAACCACGGGAATGCTAGAATCATATTCTTTTGCAGCGTTAACCAATGCCATCCCCATATCAAAAGTCAGGGCAACAGCAGACAATCCAATTATATCAGGTTTAAAGTCTTTGACCATAGAAAGAAAGTCCTCCACCATATCAGTCTTAGTGAAGTGAATGCCAAGATCATCAAAGTCTGTTTTTTTTACTTGTAAGGTCTTATAACGGGCATCATCACCAGTAAATCCACGGGTATTATAAAAAGTAGTATCAAAGAGTTTTACTTCGTAACCCCCACGTTTAAGAATAGCAGAGAGTGTAGCTAAATTTGGGGGTATGAGCGTATCCATCGAACTATTTGCGTGGATTAAAAGAATCCGAAACGGTTTATCCAATTTGCTCATGGCATGCTAGCAAAGAGCCAAATATTTAAGACTTTTCTTTTTGTGCTAAGTTGCCGGAGGAT
>DUKR01000038.1:1905-26992 GCA_013329175.1 Candidatus Woesearchaeota archaeon
CCGTTTTTAGGGGGTCAGTCCACTATTTTTCTTGCGCAGCAGCTTCCAGCCATAATAATAAGCAAAGAGGAAGGTATTAGCATAAGACAATGAGTAGAATACTCCTCTATAGCCATCCAGAAAAGCCCCTCGAGACATCGGGCGCATAAACTCTATGAAATAGACAAGTAGTCCTTTAGGGAGATAGGCCCAGGCAGGACCCCTGAATATGCCATGCTCAACAAAATGCTTAGCCATAAGGCTTCCCCTATGACGATTCTTAGAGATAACTTTCCAGGGTACATAGCCATTGTATGCTGGCTTATGCTCAATAATTAAGGGAATCCGCAATGTGGGGCCTTCAATCTGCAATGGGGTATAAAGCTCCCTTCGCAAGTCAAGGATTTTATCCTTCCTAAAAAAAGCAACCTTTCCATAGAGTGTCCTAAAAAAATGGGAGGTGTAGCGGATTTCCCCATAGTGCTGCCTCCAGATAAATCTGTAGCTGTAGACACCAAGCTGCTGGTTGAACCGCCTCAGCCACAGACGCAACTCTGTACTAATGTACTCATCAGCATCAATCTCGAATATCCATTCATTACTGGCTTTTGTGTAGGAATATGCCTTATGTGGCTCAGCCTCGCCAAGGTGTGGCTCAATGAACACCTTTGCTCCATACTCCCTGCAGATGTCAAGTGACCTGTCCGAGCAGGGGCCGTCATGCACGACGATAATTTCATCAACTACTCCATACAGGCTTTCTAGGCACCTCTCGATGACTTTCTCCTCGTTGTGAATGACAAGGCAAGCGGATATTTTCATGTTAGCCACCTAAGATATAAATTTAAGCGCATTATTGCCTATTCGTTTAACAGAAGCAGGTAATTGGATGGTTGAAAGATAAAGTGAAAATCGCCTTAAATAAATGAGATATCTATTGAATAATGCGTCAGACACCGAGTTCTTCCTGATTTTTTTTGCGTGAAATATAGATGAGCCGCTAAGGAACCCTGCGTTTGTTATCATTCTTGAGTTCAGTACAAGCTGTTCAATGACTTTGCGTGGACCATCCCAGTCCGTATCATGAAAAACTACAAGCCCTCCCTCTATTAATCTCGGAAACCAATTTAAAAAATCCCGCTTTACTGAAAGGAAATCATGAGCACCGTCTATGAATAGCAATTCCACTGGCGACGAAAAATCTGCAACTGTCTCTGCTGAAGTTTTACGGATAGGCTTTACAATATGATTAACACTGGCCATCTGGAGGTTGGAGATAAAATCCCTATAGGTATCAATATAAGGCATGATTGCCCTATGCTCTTCAGAACCTGTATGAGGGTCAATCGCATACACCTGAATTGAATGACCAGCAAGTGATCCCTTAGCAAGCCATATAGTTGATTTGCCTTTCCATGACCCGATTTCTACAATCACTCCCTTTCCCGTGCATGACCTTGCAGAATCATAAAGGTATATCCCTTCTGTATCGTTAAGCCAGCCCTCCACTGAATTGGTAATGAGGCGCACGTCTTTTATTGCATCCATCTAATGGGTGAGTAAAGCCAAGATTAATAAATATACCGAAAAGAACAATGCATGAGATGCGATGGAAGAGTATGCAAAAATCCACAAGCAGTTTATTGGTTACAATGTCTTCAAGGCACTTGATTTTGGCATCATGTTTCTTTTGCTTGCCCTGCTTACAAGGACCCTGAGCGAAGAGCAGTTTGGACTGTATTCCATTCTCAACATCTCAATAATGCTCCTGATTAGCGTGTTGTCCCTTGGCGTTCCTGAGTATATTACAAAAAAACTTGCTGGTGTCTTAAGGCATAAAAAAGAGGCAACAATAAGGCTATTGCTTGGAGGGTACCTGCTCTACATAGTTATCGTCTGCTTCCTCGCATGGGCAGCAAAAAGCCTGCTTGTGGACGCACTTGGCTTTAGCGGATTGCAGGCTGTTGCTACCATTGCTATAGGTATTGTAGCCACGGGGCTTATTGTACAGGTCATGCAAAGCTATTACCGCGCAGAGCAGAAAATAGTCTCAGCTAAAATCATAGAAAGTTTTTTTGCAAGCCTGTGGGCACTTCCGGTCATTGCAGGATTGTTGCTCTTTGGGATTAGCGATGTCACTGAGGTATTTCTGATACGGCTTGCCTTCCTCATTCCTGTCGGTATGATAGTCATTTTCCTTATGAGAAAACTTATAGTTCTACGAGGAAGCGTATATAACCTAAGGCCCCTCCTCAATGCAGCAATGTTTGGGGTACCTCTCTCGGCAGTCTCCATCTCAAGGTGGGTTATTACGTCTTCTGACAGGTACGCTTTGGGGCTGATGAGCGGGGCAGGGGAGGTAGCTTTTTACTCCATCGTGTATGCCATACTTGCAATGATAGGAACAATGGCCGGAAGCATAGGGCTGACCATTGGCCCCTACTTTCTTGCTGAGTACAACAAAAACGAAAGAGAAAAGTCGCTTCTGTTGCTTGAAAAGATACTAAAATACGAGGCAATGATCCTTGTTCCAGGGATTGTAGGATTCTTTATGCTTGGAAAGGAGATTTTAACAATGGTATCAGGAGTCAGATATGAAGGGGCAGTGGTACTCATACCTTTTCTTATGGTGTTTCCCTTTTTTGACCTCATCAAAGATGTATATGCAAACGTGCTACTTGTAGAAGAAAAAACAATGCTGATTGCAGGGGTATATGTTGGGGGGGTTATCGCTAACATTGCTCTTAACTTAGCATTGGTTCATTACTTTAATGGGGTAGGTGCGGCATTGGCTACCTCCTTGACTTATATTGGACTCTTTATTGCTTTTTATCTCCTCTCTGGAAGGAAAATATCCCTTAGTTCCAAAAATCTAAAGCTTAGGCAGATTGTTCTAGCAAGCTTACTGATGACAGCAGTCCTGCTTTTTTTGCATCCTACTACCCTCTTTACTAAAGTGCTTGCTATTTCTGTTGCAATGATTACATATGGCATTGGACTCTTGCTTTTTGGGGCATTTACAAAAGAGGAAAAGAAACTTTTTTTCTCATTAAGGAGTCTTAAAAGAGTTCTTTGAAAACAGAGCTAAATTCAAAGGAAAGGTTATTCGTTGATGGAGAACAGTGTCATCCCCTGAGTCTGGTGCACAGGAGTTATCATGGATGAGCCTGCCATTGTTGAGATGACTGAATTCAAAAATGCAGCAGTTTCATTTACCCCGTGTACCTCACTGAGCTGGCGCACGGACATCCCGCCTACAACCATATACTCATAACCCTGATCCTTCAGAAAAGAGTGCAGCGAACCAGCATCAACACCAAAGAGATTCCTGCGCATTTCTCTAACAGGGGCGCACCACTCACAACTGTACATATCAAACCCAATGACTGCATTATGGCTTGAGAGGTCAAATACCCTTGAATGTAGGGGGATGCTCTGGTACATCCAGACATAGCCAGCAAGCTCTTCACCTGATGTCCACATCACTCCAGGAGGCCACATTGAAGTGTTAATCTCGTATTTCTGCACTGCAGAAGTAAAAAATACTAGGACAATAATCGCCGCTAAGGTGGCTGCTTTGGGTATGCGCAGTGATTGCGCTGCAGAAGCTGCAAACCATGCCCCTTCTGCAGCAAGGATGGACAATGGCAGGGCAAACAGCATCCAGAACCTAAATGCAAAGAGCCCCATGGGAAGGTTAAACGTCATGGAGTTGATGCCAAGAAACGTAAAGAGGAGAAGCAGCACAGACGCCAGGGCATACGCAGGAATCCTGCTCTTGTTTTCTCCTTTGCTGCCAATGGATTCAACAATGCAGAAGAACAGGCAACTGACGGAAATAGCAACAAAAGCAAAAAGGTCAAGATAAAGGGAGGTAAGAAGAGGTATGCGCAAGGCAAGCAAGAGATATCTGGCAGCCAAAAGAAGAAGTGAAAAAGCGCATAAGGAAAGAAGCAGCAGGGCTGCATACTTCAATGCCCCTTCCTTCTTCGGCACACCTGCCGCATAACTAAGATAGTGCCTGTAAAGGTAAAACAGAAGGCCAGCAAAAAGCAGAAGATAAATGCCTATGCCTATCCCTACCGGATTAGTCATAAGGCTCACTGGCTGGGCAAAGAAAAAATCATTGAAGGTGTACACTCTTGTTGCAGTTCCAGATTCAGGATTCAGGTACCAAAAAAAGGAAGCAATCATATGAAACACAGAAAATCCTCCTACGGATGTACCTGCTGTAGCATCCGCTACCGCCCCAGGACCCCTGAATGGCGACAGGTGGAAAAACCACCATATCCCCGATAAAAGATACCCTCCCATAATAGCTGACAACTGGAAAAGCATAAGCCTGTGGGAGTATAGAGCATATGCAGCCCACACCAAGCAGGCCATCACAAGGAACTTAAGCGCCTGGGTAGGCTGGGTAAGGGGGACTGAGGCAATCACAAAAGAGGAGAGAATGGCCCATTTCCAACCCGATGATATCCCCTGCACAAGCATATAGAAGGCAACAAGCATAAGTGTGACAACCAAGCTGTGTGACCAGATGAAATGGCTAAGATAGCTTGGGACAGCTGCAAGGATGCCCGTGGCAATAAGCGCCTTCCAGCGGTGGTTGGTAAGCCTATAAGAAAAATAGCCGAAAAATAAGATACCTATCGATGCAATCAGGGCATTAAAGAATTTTAGTGTCCATTGTAGTGAGCCTGCTGTCTGGACTAAGATGCTCATCAGCCCTTCATAGCCTGGAGGATAAGGATCAAAATACTGAAACTGCTGGTTACCATCATGGAGTGTTTTCTCGTGAGCTATGTAAAAAATTCCCATGGCATGGGACCACGGGTCGTCATCCTCAAGATAGGGATACGAGAATGCTCCGGTAACAAACATAAAAAGCACCAGCCCGAAAAGAGCAGCAATGCCTACAAAGAGTAACGCGTCTTTATCAACCCCTAATGATGGCACTGTAAATGACGTCCTGTTCCTGTATGCCTGGACAGCTGCTGGCAGGACACATAGGGTAAGGACGATCCTCCAGTCAAGGGATACCCTGAAAAAATCAAGAACGACAAGGAGAAAGATGAGCAATGCAAGGCCAATGCCTATTCTCATGACCTGACGCTCATAAAAGGAAGATTCCCAATCCGCAAAAAAAGTGGTTGCAGCATATCCCAAGCTGTAAGTATACACAAAAAACAGCAGTAGTGATAGCGCCTCCATGAGTAAGCACGGTTGTCTAGAAAGTTATTTAAATAGTTTGCCCTCCACAAAAACCATGGACGTTGTTGTGACAATCCCCGCATATAATGAAGAGATTTCTATCGGAAAGGTTATTGCTGACATCAAAAAAGTGCTGGATGCCTTGTCAGTATCGTATGGGATAGTCGTTGTTGATGACGGTTCAATTGACCAGACGGCAAAAGCAGCAGCCGAAGCCGGTGCAAGAGTGCACTCCCATCCCAAAAATTATGGGCTTGCCGAGACATTCAGGACTGAGATGGATATATGCATTTCTCTTAAGCCAAAGGTAATCGTACACACTGATGCTGATGGCCAATATAGCGCAGATGAAATCCCTAAGCTTATTGAGCCTGTGCTTTCAGGTAAGGCTGACCTTGTCCTTGGCTCGCGTTTTAGGGGGAAGATTGATTCTATGCCTCTTATCAAGTGGATAGGTAACAAAGCGTTCACAGCAATTGTGTCCCATATTGTGCGGCTGCCCATCAGTGACGGCCAGACTGGATTCAGGGCATTTACTCCAGAAATAGCTAAGATGGATATCAAAAGCAATTTTACCTACACCCAGGAGCAGATTATCCATACGGCAAAGGCAAAGAAGCGCATAGTGGAAGTTCCGATTCATTTTCTCAAAAGAGAGGAGGGAAAGAGCAAATTGATGAAGCATCCCCTGCATTTTGCAATGAGAGCCGGCATAAACCTGCTGCGCATCTACCGAGATTACGAGCCGCTGAAATTCTTCGGGATTATTGGCTGCGGGATATTTAGTCTAGGAATGCTTTTGGCACTTTGGTTTGTATGGCTTCACTTTACAACCGGTATTGACGGGCATCTTGGCCTGCTTATTGCGATGCTCCTATTGGTTCTCACCGGAATCCAGGTCATCACGTTTGCCTTTCTTGCTGACATGAAGCGGGCATGAGATGCCGAATGGATGCGTAAAATATGCAAAAGGGAAAACGTCGCTCTATTGCCATAATCCTGCTGGTGGCAATTCTTACTCTGGGAGCATTTGTAAGGGTAGCTAACCTTGAGAACATCTCAGTGTATCCTGATGAATTGACCTATCATCTTCGCGCTGTTGATGCATCCACAGGTGGACTTTTGTACTATGACCACCCCCCTTTGTTTATCTCTCTCCTCTCAGTATTACAACTATCTGGATTCGAAAGTGTACAAAGCGGAAGAATCATCTCAGTGATTGCAGGGGTATGCACTGTGCTTGCAGTATTTATGCTTGCCCGAGAGCTATATTCAGTAAAGACTGCTCTGGTTGCTGCCTTATTTTGTGCAGTACTGGCGTTTCATGTCTTATACAGCAGAATTGCCCAGATTGATGCACTGATGATTTTATTGGCAGTATCCTTCTATGCCCTCTTCTTGAGAGGATACAACACTGGCAGGAAATACTTGATGGCATTGGCAGGAGTAGTGCTTGGGCTTGGGATATGGACCAAATATACGCTCCTTGGCATCATCCCTGTAGTTGGGCTTTTCATGTTCGCAAAAGAAGGGATGAAGATGGCAAAGGACACCAAACTCTGGCTGTGTGCTGGAACAACCGCAATTGTTGCGGCTCCTTTGCTTGTGCTGAATGCCTCTGCAGTATACTGGATATCACTGGGGAGGTTTGCTTCTGCCGACGCTACTGCCATTCACAGGACAATATTTGAAAGCCTTCAGCTTTTTGTGGGGTATTTCTCTGGTATCTTGTTGTACGTTCAAGCTATACCGAAGACTTTCATAGAGTACGCATTTTTGGCAATAGGAATAGTACCACTTGCTATGCTTGTAATTTATTTTAGTTCGACCTACAGGAAAAGGAGAACTGACCTTCTTATGGGCCTACATTTTGTGGTATTTTCTATGTTCTTTGCTGTCTACTCTGTGAAGTTTGAGTATTATCTGCTTCTAAGTGTAATCCCCTTGCTGCCTGTTCTTGCTCACCTCATGCTCAGCCAATTATCAAAAGAGAGCTATTTTTCTCTCGGCGGAGCGGGTGCTATAGTATTGCTTACCATACTTCTCATGAATGCCGCATTGAGCGTAGGGAACGTCTGGAATGAAAAAGGCGAATTTGAGGGTTTCAGGCTTGCAACAGCGTATGCCTCCAGTAGCATTAGAAGTGGGACAATAGCGACAAGCCATACTAAAATAATCGATTATTATGTTCAAGAGATGCACGCCAACGGAATTCAGGTTATCCAGTTGAATGAAACATTGTACCACAAAGAGCAGGACATGGGAAAAAATTTTGCTCAAGAAGTAGACGCCCTGATAATCAAGCAGAATTACTATGATTTCTTTTTTGATGATGAAGATAAGAAGAAAATAGAAAGTGAATTCTTTGTAAGGAAAGAGTTTGGGGAATCATTGTTCGGGGCATTAGTCTTTGCTAAGGGAAGCAGAGAGGGAGTACAGGGAAGTTGAGGTACATCGCAATGATAACTTGCAGGCTAGGCTTGCCATGTGCAGTGTATGTATCATGGACTACTAGACTTAGCGATGCGCTGGAATGCAATCTTGGATAGTGCCAATAACACGATATATGCTTTCCCTATCAGTATAGTGCTCCCGCAGCAACGCAACGTCAGGAGCTGCTGGGCGTAGCAGGGCTTTGGAAAGCGCTTCCTTTGAGGTAATTGTTGCTGCTACCCGAAGCTTATGCAATATGCTTATGTCCTTTTGCACGTTAGGTTGGTAGCTAATTGCCGGCTTTCCCCTAAGTGCTGCCTCAAGCAGCCCCGCTGATGACATCCCTATGACGGCTCTTGCTCCTCCAATAAGTGTGGAAAGTGGCGTATGTGCTTCAACCTTAACCGGAAATGTGTGTCTGACAGAATCCAGAAAACGGGAATACTTATCTGGATCCTCCCGTGGATGGGGCCGCACTACAAGAAGAACAGAAAAAGGGGAATGCTTACGGATGTACTCTAGAGATGATAGGACGTCAGTAAGTACCTGAAACTCATCATAGCCAGGATCAAAAGAAGTGGATATTTCAGAGAAGGGCTGACTGAGGAAGAGAAATGGCGCGTTGCTTGCTGCACCTCTCACTTGAGATTGTGCATATGTAGAAAAGAAAGGATTGCCGGTAACTACCAGTAAAGAAGGATCAAACCCTTCAGCTATCATTTCCTGCTTCATCAATTCATCTACCACGCAGATACAGGAAGGTAGCATTAACCCGCCTTTCTCATGGCCACTGAACCTCTGCCGGTAATTTGACCAGTAGTCAATGACAGAAACCGAGGGTATATTCCTTTCAAGAGACTGCCGGAGAACTTTTTTTTCCATGGAATAGCCTTGGCTTGTACCTAAAACCACAATTGATGGTAAAAGGCTATCCATGAAATGCCCAATGTAATCCTCGTTTAAAGAATCACCTTCTTCAAAAAATATTGATTCAGTTATAAGTATTTTCTTGCCAGTTCCACAAGCAAGGTATTCCCAATGATACAGCCTTTTCTTTGCAATCTCCTTGACCACTGGAAAAAGTGCATTAGTTCCTCCAGCATCCTGAGAGCAGAAGAGAATGGTTTGCTCAGCCATGATACGAAAGCAATTTATCCCTGTTTACAAATACTTTTTTCAATGCTTTTAGGAAAAGGCCAATGTGTTTTTTTTCGTTGGGATATTTACATAATGACGACACAACGAGATTTTTTTCCCACATAGACTCACTGGTTGGGCATATTCCTTTCTCATAAGACACCGCCGTAGGGTACTCTTTTGAACCAAAAGGAAAATCGGAGTTTGGGAAAATTTTTCTTTGCTGAAAAATTGAAAGAAGATGCAAGGGTTTCTGGTAGCCTTCATCTATCGGAAATCCTTCTGCTTTGATTGCTTTTGCAAACAGGCTCCTCGGTATGCCTGTCTTAGCTTGGTCATAAAGGATAGGATAGAGGTAATAGACATGCCTAGTATCTTCAAGAACATGGCAAGGGGATAACCATGGAATATCCTTGAGCCCTAAGCTAAGGTATGCAGCAAGGTCTATCCGTATCTGATTCAAGTGGTCTATTTTCTTAAACTGCTCACTAGCTATTGCTGCATGCAATTCGCTCATACGGTAATTGCTCCCAAATATTGGCTCATGCTTAATATCCATATCATCAAGCACATTTTCCCCATGGTTTCTCTTAAGTTGCGCCCGGAATGCATAGTGATTGTTGTTGGTAACAAGGATGCCTCCCTCACCGCATTGAACAACCTTATGCACATTGAAGCTATATATGCCGATGTCTCCAATGGTCCCAAGGTGCTTCCCGTGATACATCCCCCCAGGAGCCTGTGCGGTATCCTCTATAATTTTCAGGCCATACCTCTTGGCAATAGATAAGAGGGCATCATACCTTGCAGAGCCTCCAAAGAGGTTTGTTACCATTATTGCTTTGGTGTTTCTGGTAATGCGTTTTTCTACAGACTTAGGGTCAAGGCAGAAAGTATCCTCCTCAATATCTGCAAATACGGGGATTGCCATGTTCATCAGGACTGCTGTTGCTGAGGCACACATCGTATACGGAGAAACAATGACTTCGTCCCCTGGCCCTATCCCCAGAGCACATACTGCAGCATCAAGGGCTGTTGTTGCTGAATTAAAAGAGACTGCATGCGCCACATTGAACTTTGAGCGAAATGCTTCTTCAAGTCTAAGGACTTCCTTCCCCCCAAGGAATCTTTCTCCTGCCCTTGCCAAGAAGCCTGAAAAAATCCCTTTCCTGATAACTGCAAGCGCTGCCTGCTCCTCTTCTTTCCCGTATGTAGAGGTTTTTGGCAAAGCATCCTTAAGTACTGTTTCCCCGCCTAACAATGCTAATGTTTCCATCTCGCTATTTCTCCATGGGGCTTTGGTATTTGTATAGAGTCCACAGTAAAAGGCAGTTGCGTTATCTTCCCGTCATGACCTGCTGAATGGACCAGAGCACTCAACAACTCAAGGGAAAGTAATCCTTCATTCCCTGAGCATAACGGATTTTTTTTCCTATGTATGCTGGTGAGAAGGTTCTGCAAAGCATCTCTGAACATGGTACGTGCAAACCGCTTTGTAAATATTTCCTTTTGCTGTGTTTCCATGACAATGGATCCGGTCACCTCGCCTCTGAATGTGGGGAAATACCTGTAATCATACTCATAAAATGGCCTGTTGAGTGTATCTACCCTGCCTTTTGACCCTATAATACAAAGGTCAAGGACAGAGACGCGTGAGCTATCGGAGGGGATAAGGTACACTGGCACTCCGCCTTCAAACTCAAGCCTTCCCTCTATGCTCCCTTTGTCACTGCCATACCTGCCTGATACCCACAGGCATTTTCCAAATAAATAAAGAAGCAAGTCAAGAAGATGGGATCCGCATGTCGTAATTCCTCCGCTATAGGAGGCAGTGACATAAGCAATGTCCCCAACCATAGCCTTAATCTTACTGTGCAGCTCCTGATAAAAGGGGTCATATCTCCTGAGAAAATTTATCATCAGCGTAACGTTCCTTTCTTTACATAGGGCTACCATCTCTTTTCCTTCTTTGAGGGTTGTGGCAATTGGTTTTTCGCACCATATTGCTTTGATGCAGCCAAAAGCCAATACCTGCTTTAAAATGGAATAGTGCGTAGAATCTGGTGTGCAGATGCTGACAATGTCAGGCTCTGCTGTAGCAAGTACAGTATGCAGATCTGCTGATGCATGCTGGATTCCGTACTCTTTTGCAAACCTTATTACCGTTTGTTCATCGGTATCACAGATGCCCTGCAAAGCAACATCCTGATTAGCTGCATAAGCATCAAAATGAGTAATGGCGTAGGGGATATGATACCTTCTTAGTTGGAAGCCAATGTTGCCACATCCAATAATTACTGCCTTGTATTTCCTAGCTGTGTTCATAGTCGCTGCGAAGAATGCTCATCCGTATGGCATTATAATATCTGTTATTCCGGTACACTTCTTCCCTGAGCACACCTTCCTTTTTGAATCCTGCTTTTTCGTAAGACTGTAATGCCCTCTTGTTCTCTTCATTTACCCCAAGCCAGACTTTATTCAGATTAAGCCGCTCAAAAGCATAGGATACAACAAATACTGCTATAGCTGTACCGATTCCCCTGCCCCATAGCTTACGGTCCAATATAATACGAAACTCCGCAAATCTCGGCTGCCATTGTATCTCATACAATCCCACAAAGCCGTAAACCGTTCTTGCTTTCTTGTCAATAACTGCAAAGACTACATGCCTACCTGAGACTGCATCATCATATAGCTTTCCTATCTGCTCTCTGTTGCCGGGGTACAACCCATTAACCATGTAATGGGTGACTTCATCATCATTGCATAGGCCGCACATGGCTGAAATGAAGATATCTTTCTCAATGCCTGCTAGAGCGAATTCCTTTTCCTCATGATAATAGTCTTTCATCAGTAATCACTCCCCTTCGATAATTGTTGGTTGGTTGAAGCCATATTTAAATATATAGAGAGCAATCGGTCAGAATTATAAAATCATAAGAACTTCTCAGCATCCTTAAGCCTGTGGTGGCTCTTCCATTTGTCGTTGATGGCGTTTAACCCAGGATGTTCTTTTAGGAGTTGGAGGATGTCATCAAGCAGGAAGACATCTTTCTTTTTGGAGAGTCTCCCGAATATTTCCCGTATCAACTGAAGGTCCTCCTCGTAATCAAGCGTTATCCGTATGTGCAAAAGCTTTTTTGGATAGGTCACATTCCCTATCTTGTTAGTAGAATGCTTGTGATACAGGCAGAATGGCCCAAGAGCCCTCATCTCAGGGTCTTTCACGGTTTCCCATGCCTTCTCAAGGGCTTTAAAGGAGAAGATTTCAACATCCAGTCCATGGGGAAAGGTCTGCATCTGGTTGTTGCTCACATAGTCAAAATCGCCAGATTCATAACAGGATATGACCTTGTCAGTCACCTGAGGATCAACAAGAGGGCAGTCTCCGGTAACCCTGACGACGCTATCAGCCCCATATGCCTTTGCAGCCTGATACAGCCTGTCAAGGAGATCATCCTCGCTTCCCCGATAGCAGCCGATACCATGCTCATGACAGAAGGATTCGACAGGGTCACAGTTAGGGTCATCTGATGTTGCTACAATTACCTTATCTACCTTCTTTGCGTGGCTGAGCCTGTGATAGAGATGCCAGAGATTTGGCTTGCCATTGATGTCCATCAGGACTTTATTTGGAAGTCTTGATGACCCCATGCGCGCCTGTATGATCGCGAGAATCATCTACTTCACCATATCGAGGGTAATGATCTCCCCTTTTTTAAGAAATATTGCACTCTTCCTTCCAACGAGGTGTTCAGCTAATTTAGGAGGCAATGACCCTTCTGGAGCAGGCCTGAGTACGGTGAGCATGTCTTGCGATATTTTAATCCCTACTGCAATGTCCTTAGCAGCCCTTACGCATCTCCGTTGTAAAATTACCGTTTCTTTCTCCTCATTATACAATTCCTTTTTCTCAGTTCCAAGCGCTTTTTCCAAAAGTCTTACATCATCAACCATTTTTTTGAAATCTGAAAAATCCATTGCAAAAGGATGGTCTGGCCCATGTCTGTTCTTGTCATCGGTGAAATGCTTCTCAATCATGCATCCGCCAAGAGCAAGCGTTCCCAAAGCCACAATGTCCCCTGGTGTATGGTCAGAATATCCCACCGGCACAGTGAATGCTTCTTTGAGCTTTACCATAGCACGGATATTTGCATCATCAAAGGATGCAGGATAATTAGTTACACACTGTAGTAATATAAGCTGTTCATTACCTGATGATTTGATAGCATGTACCGCCTCCCTTATCTCCTGCATTGTGCTTGCCCCAGTTCCAAGAATGACCGGCTTGCCCTTTTTTGCTACATAGGAAAGAAAATCAAGCCAGGTGATATCTCCTGAGCCAATCTTGAAGGCAGGAATGCCTAAACTGTCAAGAAGGTCTGCGGCTTCATAATCATAGGGTGTTGAAAAATAAGTGATTCCTATCTGTTTGCAATAGTCAAATAACCCTTTATTCCATTCGCGGGGGAATTCTGCGTCCTTGTATACTTCAAAAACAGGCTTGCTCCACTTAGCCTGGAACCCCATCTTCAGCCCTTCAAAGCCCTCACGCGATACTATTTTATCAGGCGTAAAACATTGAAATTTAACGGCATCTGCACCTGCTTTTTTAGCAAGATATATGAGCTTTTTTGCCCTTTCATAGCTTCCGTCAAAATTAGAGCCAATTTCAGCTACAGTATAAAAGGGTCCGCCATCCCCAACATACTTTTCGCCTACCTTTACCCGCATATTTCCTATTTATTCAGGGAGTTTATATATTTTTTCAGGAGAATCAACCCTCTCAAAATTTTTAGGTTTGCGCTAAGCGTCCTGCCAAATCTTGGCGTGTCGGCTCTCTTTTTGAGATGTATTGGAACATTCCTAATGCGATAGCCTTTTTTTTTTGCGCCAAATACCAGTTGCGTTCCAATGGAAGGGAACGACTCAAAAAAGCCGAATTGCTCATAGACTGCCATGCTATATGCCTTCATTCCGCAAAGGGGGTCCTCTATGCCATGCTGCTTTCCGTATCGCCTGAATACAGTTTCCATAAATCTTGCCGCATATGGCCTTAAGCCGACTGTCACATCGGATGCCCCATTAATTATTGGAGCTATCAGCAAAGGAATATCTGATGCTAGGTGCTGACCGTCTGCATCAAGCGTAACTACAATTGCTGCTCCAAGTTTTTGCGCATGAGCAAATCCCGTATTAATGCTTTTACCATAGCCTACGTTTTTGGCATTGCGGATTACTACTGCATATTTTTCAGAGAGCGAAGGGGTTGCATCAGAAGAATGGTCATCCACAACAATAATGCCATCAACGTATTTTTTTGTTTCGAACAGGACAGCTGCAATAGTACTCTCTTCGTTATATGCCGGAATAACGGCAAAAACATGCTTATGCTGTCGCTCTGAGCTCATTGATATACCCCTGCTCGCGAAGGCTCCTGAATTGAAGCAAACCCTCCCTAATTGAATACACCTTTGTTTTTAGGAGTGCTGCTGATTTTTTAGCATTAAGACACATGTTCTTTGCTCTTGGTGCTTTAAAAGGGATTTCATCCATCATTGCTTGCCTGATAAGGGAAGGATCCATCTTAAATATTTCTGCTATACTCTCTGCGAACTGAAATTTTGAGCAGCACTCACCTGCAATATGAAGCAGCCCATGATACTGGACGGAGTGGATTTCCAGAAGGGCATCAGCTAAATTATTTACTAGCAGTGGTGAAAAAAAGAGGTCAGTTATTGCCTGAAAGGATATACCATTCTCAAGGTTATAGAGCATCCATTCAGCAAGGGAGTGCTTTTGTTTCCTGTTCCATCCATAGATGTTCGTTCGAATAACTGTAGCTGAAGGCATGGTTGCAAGAATTATCTTTTCAGCCTCATGTTTTGTCTTTCCATAAACATTAAGGGGTTTAGGCTCATCTGATTCATCGTATCCTCCTTTCTTCCCATCAAAAACTGCATCTGTCGAAATATGGACAAAGTTGCTCTGTGAAAGCTGTGATGCAATCATCACGTTTTTTGCCCCTTCCACATTAACTTTCCATGCATCATCAGGATACTCTTCACAATAATCAACATTGGTGAGTGCCGCACAGTGTATCACAAGATTGGGCCGTATTTGTACTATCTGGCATATGTCGGAAGGGGAAAGAATATCAAGCTTTAGGTTAATGCAGCGATTTATGCTTGGAAAGTTCCTCCCGGTAGCATAAACAGTGTGGCCGGCAGAGTACAGCACACAGAGGTTTGAGCCAAGGAGCCCCTCTGCCCCTGTTATTAGAATATTCATTGCCTTTTTCCACCAACCATTTTTTGCTCTACATGTGCGTTGATGTTCGCAATCCATGGATGCCTTTGTATCAGGTTAAGCACATCATCGGAGGTGAAATCCGCATTACTAGGGTACAAGTAAGCGTACACTTCCTTAATAAATTTCAAGTCATCCTCCTCATCAACAGTCCACCTTAAGGAAGACCTATCCGGATCCTGCTCTATGCAAAACGTATTAAATTCCTTTGGATGCCGCCTAATATACCAAGTGACATGTTCTCTTTCCTCTGGCAGTTTTGCGATGTTCCACACTTTTTCAAGAGCAGAGAAACTGATGACTTCAACATCAAGCCCCCTTGGGAATGTCCTTCGCGTAAGGGTATTTGAAACATAATCATGCTTCCCCTTCAGGAATACAGTGATTACCCTATCAATAATGCCATGATCAATCAAAGGGCAGTCGGAGGTGATGCGTACCACAATGTCGGCTTTGGCATGGATTGCTGCCAGGTAATATCTGTCAAGGACGTCGTCCTCTGATCCTCGGAATACCGAGACATCTGGATTGTATCCTGAAAGGAGTGAAACAACAGCATCATCCCCCCCCAACGTCGTCGTTGCAACAATGACTTTGTCAATAAATTTTGATTGGAGTACCCTGTCAACAGTATGAAGAAGGAGCTCTTTTCCCTCCACTTTCTTCAATACCTTATTCGGAAGCCGTGAAGAGCCAGTTCTTGCCTGAATAATGCAGACTACATTATTTGCCATGGTGTGCCTTTTCAAGAAGAAATATCATATCAACATTGCTGTTGGAAATGTCCCTCAACGTTTTTTGCTTAAGCTCCCTAAGAAAAGGAAAATGCTTAATATAGAAGCTCTTATAATCCCCACGCCACAATTTACCTTCATGCCCCCTATATGTGCGTTGTTCAAAAGTATCGGAATAATACTCAAAACCCAATATGTACCGTTTTGTAACGCGAACTATTTCGCTAAGTGCCTTAAGTAAGTCATCAGGGTGTATGTGAATCAGGACATCACTAGTAGATACCATGTCAAAAAAATTGTCTTTATAAGGAATATCAAACGCACTTGCCTCAACAATATTGAATGTGGGTGACTTTTTTGCAATCTCAAGCGCTTTCTTATTGATGTCAATGCCCCAAAGGTCTGAAAATCCCATCCCCCTGAGAAGCTCAAGTTGCTTTCCTCTGTTACAGCCAACTTCAAGTATACGCAGACTTCGAGGCAAGTCTCCTAAGTATCCCTCATTTAGCGAATCTCGGGTTACCCCAAACTGTTGCATACACTCAGCATTGAAATCGCCTGAATTCCTTCGGGTATAGGCATCCCCAAAGTCCCCCTTCCAAAACTTCATCTGGCTTGTTTCGTGCATGATAACCTGATCAAATCCAGTTTTCATTGTAAATATAAAAGTTTTTATATTATTCCCCTAAAACCATTCCCCTAAAACCAAAAAGCCCGATGGATAAAGATAATCAAAGCAGGAATGAAAAGGAGCTTCTGAAAGGCATAGACCATTCAAGAATGACCTTCTGTGTCCGTTGCTGCATGCCTTCCACCAATGAGGGTGAGGGATTTGATGAAATGGGCATCTGCAAGGCTTGTTGCTCATCTGAAGAAAAAATGCATATCAATTGGGTGGAGAGAGAGAAAGAACTCAGAAAAATTCTATTTCACTATAAGGAAAAAGCAGGAGATAACTACGACTGCCTGGTTCCTATTAGCGGAGGGAAGGACAGTTGTTTCCAGTTGCACATCATAAAAAGGGTATATGGGCTAAAGCCGCTTGCGGTTACCTTCAGCCACAGTTGGTATTCTGAAGTTGGAAAATGGAACCTGCAGAACATTCTTGAGAAGTTGAATGTAGACCACATCATGTTTACGCCAAATCGGGAAGTAGTGAATAAAATAGCAAGGCACTCTTTGAGTATGATAGGGGATACTTGCTGGCATTGTCACGCAGGTGTCGGTGCATTCCCTCTCCAGGTTGCCGTCAAGTTCAAGATTCCCTTGCTTGTGTGGGGAGAATCAATTGCAGAGCAGTCAGGAAGAACGACGTACAAAGATCCTGCGTATGAAAGGTACGACAGGGATTATTTCACTAGGGTCTCAGCAAAATTTTATCCTGATGAGATGACCAATGAAGAATTAACCATGAAAGATCTATTCCCGTTTCATGCACCAACCAAGGAAGAGGTAGAAAAGGCAGGTATTGTGGGAATCCATCTTGGAGATTACATATTTTGGGATGCAGAGCGCCAGATGGAATTTGTCAAGAAAGAATACGGCTGGCGTGAATGGGAAGACGGCGAAATGGACGGCACATACAAGAGGTACAAAAGCAATGAGTGCGTGATGCATGGAATGCATGACTTTACGAAATATCTGAAGAGGGGGTTTGGAAGGGCTACGGACCATGCCTCTCAGGATGTCAGGGCAGGCATAATCACGAGGGAGGAGGGATTTGAGCTTATCAAAAAACATGACGGCAGAATCCCAAAAAGCCTGAACAAGTATCTTGACCTTGCGAAAATGTCAAGGGAAGAGTTTTATGACATCATGGCAAATCACCGTAATATGGTACTGAATAAAAAAGAAGTCCGTTCTAAGCGGTTTGAGCAAAATGGGCCAAGAGCCATGTAAGCTTACTGCATATGAGTCTTTGCGGCTCATGAAAGAAGGCAGGCTAAAGCCAACAGAGCTTATCGCATCCTGCTTTCGGCAGATAAAGCGCCATGATCATTGGATACATGCGTTTGCTCATTATGATGAGCATTTTGCCATGCAGCTTGCCATTGCGCTGGATACTGCTGATAAGGGAGGGGCATTATACGGAGTTCCCATCGGGGTTAAGGACATCTACAACACTCAACATTTTCCAACAGAGATGGGCAGCCCCATATGGAAGGGATTCACCCCTGGCAATGATTCAAGAGGAGTATTCAGCCTCAAGCAGGAAGGGGCAATTGTTATGGGAAAGACCGTGACCGCTGAATTTGCTGTTCACTATCCAGGGCCAACTGTCAATCCCCATGATCCAGAGCGCACTCCAGGGACGTCGTCAAGCGGCTCAGCTGCTGCCGTAGCTGCGTCCATGGTCCCGATAGCGCTTGGTTCTCAGACTGCAGGCTCTACGATAAGGCCTGCAAGCTACTGCGGGATATATGGATTTAAGCCTACGTTCGGCATAATCCCAAGAACAGGTGTCCTAAAGACCGTTGACACCCTCGACCATGTCACCCTGTTTGCCAGGTCTATAGAAGACATTGCGCTGGCCTTCAGCGTTATGAGAGTAAAGGGGCCTGATTACCCGTATGTCCATGAGAATCTGGAAAATGTAGAAAAACAAGAGTCAAAAAAGCATTGGAACATTGCGTTCATAAAGACCCACTTATGGGGTAATTGGGAGCCATACGCCAAAGAAGCAATAGTAAGGTATGCTGAAGATATAAGGCTATTGCCAAATTACTCGGTAGAGGAGGTAAAAATCCCTACATTGCTTCAGGATGCTCATACAATACATGAAATTATCTATTGCAAGGGCATCTCTTACTATTATAAGGAAGAATATTCCATGAATAAGGACAAGCTTAGTGATGTCTTCAGGAAGATGATAGAAAAGGGGATGACCTACACAAAAAATGATTATGTCAATGCGCTGGGGAATCGAAAGAAAATGGTTGATGCACTTGATAGGCTATTTGAAAAATATGATGCAATCCTTACTCTTTCAACTGCTGGTATCGCAAAAAAAGGCCTGTACTCGGTTGATACCATTGATTCCTGCCTGATATGGACATTATGTGAAGTACCCTCCTTTAATCTGCCTGTGTTCAGGGGTCCGGAAAATATGCCTTTTGGTGCTCAGATAATTGGGCGAAAATATCATGATATAAAGGTATTGCATCTGCTTGAAGATCTCAAAAAGAACAGGCTTATAGAAGATGTGCCGTATGTTGAGAGAATTGAAAACGCGGGTAAACTGAAATGATACCTAACATAGGCATAGGAACTGATATTGAATCTCCTGAATTCCAAGCGTTTTTTATGCAATACTTCACTATTCTGAAGCTATTGTTCTCATCTCTCCTCCGCCTGGGCTGACCCCCTGTTTTCGACAAAAAGATAAGCTAATCTTCTGGCCGTTTTTTACTTAGTCTCAAACTCTATGGGGGGCACATAGCCAATCCCCGAATGCAGTTGCTTCTTATTATACACCTCCTCTATAAATCTCTTTATGTTTGCATGGACCTCTTCAAAAGACTCGTAGTTCTTCATATGGACTTCGTTGTACTTGATGGTCTTGATGGCACTCTCTGCAAAGGCATTGTCATAGGAATTGCCTTTCCCCGACATGCTTGGGACTATGCCGAGTTCCAGCAACCTCGCCACATATTTGGTTGCAGCATACTGCACCCCCTGGTCGGAGTGATGGATGCAGCCCTTCAGGTTTTTTGCTCCGCGTAGGGCGATGTAGGTGATGTCAGCTACAATAAGCTGGTTGATGCTGGTCGGGACAAATCCTTTTGCGAGATTGTCGTACTTCTGGAAGGCATGGTTGGAATTGGTCGTTATCGGCTGGAATTTCTTTCGCTTGCAGAGGAGTTTCTCCTCGTCCATGAGGCGATAGATTCGCTTATGGTTGACCTTGTAGCCTTCCCTGAGCAGCACTTTTGTCATGCGCTTATAGCCATAGTAAGGAAACTCCTCAGCAATGCACCTGAGGACACCAAAGCAGCTCTTCCTCAAACGAATTGCGCTCCTTCTTGTGCTCTCTCCATGCACCATAGCCGCTTCTGCTGACACCAACAAGCTGGCAGGCTTCACCCGTGCTCATGAGGCCGTTGTCCTCAAAATGCTGTGCGAGTACCATGTAACTCAACTCCGCTTGACCCGCTCTTCCGCCAATCTTGCCTTTAGCATCTCGGAAGCTTTTTTTAAAAAGTCCACTTGGGCATAGAGCTTCCCTACCAAGCGCTGGGACTGCGCTAGCTCTGCCTCAAGCTTACAAATCTTGCCATGACCTGCAAAGGCTCTACCATGATTTTTCTCAAATTCATCCTTCCATTTATAGATAATCTTAGGATGAATATTGTTTTCCTTTGCTATTTCGACAACGGACTTTGTGTTAAGTTGCCGCAGGATTTCCAACTTGAATTCACGATTGAATGTCCTTCTCTTTGCCATACTGGCACCTCGTTTATTGTGCCAGATAATTAGCTTAACTGTCTGTCGTTTTTAGGGGGTCAGTCCAGGATGCTGCTGTACTAAGTATTGAGCCATAATACAGGTTCCTTTATGCAATACCAAGCTTAGCCAGCAAGTCCTTAAGATTATGAAGCGGGAGAACTGCATCTTTTGAGCTGTATTCCCTCATTGACTCCATGCTCAACGGGACATTTCCCTGCATATAACATGCTTTCTCCATTATCCCATATCTTTCAATATGTGAAGAGATTACATAGATGTTCTTGTAATTGTATGTCCTGAAAACCTCGGACTCATTAATCATCAGCTCATGAATTTTCTCGCCTGGCCTGATACCTACAATTTCTATGCGGTTATCAGCCTTATGTTTTTCCTTGAGCAAATCGATAAGGTCTACGATGCGAAATGCTGGAAGCTTAGGTATAAATACTTCACCTCCCCTGCCATAGCGTATGGAGTCTAAAATCAGTTCAACTGCCTGCTCGCCAGTAATGATAAATCTAGTCATGTCTTTGTGTGTAAGGGGAATACTGTCTCCGTTTTTTATTTTTGAGATAAAAAAAGGTATGACTGATCCGGTACTTTCAAGGACATTTCCGTACCTGACGCAGATGAACTTCGTTGGCTTGCTCCCTTTGCTGAAATTGCTCTCAATAAAAATCCTTTCACTTACAAACTTTGAGGCTCCATAGGTATTAATCGGGGAGCAGGCCTTGTCTGTCGAGACCAGTATCGCCTTCTGAACGTTATTCTCAAGGCAGGCATTTACTACATTAAGGCTGCCTATGATATTTGTTTTAATGGATTCTTCGACATTGTATTCAAGAATGTCAAGCCTTTTCAGCGCGGCAGCGTGTATGACGATGTCACAGTCTCTGGTAGCCTTTCTGAGCCGATCATAGTCTCTGACATCGCCTATAAAATTCCTGATTCTAGGCTCATTGTTGAATCGCTCGTGTATTTCATGGTGCTTGACTTCATCTCTGCTGTAAACCCGTATAGCATGAGGATCTTCTTTCAGGAGCCTGGAGGTGATGTGCCTGCCAAGATAGCCAGTTCCTCCAGTAATAAGGATTGTTTTTCCTTTAAAGAGTGATTCTTGCATGCTGCTATGGAAAAGCGAAGGCAATAAAAAGTTTGTTATTGCCTGCATGAAGAATAGTGGTGCTTCACAATGTCCAACATTTTTTGCTTAATATTTGGAATGTTTTCTATGGCATGAAGAGCCTTCATGTACTGCTTGCTGTCAGAGGCAGAAAAAATGCAATCCTCTTTGCTCAACTCAAAAAAATCCCCATCTTTTGTGAGGATGATGATATTAGGGATTCCAAAATAGAGGGATTCGACAATAGTGGAAGAGATGGTAGAAGAGTGAAAGTCAGCTATTGAAAAAAGCTCGTATATCGAAGCAAGGGACTCATTGACAAGGTAAAAATGGGGGTAAGATAACAGGGGGCGATAGGCAGGATCTTTATGCTGTTCGAGCGGATGCTGCTTGCAGATAACTATATAATTATCAGTGATGTCCTGTTCGCAAAGCAAGGGTTCAAGAAAAGAAACAATCGCTTTCTTCTTTATCCCCGGTGAGGATATCAGTATTTTTTTTCTGGATATATGCTCTTGCTTTATCCCTATACTTCTGTAGGTATCCTCTTTTGGAATGGCTGAATAAAGCTTCGTGATACTGCCAAAATAATCAAATGTTTTGAGATGTGTTGCAGAATATACCTTTGAATGTGTAATAATTATGTCCTTTTCATGCTCATTAAAAAGGTAAAACTCATCTGTGAAAGGCCAGTATAAGTCTTTTGCCTTTGGGACGGTATGATATATGCAATCTATGCAATAGGGATACATCTGACCGTGTGAAAGCTCAATGGTCTTTATTCCCAGATTGCGAGCTGCAATGATCAGTGCAAGGTGCCTTACATTGGAAGCAACCCTGATGTATATCCGCTTAAGCAAATAATTTTTTCTCAATAGGCTACTAAAAGCTGAATAGTACAAAGAAAAGAGGCTCAGTTGTTCCCTCAGGAACCTGCTAATACATTCCTGCGGTATGCCTGAGCGTGGCAATGTTATTGTTTCTTTCCTAAAGCGTGACCAGATATAGGCTATAGTCTCCACTCTCAGCGAGATATAATCAAGGTAGACCAACTTATTTCTGGGAGTAGCGTTATTTCTGAAATGTCTCACTGGCGTTGGCCATTCATAAATGACCATGTCCTTCTCTTTTTCTCTTAGTGTATCAAACAGAAAATCCATGTATCTTCCCTGAATGCGCCTCCGCGAACTTGCCTGAGAAAAGCCAGCACAGCTGCAGGTAAAGCTTTGCTTAAGTCCCAAATAGGAATCAAGAAGATAGGGAAAGCTATAATTCTCAAGGCGCCTTGAGAGTAAACGGGAAAACGAAGAGGTTATATCGTTTCCGAAGTAATGGTCAAATATCCTAAAGCGAAGCAGGGGCCAAAGGTATATGCCATTATATCTATGGTTCCAGATGGCAGGATCCTCTTCAATTGACTTGATTTTATTGAATGCTTCAAGATAATCCATCATTTTTTAGTTCGGATAAAAGCGATATAAATGCTTTTCTGAATAAATAAAGGGCGAAAGCTCCAACGAAAGTGAATTTGATGAGGATAAGTGAAACAGAGAGAGGTACAGACTGGATAAGCAGCGCTACGCCGAACAAAAACACCAAGGGAAGCAGGTCGTAGCAGATACTGGAGAGCTTCAGTTTGTCAAACTTCAGTATGTACCTGCTGCTTAAGTAGTGGAGGAGTGCCAATATAAAATATGATACCAGTGTGGTCCATGCTGCTGCAGAGTAGCCAAACAACGGAATTAGCATGTAATTGAGAACAATGTTGAGGCTTGCTGCAATAACGGTACATACGGAGATAAGGGCTGACTTCTTATAGTAGACAGAAATTGCTGAAAATTGCAGATAGAGATATACAAAAACGTAGGACAGTATGATGATAGGCATGAGTGGAAATGATTCATAGTACCTCTTATCGGCAATAATGAGGATAATCTCCTGAGAAAAAAACATCAATAGCGCTGCTGCCAGATAGACAAATTTTGAGTAAGTATGGGCAAGTGTGTTTATCCGCTTCCAGCTCTTTTTCTTGACAAGCTGATAATAAAGCGGAGTCCATGACCTAGCCATTGATGCGACAACAAAATCCATGGCATTTCCTACGTTGTAGGCAAAAGAATACAAGCCGACCTGGGCTGCCCCTACAAGCTGGTTTATGATAATCTGATCAAAAAACCTAAGTGCAAAGCCAGATATTGCGTGAGGAAGAAGGGGCATTCCAAAAGAGAGTGCATCCTTGATGTACCTAAAGGAAAAAGAATAAGTTGACTCTCCAAGAAGTGAAAAGAGGCTCGCTATAGCAAACGCGATGGATACTACCATAGTGACGTAAAGCCAGGCATTATGGCGGTCGTTCTTCAGAAAAAACATAAAAGCAAGCGATGCGCCAAGTATGAGGCAGTTTTTGATCCCAAAAAACATCGCATAATGAGCGCTTTTATTCTGGAGTTCGTACAGTGAAAGCCTTATCCTGAAGAAAACGTTGCTGAAAGAGGTTATTGATGTGATAAGTATGACATAAGCTGGGATGTTTAGTGAAGAGCCAAGAGGCTCTTTCAGGAGGAAAGCAATAAACACAAAAAAAAGGTTAGCAGCAAAAATAAACAGGAGGTTTGAGAACAAATATTCCCCGTGTGGAAAATCCTTCCTTGAATAGTTAATTGGAATAGCTGCATGAAGTGCAAGCAGATGCACAATAGTAAAAACCGAAGTGAGTGATATAAATACTGACATGATGCCGTACTCAGATGGCGTTAAAAGCTTTGTAATGATAGGGATGCTTAAAAAGCCAAGACCCGCAACCAGCAACTCAGCAGAAAGATAATTTCGTGTATGGTGAAGCAGCCCTTTAATCTCTTTTCCGAGGATTCTTGAGATGATGTTATTCAGCCACATTGTCCTTACTGTTCCTCATGCTAATATTTAAATACCGCCACTCATCCACTGCACCCATGCCAAAATCTGAAGTATCTCACGCCCGCCTTGAGGAAGACTCAAGGCATCAGAAGGCAAAGAAGATCATCAGCATTCTCAAGAGGCTTGTCAATCTTAAGGAGTGTGACATTCTGGACATAGGCACAGGTTCAGGCCACATTATCAGTGACCTAGCTAAGCTATCAAGGTCAGCAAGCAGTATTGACATACATGATGAGCGCATGGTAAAGGAGGGGTATGATTTCAGAGTGGTTAGTGATGAAAACATCCCCTATTCTGATGCAAGTTTTGATGTAGTCATCTCCAATCACGTCATAGAGCACGTCCTAAACCAGAAGTTACATCTCATGGAAATTCACAGGGTGCTCAGAAAAGGTGGTATTCTTTATCTTGCTACCCCTAACAAGTTTTGGATAACTGACCCGCATTACAGGTTGCCGTTCATTTCTTGGCTTCCAAGAAGGCTCAGTAGCGCATATCTTAAGATATTCAAAGGCAAAGTGTGGGACATATTTCCTCTCTCTTATCCAGGAATAGCAAGAACAGCAAAAGACATGTTCAGTATTGAGAATCTCACTTTGGACATAATCAAGAACCCCCAAAAATACAACCTTGATGTACTTAGAAGCATCCAGCCGATCCTTCGGTGTATTCCTTTTTCCCTGTTAAGATGTCTTAACCCCTTTGCCCCCACATATATTGTAATCCTTAGGCCGAGATAGTAGTCCCTTATTGTCTAAAGCAACTCTCTACTCTAGAGAACTTTGCAAAAGTCTGT
>DUKR01000086.1 GCA_013329175.1 Candidatus Woesearchaeota archaeon
TTGGCCATTAATTTATCCTTTATTTATTCTTAAAATAGCACATCTGAAGTTATCTAGATAAATATATTTATAAATAAAAACACTAAATAGCCTAACTATTGCATAAAAAAGGTCAAATGGTTACAGAAAGCATCCAGATACGTATAACTGTCAGCTCCCAGATAGACGACCTTCTTGAAAAAGTAGCGAAAAAATTAGGCAAGAAGAAATCAATGGTAGCAAGGGAGCTCATGGAGCAAAAGCTTTATGATTTAGGATTGATACAAAAGGGGTTGAGCGAGATTGAATAAAAAATGCATTGCACTATTCATGGTCTGGCTGACCATAACCATTCCTCTCTTCTCAGCAACCGTCTCGGCAGCATCACTTTCGCAGATAGGGGCAGCAGGAAAAGACGGAATCCCTGGCATCGTGAGGCTCCAGGACCAGGTGAGCATAACGGCAAATGCAGCAATTGACGGAGACGCACAGATTACCAGCGATCAGGTGAAGCTAAGCCTGTTTTCAACTGAGCTTGCGATGGAATGCACCATCAGTGGAGAATGCGCAGCAACCTTCCCTCAGGATGGCGAGCGCATCTTCTCCGCAAGCAACAAATACTCCATAAAGCTCTACAATGACCATGGAGCGCTTGTCAAAACCGCTGATGACTATTTCTATAACGACATCCTTGCGCCAAGGATTACGTCATTTAGCATCCTTGAGCCGCTCTCAGCAGACGGCCAGGTAACCCTTGACATTGAGCTTGAGGAGCGCTCGGGAGCAGGGGGATACCCCTGCGCAGGCATGGCTGAGATCCAAGTCTATGAGAACACCATATCAGGAGAGCCGCTGGAAACCATCCCCATCAACGAGCCATCCCAGTGTAGCTTTGCTCTGGAGCATGAGTTTGCATACCCAGGCACAGAAAGCGGGGAGAAGACACTCTGCATCAGGGCGATAGACCGTTTTTTGGCAGGGTCATCAGAGCGGCGATGCGCTACGTTTACCCTTGACCTTGAGGGCGTGGAGATAAACAGTGCATCAGCAAGGCTTAGGGACAACTTGGGCATTCCTATCCTTGCCTACAAGAACGCAGCTCTCGGCGCCACCTTCACTATCAACATCACTGGCTCTGACCTCAACACTAATGCCGTCACTGCTGACTTCTCAAGCATCAATGGCGATACAGCACCCAGACAAGCAAGCGCCTGTACCCTCATCAGGGGAGCTACCTATTCCTGCCTCTGGGAAACCGAGCTTTCCCTCAGCGAGGATGATGCTGGAGCAAAGAGCATAACAATCACTGCTGAGGATGAAGCAGGAAACAGCATCTCAGTTGACGCAACATTCATCCTTTCCTATGACGAGACAAGCCCCACAGTATCAGACATATCAACAGCATTTGAAAGCGGAGGCAAGCTTTTTGCCAGCCGCGCAGGAAGCAGCATAACAGCAGGCATCACCGAAAGCGGCTCGGGCCTTGCTCCCTCTCAGGTTTTCCTCCATAGAGAAGGCCAGAGCTCTGTTGCAGCAGACAGCTGCACGCAGGCAGGCTGCACCTTCACCGTGGACAGGTTTGATGTCCCTGCCAATAGGATTACTGAGCGGAAAGTCTGGATAGGGACTGACTCATCTGACAGGGCAGGCAATCCCTTTGCTTTCGGCGAAAGCGATAGGTTCGAAGTGGCTATCACCATTGATGACACCCTGCCAAGGGTCAACAGCTTCTCCTATAGCCCAGGTGAATTCCTCAAGGTTGGAGATTCAGCCACAATCACCTTCAATGTGACTGACGAGAATGGTGTCGCATCGGCTGTCGCCGACCTCTCTGCAATAAAGGAAGGGGCAACCGAAGAGAGCGCTGCATGCAGCAATAGAGGAGATGACTCTCTCTGCATCTGGCAGAGCGTGAGGATAGAAAAGACTGGCCCTGCCCAAAGGGAGCTCTTCTTCACCTTCGTTGACCATGCAGGCAGGGAATCAGCAGCAGTCAGGCTGACGATTGAAGTTCTTGCAGTAGCGCAAGGCGCAGGAGATTTCTATACCCTCCAAATCAGTCCATGGAACATATTTGGCATAGACAGGGAAACGCTAAGGTCACTCACCACCCAGACCTACAGCCAGGACATCCCGTTCATCCTTGACTATAGGGAAGGCTCCTGCACTGCAGCAGGCCCTGATGATCTTGTGGTGTATAATGCAAGGCTCGACGGCGCCGGGTGCCTTGACTACAACATCTACCTTGGCAAGAGCGGCTACGATTACTCAGGGTTCATCGAATTCCTTGTCGGAAAGGAGCATGCGGACTTTGAGGAGATAGAGATTGCCGATTGTTTCCTGAAATTTGACACTATCTGCAGCCAGCAGACTTACACCGTCCCTGAAACTGAGCCAATAACACTCACTATCCCTATCACAAGCTCTGTGACCCCTGCCCAAAGCCTTGAAGATGAGATAGAAGAGTTGAAGAAAGATGCCAGCTCTCTTGAGATCATTGGCAAATTACGGAAAATATTGCAGATGCTTGAGAACATCTGCCAGATAAAGCAGCTGTTTGGCAAGGTGATGAGCGCTCTATCCTTCGTTGGCTTTGGCTTTGCGAAAGCATGCGAAAATCCCAGTCCGCTGATGTCCATATTCTGCCCTGCAGAGAAGGTGACGGCTGCGCAATTCACCGCGGCAAGCTCATTTTTTGAAAAGTTTGCCCTTGTTCTCAACCTGTTCTGCAACTACGTCACCTGCGGCTCCCAGCCCTCTCCCCCTGGCGCTCCAGTGGATTTCCTCAGCTATACCCAGGGCCATCTCTGCGAGAAGCTCAATGAGATGATATGGTCAATCGGAGCAAGCAGGGCCGGGCAGGGTGCGGATAGAAACACAGGCATGGATTGGGCAATCGGCTTCATGGGTTCAAACAGGCCATCAGTCATGGAAATGGCAAAGAAGAGCTATCTCTTTTCAGCTGCGTGCTTCTGCATCCCAGGCATAGTCTATAACATGGAGAAGAAGCGCCAGCTTGACTGCTGGAAAGGCGTCTGCTTAAGGGACATGGTTGCAGCAGGCGTTCCCGTCGAGCAGTGCAGGACGCAGGATGCCTATAACCGCTGCGTCTACTGGAACGGCCAGTGGACGGCAGTCTTAGAGTATCTTCTCTCGCCGATCCAAGGCATCCTTCAGATAGCTGAGCATCCCATTGCGTCAGCCTGGGTAGTCACACGTCTTTCGCTGAAGACAGAGTGCGATGCTCCCACCCTCGGGTCGCTGAAATGGTCAGGAATGTGCATGGTCTACAGCTCCATGCTTATCATAGAGAACATCGCTGACGTTGCAGCGCTCATCATCAACAAAGGCAACCTCCAGTTCGGTGACCCCTTCGTTGATTTCTGCGAGATCCTTGACAAGGAGGAAGGGACATGACAATGCACACATGGATGCAAAAGGCGGGCATTGGGTAACGGTGAGGAAGGGATGACGAAAGGAAACACAATTGTCCAAAAAAATAGACAATTGTCCAAAAAAATGGACAATCTTTTAGGGCAGTTTACAGGCAATCCAGAAAAGGAATTTCATATACGAAAGCTTGCAAAAATGGAGAAAACTTCCCCTTCCACCGTTTCAAAGTACTTAAAGTATCTAGAAAAGCAGGGAATCCTGAAAGTGAGAAAACTTTCAAATCATCTCTTCTATCAGGCGAATGAGGGAAGTGATGGGTTTCGAAGGCTTAAGAGGAGAATGGTGCGGGAGGCGATAGAACAATCAGGAATATTGGAAAGCCTGCAAAGGGAATTCAATGAGCCTGAAGCTATGATTCTTTTTGGCTCCGCAGCAAAAGGTGAAGACAGGCCGCAAAGCGATATTGACATAGCCCTTATAACCGCAACCAAGAAGGACATTGCACTTTCAGTACTTGAAAAAAAGCTGGGGAGAAAGCTGCATCTGTTCCAATTTTCACGAAAAGACATAGATGACATGAAAGCTGGGAATAGAGAATTGCTAAATACCCTTGTCAATGGGGATATCCTGAGTGGATACTGGGAGCTGTTCAGATGAGCCTTGACCAATTTGAAAGAAAATTAGGCGTAAAGAAGGCAGAAAAAGATCCAGCTCTCATTGCATCACTTATAAAAACAGCAAAAAAAGACATGGAATTTTTAGCAACAATTGAGGTAAATGACCTGTCAGCAAGAAAGGTGATGGGAAACTATTATGACGCATTAAGGGCAATGCTTGAAGCCATTGCTCTTGACAGGGGATACAAAGTATACTCTCATGAAGCATTCACTGAATTTTTGAAAGGCTTGGGCCATGATGCTATAGGGAAGCAGTTTGACCGCTTCAGGAGGATAAGAAACAGTATCAATTACTACGGTACAGATATCTCAGTAGAAGAGGTTTCCCAGCATAAGGAAGACATCATTAGGCTCATTGATAAGGTAAATCTTCTCTTCAGGCCTATAAAGAAAGGAGGAAAACCTTAGGGTGAAGGCATGGTAAAAAGAAAAGGCATAGCTAAGGTTGGGCATTGGGAAGCGGTGAGGAAGGGATGACAGGCAGAAGATTCACAAAAAAGTAGGCATCAAGGTTAAACCATGGCAAAAAGAAAAAGCATACCAGAATCTGCATTAGGCAGAAAAACGCATTCCATTCTTAACCTCTTTTTCACAGAGCCTACAAAGGAGTTTTCCTTCAGGGAAATAGCAAAGCTTGCTGAAATAGGATCATCCTCTGCTAAGAAGGGCCTTGAGGAGCTAACAAGCCTGCGACTTGTGCTTGCAGATAAAGGAAGGTATACCCATTCCTATAAGGCAAACAGGGAAAACAGGCAATTTAAGCTGGCAAAAACCTATGCGACACTGGTGGCCTTTGAAGAGGCGGTCAGAAAAATTGATGATTCCTGCATGCCCAGTTGCATCGTACTATTTGGGTCCGCAGCACGAGGGGAAGATACCGAGCAGTCGGACATAGACCTTTTTGTTCAGGCAAAGGCAAAAGCACTCTCTCTTGCAAAGGAAGAGAAGATCCTTCAAAGGCCATTGCATATCCTCTTTGAACCAGACATCAAACTGATAAGCAGGGAACTTCTCAACAACCTTGCAAACGGCATTGTACTCTCAGGATACCTGGTGGTGAAGTAATGAATTTCAGGGAATGTGTCAGGAAGGGGAAGGTTATTAAAAAGAGAAGTGACAGCCAGATGGCCAGATCTCTTCTTCTCCTTGCAACAACAAGAGAGAATGATATTGACAAATTGAGCACCCCCACATTGAAGGTGGAATCTCTGTATGAAATTATCAAGGAGCTTATCACAGGGCTACTTGCTTGCCATGGATACAAGTCCTACTCACACGAGTGCCTTGTAGCATTCATGAAGCAAGAGTTCCCTGATGTCCTGAGTGCCGAAGAAGCAGCCATCACCGATCAGCTAAGGATTATCCGCCACGATATTGCCAATCGTGGGATTTTTGTTGAGCATGATTACCTTCTGAGAAATGAAATGAAACTCAAGGTCATTATCACCATGATTAAGGCAGCTCTTGAAGATATGCTGCGTGAGCGGGAAGGCCATGAACAATCGCTCCAAAAACGGAACAATCGCTCCAAAAATAGAGCAGCTAACAGCGGAGAGGGCACTAGTAAAGGCTGCCCTGCAAAAGAAAGGCAACAGGAAGCGTCGAGAAAGGGATGACAAGTCAAAATCAGCAACAGAGCAGGGCAGGAAAAGCAATAGGGGTAACTCTGTGCATTGTGCTCATGTGTATCCCTGTTGCATTTGCAGATGAGTCAGACTATATGCCTATTGTACCGTCAGGCAATTTAGGCTCACCCATCATAGCAGGCAGTGTGAGTGCCGCGAATAACCAATATGATGACGTCATTCAAGCGTCAGCAAGTCTTGCAGATGTTGATGCAGGGCAGCTGAAGGCATTGATTGAGGGTGAGTCAGCTTTTAGACCATCTGCAATATCGAGTGCAAATGCAGTCGGGCTTACCCAGATAATGGTAAGCACAGCAAGGGAGGTATACAACAATAATCAAGCAATATGGGATAGATTAAAATCCAGCGGAATATCTAATGCTAATGACATCACCACTGAAACGCTGAAAAATCCTGATGTAAACGTCCCTCTTGGTGCGCAATACATGAGACAGATGCAGAATAGGTTTGGGACACAAGGCAATGAATGGATCCAGGGGTACAACCGAGGGCCAGGTAATGTTGATGTGAATGCTGACGTAAGCGCCCTTCCCGGAGAAACCCAAAGGCTTGTAAATATCATCTCGGAAAAAACGCTAGTATATCAGGCAGACTTTTCTTCCTGCTTTCTTCCATCAACCTCTATCACCCTTGCCGATAGAAGCACAAAGCAGATAAGGAGCATTGCGGCTGGCGATAACATTCTCAGCTATGATATTGAGGCGGAAAACACCGTCATCTCTCACGTTCAGGAAGTATTCTCAAGGCTTGCCAATCAGTATTTTATCATCAACAACGACATGAAAGTGACGGGAGAGCACTGGGTGTATGCAAAAAAAAGCCAATAGGATCCCAAAGGAAAAAGAGAATATGCTTATGGTAGCTCCTGCGCTAAGCATGCTCGTCATTCTGCTCAGCTTCATTCCTTTAGCATCTGCACAGAATGACGCTGCGACCCAATCGCTGCTGGAATCCCTTCACATCAATAAGGAAGCGAGAATAACCTCCCCTTTTGGGCCAAGGGAAGCTCCAACACCAGGAGCATCAACTAATCATCGAGGAATAGACATCGCGGTGGCAGAAGGCACAAGTATTACACCGTTAATGGGGGGTATAGTAAGCCATGTTGGAGAATCTAATGATTATGGAAAGAACATAATCATTACTCACGATGATGGCACACAAACAAGATACGCTCATCTGTCTGAAATAATCGTAGGCAAGGATCAGAATATAGTTAATGGACAGGGAATAGGGAGAACAGGAAGTACAGGCATATCCACAGGCCAGCACCTCCACATTGAGATTATCCCTACCGCTAGTAATAATGTTCCAACTGACCCAATATCATGGTATACCACGAATGTGTATCAACCTTCCCATTGTTTCCTCCCCACTACCCCCATCACCCTCCCCGATGGCAGCACACAGCAGATACAAAGCATAAGGTCAGGGGACGCCATCCTCAGCTATGAGATGGACTCAGGAAAAATGGTGCGGGCCAGGGTAAGGCAGCTCTTCTCAAGGCTTGCCAATCAGTATTTCATCATCAACAACGACATGAAAGTGACGGGAGAGCATTGGGTGTATGCGAAAAGAGAGCCGTGAAAATGGTAAAAAAGACGATAGGGAGAGACATTAAGATGGATATCGGGAGTTGTTCAGATGAGCCTGAAAGAATCAGAAACATTCGAGTTGAAGAGAGCCACGGCAGAGCTCAGGAAGAAGGGGCTGTTGAAAAGGGTATGTCCTGCCAAAGGCGGCCATTGGGAAGTGAAGAAGGGATGACAAGTCAAAATCAACAACAGAGCAGGGCAGGAAACTAGCATGAAAAAAGCGGCAGCCTTTGCGCTCATCATGCTGGTGTGCATGGCAGGCACAGCCCTTGCCTTAGAATCTTCCGATGCCTCTGATTCCTCGGAATGGCAATGGGTGCAGGTGAAGAATCTAAGGGTTAGCGACAAGCTGATGGATTCCTCGGGAAATGAGGTAGAGATAACCTCAATTGAGCATGTTGAGCTTGCTGAGCCTATCACTGTTTATGACCTTGAGGTCGAGAAGTATCACTACTACTTTGCCAATGGGGTGCTGGTGCATAATAGTGGTGGGGATAGTGCTACAACAACTTTTGTTTCCGGCGGCAATAGCTATAATTATGCTACTCTGGAGGGCATATCTGCTTTTGCAACGGCATATCAGGGTATGACATTGAAAGATGACGGAACAATTGCCTATGGAACAAATACTGGAGATATAGTTTCAGTTCATCTTGGCGAGAATACAAAAATCCAGAAAATTGTAGGTACAGATAACTGGTATGCTGTCTCTGACGACAACGGAGCAACATGGAAACAGTTTATCAATGACGGCGATGAGTATTTCATTGTTGAACCGAGCACAGGTGAAGTCTCGGAAGTGCATATGGATGGTAAGGATTATACACTAACCACCCCAAACAAGAAATCTCAAGCGGTGGTCACTATGTTCCAAGATCAAGCAAGCAAAAAAATCATCATTGAGATGGGAGTTCTGAGCGAAAAGATAACTTCTCCAACCGAACAGGCAGAAGAAACCGAGAATTGGAACGGAAAGACTCTCACCAAAAATGGCATTTACTGGGAAGATAGTGACAAAAAAAAATACCAGATTGTCAGCACGCCTAATGAGGATGTCTATGTCGAATTTGATGCTGATAATAATCCTGTTAGAGTAATGAATGCTGCTGGGGAGGAAATTCAGGGCTTTTCTTTGCCAGCAACTCAAGGCCCAACGGGAACTGGCAGTCAATCCTCAACCCAGACGCCAAATATCATCTATGAGGGCCCAAAGCAGCTTGTGTATGGAGCAGATAATCAGCTTGTCTATAATCAGCTTGTTGTCACTGAATTGAATGGCAAGGTGTCCGCAAAGAATGGGGCTCAAAATGTTAGATTGCCTACAGACAATCCCCTTGCCTATGAGGGCGTGGATTGGAGCAAATGGGATGGGAAAGCCAGCACATTCACTCTCAATGATGGGGCTACGAGGGAGATTAAACAAGAAGAAAGTCTAGTATTAGGCTTCATTCATTTTCCAACTGGAACTCTCTCCCTAGTAGATACCAGACGAGAAGCAGATACATCCATCAGCGAAACCTATATCCTGAAACCAGGCGAGAATAAAGTGCTGTCTGGAGCGACTCTAACGAAACAACACATCACCTTAAATCTGGATGGCGCCTTATACACCCAAATCAAAGACCGCATAGACCTAGCCAACAGCGACCTTGCTCACAATATCATCTCCCTAGGAAAAGACGAAAGAGCCATACTCAGCAATGACGGCAATACCCTAGAATTCAAAAGGCTCACCAGCCAGGGTTGGATTTCAACTAAAAGAGAGGAAGCACTGAACAATGGAGCAAGAAGAGTCACAGACTTCAATAATCAGGGAGCTGCAATAAGGATAACTGAAACCTCAAACACTTACCGCATCACCGAAACAAGAAACAGTAATGGCGAAACCAGCTCTGTTGAACTCATCGCAATGTACAACGGAGCTCCTGTTGGCGAGAGTGTGAAAGTGGATAATCCTTCTCAGATAATAACATCTAATGATGGCTCAAAATCAGTCGTCTACCAAAGAGGAAGCCAGACCATTTATCATACTATTAGGGTAGATGGGGCAGTAATTCGGAGTGTTGTTGACAAAGATGGTAGCTTTGTAGAGTCAACCACCATTCAAAACGGGCAGCTCACAAGCCGCAGCACTACCATAGATGGTAGTCAGGTAACCGCTACCATTACAGGGACGGGGAACAACAGAAAAGTCACCATCACCTATGGTGGCACAGCCTACACCCAAGGTGACATCAGGGGGCAATACCACGCAACCATAAATAATGCAGTACATAACTATGACAGCGACGGCTACGAGATTGGCGATAATGGGCAGCGGATCCCTAACCAGAACAGGGAAGAAGCAGCGGCAAGGAAAAAAGTCTTCAACGAGCTTGAGAATGCTGATGCAGAAGCAGACCTTGTCGAAAGGCAGGTAAATAGGGAGTCTGACGTACACGGAAAAAATGCTCAGGAAATCCGCAGGCTGGACACCATCATCAGGCGCCAGCGCATCGCATCAACCATCAACGAAGTCATGAACCCTGGGCAGGGCGTAGGACTCCTGACACACTGGCTTGACAAGGACATCGGCATCAACGCTACAACCCTCCGTGCACAGTTCATGGATTCACCCCTTGCCGCGCTCTTCCCCGACTATGAAAAAGCCCTGTGCGAGCAGCTCTACAAAGACGAGAGAACCTATTTTGTCCAGGACTTCCCGACGCACTACGAGATCGGAGGGGGCCTGCCTGATTTAGGCCTTGTCATGTTCACCACAGGCACACGCACGGAAAGCGCAAGGCCTTTTGAAGATACCACCTGCAGAATCAACGGCGAGATGCCCAGATGGATTGCAACCGTAGATGAGCAGGGCAACGCGCAGGCGCTTGGCTATCTCTACAAGATTTCCTGGCACGTTATGAGAGCGCCAAAAGAGACCACATTCAGAGTCCATCTCTTTGGCTCAGGAGAATGCAACGAGCTTGCAGAGCTCAAAACAGACACATTTTCCGTTGAGAGCGACCGTACAGGCACTATCTCAGCCTACAAGAAAGGATTTTATGACCGAGTCTGCATCATCTTTGACAGTTTTGCCTGGAGCCTTGACGGCGACAGGCAATACCCCAAGAACTGCGCCAGGATGCCCGATGGCAACGGCGAAATCAGGCTGGTAGCTACAGCCTTTGGGACATTGACGATATCCCCCACAGGAGGAACCGAAGCGACGCAGAACGGCCAGCCTGTTAATCCTGATAACATGGCAAATGACGTCACGTTCCCATAAAGGGAAGAGCAGGCAGAACCATTTACAACAACTGAACGGAAAAGAGTGCCTATAAACGGAAGAGTAGTGAACAAAGAGAATACTGAACAAAATGAGAAATAACAAAAAATCTCAAATCGCCGTCTTCATCATCATAGGCATGGCCCTTCTGGTATTCATAGCTTTTTTTATCTACCTTAATTCAGAAGGTGTTGAAGAGCAGCAGCGCATTGCGCTGGAAACCACGGAATCAATCCCTGAGGAATTCAGCCCCGTCAAGGCATACATCGGCAATGTCCTTTTGGAAACCGCAAAACAGGGCGTGCTTCTTGCAGAGCAGCATGCTGGCCACATCACTGCCGATGCCTTCACCATCATCCCCAACAGCCCGACAGAAAGCGAAGCATTGGATATGGTCCGGGGCTTTGCCATCCCCTACTGGCACTACCTTGCATCAAGCAACGGGTGTACGGACAACTGCGTGTTTGCGTCACACAAGCCTCCCCTCTGTAAGCCAGGAAGGGATTGCATCTCGTCAGGCCAGAATTCAATTGAGGAGCAGCTTGAAAATTACATTGTGGAGAATCTTCCGGCAAACCTTGACTATGCCCCCTTGGAAGGGCTTGGCTTTGGGATCACCGTGCTCTCAGAGCCAACTGCAGAGGTGCTGATAAGAGACAATGACATCGCGGTCACCATCAACTACAGGCACAATGCAGAAAGCGATGGAAGAAAGCAGGACATCACCGTGTTCCAGGCAGTCTTTGAGTCTGACCTTGCAGAATTTTACCAGCTCGCAAGCGACATCACGTCTTATGCGCAGAACAACTGCTTCCTTGAGCAGTCAGCAATGAACTATTTTTCAGGGTTCATGGGCCTCTCCGATGGCGCATTGCCTCCTACAGACGGAAGGGCTGAAATTGGCACCTCATCCCCGCACCAGTGGAGCATCAGGGACGTCGAGGACATGCTCAGGCCAAAGACAAAAGAGGCAGTTGCAAGGATAGGATTCTTCAACACTTCAGGGTTTGTCTGGCCAGAGACTGATGAGGCAGGCGAATATGAAGACCTCTACCAGGGCCTCCTTGACCAGCAGGTCTTCTATGCCATAACCTCAGGCTATCACGAAGCAACTGCTAAGGCAAGCTATGTCCCCATCTGGCAGCCCTATCTCAACATCAGGCCGCATAACAGTGCAGGCATCCTCACTCCCGACGAATTCGGCGGGGGAATTCCCCTCCTTGACGCCTTCACCAAGACTAAGATGTATAAGTTCTCCTATGACTATTCCTTCCCTGTCCTCCTGCGCATAGAAAAAGAGAACAAGGCAAAAGAGGCGCATACCTTCATCTTTGCCCTTGAAGCCAACATCAGGGCAAACCGCTGCCTCCATGAGGGCATCTCCATCAGGCAGCAGGCAAACGTGGGAGCAACAGGCATCTGCGAGGAAGCATTCAGGACTCACGCACTTGAGCTTACGGTCATAGACGACAGGACAGGCCAGCCCCTCCCAGGCGCAAGAGTCTCTTTTGACATCCTTGCAAGCGAGTCCTGCCCTCAAGGCGCAACATCAGCTCAGGGAAAGGCAGAGGTGAGCTACCCGCCTGTCTATGGCGACAGCGCGTTCATCACCATAGAAAAAGAAGGATACGCAAGAGCTTCAGTCAGCCAGAGGGAATTTTCTGGAAGAAACAGCTTTGAGGTAAGGATAAGGCCAACAAAAGAGCTGTACGTTGAACTCTGGGAGCTGGCAAATGAAAGCTATTCGCTCATGAACAGTGCAGGGAGCCTCTATTCCGCAACTGCGCTGCGTGAGAGCCTTGCACGGCCAGCCAACGCAAGCGGCTTTGCAAGTATTGACATCACCACTGGCTACTCTGGCTATCAGGAGCAGCACCAGCGTCAGGCAGTCGTATTCAGCGGAGGAAATTTCAGCCCCCAGACAATAAGGCTGGTCCCTGGGATTTACAACATATCCATCTTTCTCGAGTCACGGGAGAACGTGAGCATACCTGAGGAGCACGAGCGCTTCTGCGTGGAGACTGGCTTGTTTGGAGGCTGCGAGCGGTATGAGAGCATAGTCAAGCCTGCATACAGCATCACCGGCGGCTATCTTGCTGGCGGTGCAGAAATAGTCGGCTGGAGCATCCCTGATTACGGAGCGCTTGAGAGCGCACAGGTGCTGCGCCTCTACCTTTTCCGCCATCCCATTCCCCTGAACTATGGCGACCTTCAGGAGATGCATGCCATCTACAAAGACCGCTCCCAAATGAATCCTTCTTTTATCACTCCTGAGCTGGTTTCATAGGATGAGAGGCGCATCCAACAAAAAAAGAGCCTGATGGAAAACATGAAGCAGGGAAAGAGGAAGTTTGGAAAGCATGCACAGGTAGCCCTCTTCATCATCATAGGCATGATCCTCATCGCGTCGCTAGGCCTCTTCCTGTACTTTCAGTCACGCATGGGCCAAAAACATGCAGTCATCCTTCCTGAGGCTGTGCCTGTAGCCTCCTTCATCGAGGACTGCACTGCACAAACTGCCAAAGAGGCAATTGATCTTGTCGGCCTCAACGGAGGCTATGTCGCCCTCCCTGATGAGTTTGCCCATGACCCTTTAAGCTACCTCAGCACAGGGCCGATAGGAAAAAACCCCTACTGGTGGCATGATGGCATAACAAACATCCCTCCCCTTGAATTCATCGAGGGCCAGATTGCTTCTTACGTCGAGAGCAATATGGCCGCATGCATCAACGGCTTTGCAGGATTCAACCATTCCTTCGCAATCGGGCAAAAAGGGGCAATCGTTGCAGACGTGCAGATTAACGAAGAGGACATCTCTGTTGCGCTCACCTATCCTCTTGCAATCACAAGCACGGCGACGCAGGCAAAATCAACACTCTCCGCCTTCCAGACAACCATCCCCGTCCGCCTCAAAAAAGCGTACGGCATGGCACAGGCAATCATTGAGCAGAACAAGAGAGACGGCTTCCTTGAGCAAAGGACAATAGATCTCATGGCGCTTGACCAGGACAAAGAAATTCCTCTCACGGGGATTGAAGTCACCTGCTCGCAGAAGGAATGGCCAAAAGCTGCGGCAAAGGAGCGCCTCAAGGACCTTCTGCAGGCAAACCTCCAATTCATCCGCATTGCAGGAACGTCATTTGAGAGCGACAGCTACATCCCTCTTCCTGAGGAAGTAAAAGGCGCAAGAACGTTTAGCAACTCCTACTACAACTATCACTATATCTGGGATGTCACCGAGAATCCTGATACTCAGCTAAAGGTAGGCATACGCTACGACAACCGTTTCCCCATGCTGCTCTCAGCAAGGCCAAGTGATGGAAATGTGCTGAAATCAAACGCTCAAAAAGGGCAGGCCGTGCTCAGTTTCTTCTGCATGCACATCTGGCACTTTGTCTATGACCTTACTTATCCTGTCATCATAACAGTCACTGACCCTCAGGCTAACGGACACAGCGAGTTCAGGCTCACCATAGCATCCCAGGTCAACATCAGGAGCAACCAGCCCTCACGAAGCAGCCAGAGCTTCTCGGCTTTTGATTCTGCTCCCGCAATTACGGATGATGAATACTGCAGCGACCTCTTCTATGACACCACCGTCTTCACTTCAGATGCAAAGACTGGCCTTGACGTTGGCGAGGTCAATCTCTCTCTCATCTGCGGCAAGTTTGCGTGTCCTCTTGGAGTATCAGGAGTCCTTCCTGGTGGGACAACTGCCGGGCTGAGAAGAGCCATGCCCTTATGCACCTATGGATTCATTAAAGGTGTCAGGGAGGGCTATGCCGAGACCAGGGCGCCGATAACTACAAGCCAAAGAGAAGGAACAGCAAGCCTGCTGATGCAGCCTGTAAAGGAATTCCACAATTATACCTTCCTCAAGCACAGGAAAACGAGTGATGGAATCGCTCAGGGAATGCCCCTTGAGCCTGGCGAAAAGGCGGTGATAACCATTAAAAACACCGATTCCGAGAGTGATTTTGAGAGCTATCTCACCTATCCTTTCACCATAGAGCGCGCCATTACCATCAAAAACGAGAGTGATGAACCTGTCGAGAAGCTTGTCAATGAGAGCATGCCGCTCACTCTCCTTGCCCATGACGATTATACCTATGAACTTGCAATCTACCTCATCAATGGCAATAACATCACCGGCGGCTTTGCAGGCAACTGGACGACAACCTACGAAGAGGTTGATGACGGCAGGGAAGTCCTCTTCCACCTCATTGAGACTGACGCCAAAGGGGACGACCAGTTTTTATTCATAGGCAGCCTTGCCCTCCACTCAGAAGGGGTGCCTGAGCCCAAGATACGATAAAAACCACGAGCCAGCTAACAAAACAAAAGAACCAACCATGAAACCTCTCAAAAAGATACCTGCCCTCTGCATGGCCATCCTTACCGTCATGCTGCCGATAGCACTCGCTGAAGAAATAAATCCTCAGCCTCATGCAGGGAATTACCAGTTCGAGGCGGGCATACCCTCAATAACAAACAGGCAGAACATAACCATAACAGGCTTCACAAATCCTGGCGTAGCAATAGAGGTCCTTGTTGATTCGCAGCGCAAAGCGACTACGCAGAGTGATGATGAAGGGTCATTCGCCTTAGCAGGCATTCCGCTGGGAAGTGAAGGAATCCATCCCCTTACCCTTCGCATCATTGATGATTCAGGCGCAACGCTCTTCTCGCAGGACTATGACGTTGCTGTTGACACCACCCCTCCTGAGCTATCGGAACTCATCGCTCCTGCTATGGTCCTTGAGCGCACTGTCGCCCTGTCTGGCACGGTTAGCGAGAACGCGACTATAAACCTCTACGCTATGAAAGGAAGAAAGGACAGCGTCTCGCCGCCAAAGGTTGCCGGGCTTAGTATTGTCCGGGTGGACAGGAACCTCATCCAGCTCTCATGGGAGGCTATGGATGTCAATGATTTTGGGGCATATCTCGTTTACAGGAGCGATATTGGCATCATAGACATCATCAAGAATCCCCGCAGCGTGAACTTTCCTGACATCGGTGTTGACAGCAACGCGACATACACTTACAGGATTGCCGCTGTTGACACCTCGGGCAACATAGGCATCCTTTCTGATGCCTTGGCTGCGGTAACACTCCCTGGAGGCCACGCAAACCGGCCAAAGCCAGAGAACAGGGAGATTGCTGAGATAGAGGAGCCTATCTTGACGTTTACTGCAGGGCAGGGGAACTTCACTGCTGAATTCACGGTGCAGGACGACAGCACCTACACCATAACCGTCGAGGCAATTGATTCAGCAGGCAACGGCGCAAGAGAAGACCTTCTGGTTGGAGTTGACACCCTTGCACCAACCATCACAATAACAAACCCAAGGCCTGGGACATCCATGCTTGACCAGTTCGCAGACAACGTTGACGTCAGGGGAAAGACGGAAGGCAACGCAAGGGTATTCCTGTATCTGGCAAGAACCCCCTATGGCCTTCTCAACGACTCCTTTGACGTCTCAGGCTTTCCTGAAGAGATCCAGGCCCTTACTGAATCCCAGATGCAGGCAGACTGCAACATCCAGATAGCCTCATCAACATTGTGCGGTACGCACGCTGATTATGAGGTAAGGGCAGACAGCGCCGGAAATTTTGAGTTTGACGGCATTGATTTCTCAACAACAGCTGCGGGAGTATTGCGGCTGCAGCAGGTCGGCTTTGACGAGCTTAACCGCTTCACCGAAGAAGAGGAAGGAAGAAGGGCGCAGCTCTTGTTCATAGCAAGCGACGCAGCAGGGAGAAAAGGCGCAGCAAAAGCTGAATACAGGATAACCACCTGCTGGTCAGGAAACTACACCTACGACGTCCAGCAGCTCATCGAGTTCCAGTCTCCGACCATGCTTTCAACAGAGCGCCTTGCAGAAGGCACTGAGTCCATCTACTTCTATCTGCAGCTCAGCGCTGCGGGAGTTGAGAGCGAGTACGAGGTCAGCTCAGTCACCTTAACGCCTGCATGCGACAGGGTCATGATGGAAGACCCCCGCTTTGAATTTTCGTGCAGGATTATGCGCCAGAGCTGCGCAGGCGTCCCTAATGAGGATCGCACCACCTGGTATTTCTCCTGCCCCCTCTCGCGCTTTGACAACCTTGCCGAGTTCACTGATGCAGGAGAGTGGGAAGACTGGTTTGATGCCATCAAAGGGGAGATGATATTTCCCTACAAGGTAAGGCTTGGCTATGAGGTGACAAGCCCTGACGGGTCAAAGGCAAGGGAGTACCAGACCTCCTGTGAAAGCATTGCTTATCCTGTCGACAAGGCAAGGATTGACTTTTCAACCCTGCTTCCTGACTGGCTTCTCTACGACGGCGTTGATGTGCTTGACAGGAGCGTTGACGGCTTAAGCACAGCGCTTGACCAGGTCGAGCTTGTCCTTGAGTGGGTAGGCATTGGCTGCGTCAGCACCTTTGCCATCAAGTTCATCGCAACATTTGTTCGCAAATACCGCTGCTCCATGGAAGGGTGGAAGGATACGATTAAGGACAAGCTTGGAAACAGTGATGCCACAAAGGATAAGGCATGCCCTGCAACTGAAGAGGCGCAAAACAAGCTCACTAACGAGCAGCTCAAGACACAGTGCGAGGACTGTGCGAAAGCATGGGAATGGGAAGAATCGCTGTACAAGACCTACCGCTATCTTTGCGACAGGGTTTTCTGCCATACAGCGCCTACAGCCCAGACTCAGACGTTAAGCGAAGCACAAATACTTGCAATGGTTGACAATGAGATTGCGTACACCTGCAGTGAGGCTGGGTATGATGTGAGGGGGCAGCCATTGAGAAGGGTTCAGTGCACCAAGCTTCGTGATAAGTACACCGTCCTCAACGAAAAGACCATCCCTTATGATGAGGAATGCGTAGAGGTTGCTGTGAGAAAGAGTGATGGATCAATTCAGAGCTATGTCCAGCGCCTTGCAAAGAACCAGCCTCTGGTAACCGATGGAATTGTCAAGTTTGAGCTTTACGAGGAGAGGCCAGGAACTGGAGTCTATGCCGTCAAGGAGAGTGATACTAGATTCATAACCAATGCTGCAAACACCTGTGCTGAAGTCTGTGAGGATGCCGGGTACGGAGCAGTAACAGAGAGCGCTCAATGCCTTACTGTACAGCAGTGTGCCAATATCAAGGAAAAAGGAGAGAGAGAATCGGCAAACTACGGCTTTACGTCTGACTGTCCCAATATAGGAGCTAACAGAGATACCGCCGCAAGGGATCAGATGGGAAAAGACATCAACAAGAGAACTGAATGCTGCTGCACCAAGCCAGCGGAGCAGGATAAAAACGCAGGAAAATACTACACCGCCTACGACAAGGTTGATAGCGTTGAGCTCTTCACAGCAGTTGAGCGCCAGAAGGTGAAAGAGAAAGACACAAACAAGGAGCTTCCTGAATTTTTCTACCGCTATTACAAGACCAGGATAAAGACAGATGATGGCCATGAGTTGTACAACCCCAACCAGTACTACCCTGGCAGAGACGCTGCAGCCTGCTTTGGCCAGCAGTCGGTATGGTTCCAGAAGGACAAGGTCATGCACGACCCCTTCAAGAGCCATGTCTCAGCATTCCAGTGTGTCTGCCTAAGCGGCATCTACAACAGAATCCAGGCGCTGCGCAACATCCTTGCATCCATGAGAGCCTGCCTGATAGAAGTAAGGGAATCAGGAACTGCTGATGCAGGAGTCTGCAGGGAGCTCTTCAGCCAGTACGTCTGTTCAACCATGTGGAGTCTTATCAGCTATGTGCGAAGCAATGGCTGCTATGCAGGGGCTGCAGGGCCAAACCTTATTGACTCAGAAAATGCCGTAGCTGCCGGATTTTCCCGTGGGCTTGATGCAGTGTGGGGCGCTGTTGGCGATGCCCAGTCTGAATTAACAAGCGAGTACGGCAATGCCGAGTTGACGAATCTCATCGGACTCTCTGAAGAGTCCATAGCCAGAAAAATCTGCCTTGGAGCATTTGGCTACGACTGGGAGATCACTCCGCAGGCGCTTGTTGATGCTGCGTACTCTGCTCCCTTTGCAACGCTTGTGCAGGCGCTTGGGCCAAAGCGTGAGTACCTGACCTTCAACCCCAGAAGCGGCCAGGCAACCTACGATTATACTTCATCATGGTACATCAATCCAGGCTGCGATTTTCGGAACTATGATATCTATCTCTCCTGCGTCGGGCGAAAGCAGATGGATGAGCCAGGGGTCAACTGCGACAAGCAGGACGATCCTGAGGGTAGCAACTGCGACTGCCAGTTCCTTGAGGACGAGCAGCTGCTGCGGTTCTATGACGGCTCTTCCCTGACGCAGAACGTCCCTGAGGACAGGGGGAGGGAATCTGTTCCGCAGAGAGTAATCACCTCGCCCTATCGCTATGATCATCTCAAGTTCGTGCTGAGGCCAAGCAGGGAGATACGAAGGTTAGGCCAGGAAGCGCAATGCTTCCCCTATGAGCACTATGATGCGGAGCTCGGGCAGGGCTTCTTTTATTTTCCCATAAAGGACGCAACCCTTGACGACATACCCTATTGCGGCTTTGACGTTACGAGAGAGGGAGAAAGCGTGGACGCAGGAAGCGACGGAAAATTCTATTGCGGCCAGTCAGAGATATTCTGGGGCATGCGCCCTGAAGCCTACTTCATCCCAGGAACAATCAAAATCAACAGCCAGGACCCACAAGCCAGAGGGACGAGAGGTATAGCAGTTACTGAGGGAGAAAAGATACGCATTGACTACTCGATATGGAAAGCTGAAGGCCCTGACCTCTGCCTGCATGCAAGCTTGGATAATGGGGAGAAGGAGCGCTTTGTCCCGCTGGTGATTGAAGGAAGCTACAACTACCCTACTCTTGAGCTTGAGGGAGCGAACCTGTTGAGCAGCATTCACAGGGTGGTAGCAAGCTCCTCTAACAGCGGCGCGCTGTTCATCAATACTGCAGAGCTCACCCAGGCCTTTGAGGGTAGCGGCACCATTGCTCTCCAGTTCTCGGAGGAATCAGGTGAAAAGGATGGAGTGATTAACCTGCTGAAAGGCAGTACGGATCTGATGACTATCGAAGGCACTCTGGTGTTAATCGGGGATATCAAGAGTGCTGACGCTGAGAAAGCAAGCACTGACCCGCCTGTGGTGCGCAACGAAGATAGGCTTCTTGTCAATATCAGGGGAGTGCAATTCTACATAACCAAGGCAGAGCTTCCCAAAGATGCAGCTGGCAATTACCAATCCAGTGGGACATACGCTGTGGTGTATGAAAGCAATCCCGTTAAGGTGCGCTCCCGCACCCTTACATTAACCATCGTAAGAGCACACGACGACAAGGAAATCGTTGAGGATCCTGCTACTGACTGCCTCCCGACATCTGTCGTGCAATATCTTGGAACTGACCAGCGCCAGAGCTTTCAGATAGATATCAGGCAGCAGGGCGAAAGCAGCGCTGCAACAGGCACAGAATAGGTGAGTGCAGGCTCTCCCTTTCAGCTCTTCACCCAGAAGTCATTCTTCAGCACATCGAATGCTCTCTGTACTGCCTGCGACCTGGCAGTTTCTCTTTGCGAAAACGGGATAAGGTACTCAATGGTAATATACAGCCTGTCATCCTCTATATCCATAAGGACAGACACATACTCATTCTTTTCTGAAAGCTCATTGAGCATTGTTTTCAGCCTGTCAATCTTCTGGGAAATGTCAGGAGGGATTCCTTTCATGGGAATCCTGATGCGTTCATGCACTTCAGTCCTCCCATGGTTCATGATACTTTTCTCAAGGAAGGTCTTATTAGGGATTTTTGTAAAATCACTGGGCAGGTCAGGGGTTTTGTCAAGGGTTACGTAAAATGTGCCAATGTGCTTTACCACGCCTTCATCTTCGCCTATCCTGATGTAGTCCCCAATCCTGAATGGCTTCTTGCGAAGCAATACAACCCAGCTGAAAAATGACAGGATGAAGTCCCTTAATGCAAACGCGACACCCGTTGTGATGAGGCCAAAAAAGAGAGTGAGGTTGCCAAGTGAAACTCCCAGATGATAAAAAACGAATGCAATGCCTATAGCATACAGCCCCCATACATAGAGTTTGGAGTAAAAGATTTTCTCTTCTGGCTGCATGTCAGAGGGGAAAATCTTGTTAACGGTCAGATTCAGGAATAGGTTGATAGCAAGAAAAGTAATGATGACAAGGGAAGCAAAAGAAAATTTCCCCGCTATCCACTCGGGGATTGTAATCACACCACTCTTCTGAAGATGGGTGAGGGTGCTAAGCACGAGGTACAGAATAAACAAAATTACCGTCGTTGCATTAAGATAGGGATGTGGAGGGGTTTTCATGCCGTCTCACGGTAATTCTTTTGAGTATTTAAAGGCTGTGCGCTTTACGGTACTCCTTCACTCGCCTGAAAGCTTCGGCAAATAAGGTATGGGACATTTCCCATTTTGCACTCCCTAAAAGCTCATCAGAAAAAAGGCAATAGCTGCCGTTTCTTTGCCTCGACGGGCAATGCGTAACCTCATTCTTTTCGTATCATGCCATCATCTCAATTGTAAATTCAGAGGGAGAAAAGAAAAGTGGGAAAAAGTGGAGAGAGAAAAGAAGAAAAAAAGTGAA
>DUKR01000040.1 GCA_013329175.1 Candidatus Woesearchaeota archaeon
TTCCCTAAAAGCTCATTGCCGACGGCTACTTTCTCATCCGAGCCCTTTATTTTTATTTCCTCCTTCGTTTGTGCTGCAAATCCTGATGATGGAAATTCCGTTGTGCACTGCATTGTCGCCCATCCCTCAACCACGCAGGTAGCAGCACGCTACACTGCGGCAATGGCTGCAACACCTGCCCTGCTACAAGTGCAGCCTTTTTTGTTCTCACTTTTCTTTCTTCACTGTTTTTTACTTTTCTTTTCCACCGTCGGAATTTGCAATGAGAGGATGGCATGAAACGAAAAGAATGAGGCTACACATTGGCTGGAGAAGCGATGGAAGGAGTGCTAATGCCTTTTCTCTAATGAGCTTTGGGGGAATGCCGACTCCTAAAAGGGACTGCCCCGTTCTTCCAAGATGAAGCCTTCAGGGGAGTGAAGTATTAACTTACCAACCAAACATTTATATTGCGCTCCCCCGCGGGATAAAACCATGATAAAAGCAGCGATTGAAGCAGCAAAAGCAGCAGGTGACATCCAGCTGAAGCATTACAGGAAAGTAAAGACCATAACCAAAAAAGGGGCGAAGGACTTCTTCACCAACGTTGACATCGCCTGCGAAAAAGCCATCATTACTATCATCAGAAAATCTCACCCGAACCACAGCTTCCTCTCTGAAGAGGCAGGAAGCATAGATGCAGGATCAGGCTACCTCTGGATAATTGACCCTCTGGACGGCACCCATAACTACATCCATGGCCTCCCTGAGTTCGGCGTATCCATAGGCCTTGAGAAGGACGGTGAATTGCAGATTGGAGTCATCTATCTTCCCATTAACGGGAAACTCTACTGCGCCGAGAAGGGGAAAGGAGCGTTTCTCAACGGAAAAAGGATTCACGTATCAGAGGTAAAGTCCTTAGGCGATGCCCTCATGCTCCAGGAGGGGGTGCTCCACAGGAAGGTGCCTCACAAGCTGACCTTTCTTGGCAAGGCGCTGAAGACTGTCTTCAAAGTGAGGATGCTTGGCTCTGCAGCAGTCGCATTCGGCTCAGTTGCCGAGGGGACATCTGATGTGCTGGTTACCTTTGAGACCAACCCGTGGGACGTCGCCGCTGGATTCCTTCTTGTAAGGGAGGCTGGGGGGAGCGTCACGGATTTTAAGGGCAATCCCATTGACCACTATGCATCACGCTTCATTGCAACAAATAGCAGTATCCATGGGGAGACCGTTGCGCTGTGCAGGAAGTTCTGAGAAAATGTTCCCTTTTCTTGAACGCTTTATTGACTCCTGAGCTATTGTTCGTTAATTAATAATTAACAATATTATTCTAAAGCATGAAAAAGTTTATAAAATCTGAACGATTCTTAGGCCTTATGGCAGACATATCAGAGATTTTCACCAAGAAAAATCTTCAGATAATAACCCTCCTTGGAAAGGGAGGCCTGCATCTGCGTGACATTGCACTTCAGGTCAAGTGCTCGCCAGCAAAAGTGCACGACTCCATCAAGCTCTTCCACCGCTATGACCTTATCAGGATCAAGACTCAGAAGAACAGGAAGATCATCACGCTCAACAGGAATTCGGCGCTTCTAGCCGACATCCAGAGCATCATGGTATCTGGAGAAGCAAAACCCTTGCGGCAGAAGGAAGAAAGGCTGCCGCTCTATCAGGCTCTCAGTCCTCTGGATTTCCGGTACTACGGCAGGGACCCCAACGTTCTATCTGCGTTAGCGCCGTATCTATCAGAGGAGGGCTTTGTGAGGTATCTGTGTAAAGTGGAGGCGGCATTAGCCGCCACACTTTCCAGAAAGAAGATTTGCCCAAAGGCCATTGCTGATGAGATTGTTGCTGCGTCAAAGCAGGTTACTGCTCAGGAAGTCTATGCTGAAGAGGATAGGATAAAGCACAATGTGCGGGCGCTTGCTAATGCCATCAGGAACAAGGTTTCTGACAAGGCTAAGCCCTACGTCCATTTCACGGCTACGTCCCACGACATCATCTGCACGGCAGATGCTGCCCGCTACAAGGAGTTCACCAACGACGTTCTGCTACCTGCTCTCGTGGCATTTGAGAAGACGCTGATTGACCTTGCTCTTTCTGAGAAAGATACTGTCCAGATTGGGCGCACCCATGGCCAGCACGCTGAGCCCATCACCTTTGGCTTTGCCATAGCCCAGTACATTTCTCGCCTGGGCTGCCGCATAGTTGCGATAAAGGATGCCGGCAACAGCCTTCGCGGGAAGATGGCAGGCGCCGTGGGGGCATACAATGCTTCGTCTCTTGTATTCAGGAACCCTGCCCTCTTTGAGAAGGAGGTCCTTGAGATGCTAAGCCTTATGCCATCTCCCATTTCAACCCAGATTGTAGGTGCCGAGTATATGGCGGACTATGTCCATGCGTGCGTGTCGTGCTTTGGCGTCCTGGCTAATCTTGCTGATGACATGCGCCACCTCCAGCGAAGCGAGATTGGAGAGGTAGGAGAGCTTTTTGATGCCCAGCAGGTGGGAAGCTCTACCATGCCCCAGAAGCGCAACCCCATCAACTTTGAGAACGTCAAGTCTATGTGGAAGGCCTTCATGCCCCGCATGACAACGGTATATCTTGACCAGATATCAGAGCACCAGAGGGATCTTACTAATTCCGCTTCTTCCAGGTTCATCCCTGAGCTGCTAGCAGCATTATACCTGTCAATAGAGCGCATGCAGCGCACCATGTCAAAGCTCCAGGTTGACAAGGCAGGCCTTGAGAGGAATTTCAGCCAGAGCAAGGGCATGATCATCGCGGAGCCAGCGTATATCCTTCTTGCGCTGCATAAGCATCCTGATGCCCACGAGGCTATCAGGACATTGACGATTGAGAGCAAGAGTTCTGGCAAGTCCGTCTTTTCTCTCATGAAAGCTGACAAGGAGTTGAAGCACTACGTTGCAAAATTTACTCCTTCGCAGGTCGCGCTTTTAGAGGATCCTGCAAAGTACACAGGGATTGCAGCAAGGAAGACTGAGGATGTCTGCAATTTCTGGAAGAAGGCGCTGAGGATACGGTAAGTGCATGCATATCAGTTTATAACTTTTTGTGGCTTCTGCAGCGGAATGTTTGACTCAACCCTTCTTGACAGCATGAAGAAACTTGCCGATAAAGAGCGGGCTGAGAAGGAGGAGAGACGAAAAATTAAGGTGAAGGGAAGGCTCGTTAAGGTATTAGTGACGAAGAGCAATAATATTTTGATTACCGTTCGCCGGGGTGAGGAAGTGTTTGCCTTCCTTGCCCTGAGAAGGAATAATGCAATGTTTTCCCTTGCTGAGAGGCTTCCGTTACAATCTATGGTGTATGCCGAGGGCGTGCCTACATTCAGGTCAACGATATGCACGAAATTTGAGGCTGTTAATGAGGGTGACAGCAAGCAGGTGAGGCTTTTGCAATAGCATTATAAATTCTGCTGTACTCCTTCATGGGATGGGGCTTCATCCAAAAAATAAA
>DUKR01000090.1 GCA_013329175.1 Candidatus Woesearchaeota archaeon
AGTTCAGAAAGTCAGGTATTAACTAATCCGCCATTTGGTAAAAAATCCTCTGAAAAAATAGTAACTGAAGAAGGAACAACTGCATCAAAAGACTTGACAATCCTAAGAGATGATTTTGGGGCAAAAACAAGCAACAAACAGCTTAATTTTTTACAGCATGTCAGAAGCATACTAAAAATAAATGGAAGAACTGCAATAGTTCTACCTGATAATGTCTTATTTGAAGGCGGAGCAGGAGAAACAATAAGAAAAAAACTTATGGAAACCTGCGACTTGCACACAATTTTAAGACTTCCTACAGGAATATTTTATGCTCAAGGAGTAAAAGCCAATGTTTTATTCTTTGATAAAAAAGCAGCTTCAGATAAACCTCAAACTTCAAAGATATGGATTTATGATTTGCGAACAAATATGCACTTCACACTAAAAGAAAATCCATTAAAATATGAGGATTTACAGGATTTCATCAAATGCTATAACATAGAGAATAGGCACGAAAGAAAAGAAACATATTCTGAAAGCAATCCTGACGGCAGATGGCGATGCTTCACTTATGAAGAAATCTTAAAACGAGATAAAACTAATCTTGACATATTCTGGATAAAAGATGAAAGTCTTGACGATTTGGACAGTTTGCCAGAGCCAAGCGTTATAGCAAGCGGTTTAGTGGAAGATTTAGAGAATGCTTTGGAACAGATTAAAGAGATTTCAGAGGATTTGAGTTATGAGCAAAAATGAAATAATAAGTCTAAAATCTTAATAAATGCTGTTTTGAGAGAAGCATTCGTAGTTGAATCATAATCCTCTTACTTTTTCTTCAAAGTTGGGTATCTATCTTTCTACTCTAACTTCTTTTATCCTTTGTTCGAACCTATAATACACACTGGACACATGGACATGCACGCACAGGATATATCCACCCATAGCGCCTCAACAGGCAAAGAGGTGGATGCCCCTGGAACCAACCGACAAGCTCATGGAGGAGCTGCAATCCAGAAACTGCAGCAAGGTAACCATCGCGACTTATGTTACAAGAGCAAGAATATTCATCCATTGGCTGGACAAGCCACTGCATCATGCAGGAATTGAGGACATCAGGCAGTTCAGGCTCTTCCTCCTCAAGAACGAAAAAGAGCCAAAGACCATCAATACTTATCTTGCAGCAGTAAAATTCTACTACCGTGAGATCCTCAGGCGAAGGATAAGAATCGCAGGAGTCAGGCAAAAAAAGAAGCTGCCTGTGGTGCATACAAGAGAAACAATAGATAGAATGATAGCATCACTCAATAACCCAAGGCACAAGCTTCTTCTAATGCTCCTCTACGGCTCAGGGCTCATAGTCTCTGAAGCAGTGGCCGCACAATCTCAGGATATTGATACTGAAAGAGGAATACTCTTGGTGAGGCAGGGCAAGGGAAGAAAAGACCGCTTAGTCTGCCTCTCACAGAGATTTGTTTCCTATTACACGGTGCTGAACCCGGAAAAAGGGTACCTTTTCCCTGGAAGGCATGGCCATCTTTGCGCACGAAGCGCAGAGGAAATTGTGGCAAAGGCTGCAAAGAAAGTATTGGGAAGGCCAACATTCCCCCATTCCCTGCGCGCAAGCTTCGTCACCCACCTCTTGGAGAGGGGTGAAGGGATCACCCACATCCAGGCGTTGCTTGGCCATGAGCATCTGGAGACAACGGAAGTGATGCGGCATTCAGCCTCACGGACTGGTGATAGGCGTATCCTTGAAAATTCAGTCATCTCACTTCCGAAAGGCGAAGAAGTACTGCAGATGGGATTATTTAAAAATAAGGCATGGCAGGCATAAGCACATGGAGGAGGAAACCCCAAGGGAAAAAAATACCTGCACTGCAATAGAACTATCATTTCTCCTTGCTATCATTTCCCTATCCCTGTATCTTGGCTATGGCAATGCGGCTGGCCATGCGATAGCCCATGACTTTCCCGTTGCCTATCTTGCATCGGATGCATTCCAGCACCAGACAAGGGCTCAGGGGCTTCTGGATGCGGGAAATTACCGGTATGAAGCCTTCTACAACATGCGCGGCTACCCTGACGTGGTAGGATTCTACATGCCAGTCATGTATCATCTTACTGCCCAAATTTCCCTGTTATCAGGCTTGGCATCGTATGATGCAATTCAGCTCATGGTGTTCTTTACTGTCATCCCCATTATTGCCCTCGCATACTTTATGGTAAGGGGATTCAACAGGAATGCAGCCCTGATTGGCCTTGGGTTTGTTCCGCTGATATTCTCACAGGGCTCCTACAGCGGATTCTTATGGGGCCATTGGCCATCATTATTGTCCCAGGCATTCCTTGTGTGTGCGCTTTGGTCTTTCCTGAACATACACGAAGAAGGCATGACACTGCTCGCAGGCTTGTTCTTTGCAGCATCTGTGCTCACCCACACCTCAGAGGCGATATTCCTCGCCCTGTTTATTTTCATCTATGCTCTCGTGCTTTTCCTCAAAAAAGAGATGGGAATAGCAATGATAAAGAAGTTTGCTGGTGCCTTTGCCCTGACCGCAGCAATCACCATCTATTTCATGGTCATCTTCAAAACCGCGTGGTTTGACACCCAGGGCAGCAGCTACATGAGTTTAAGGCCTGAGCCCGTATGGCTTGGCGGGCCAACGTTTTATCTTCAGTACTTTGGCCTGTTCATCCCTTTCCTGATAATGGGGATTGTTGCTGCTGTGCTGTTCTGGAAAAAAAAGAATGCAAAATTCCTCTACCCTTCACTCTTCCTTCTTGCAGCAGGCTGCACCAATTACATAGGATTTGGCATGCGGGCATTTACCCTACGGTTTAACTGGCCGGTATATCTTGGCGGGCTGCTCGGGCTTGGGCTCTACCTTACCGCAAAGGCAGCCTACAGAAAATGGGACATAAAGCACAGCATGGCGCTTGCAATAGCGATACTTATCCCTGTTACGGGACTGGTGAGCATCCCCTATGTTGCAAGCTACCAGCAGGTGTCAGGAAGCATCACTGATCCCTACCACTGGCAGGCGTATGAATGGATAGCAGAGAATACCCCAAAAGATGCCGCAATATACTTTCTCTACAGCGAGCACTATGAGCAGGACGCAGTCATGAGAAACAGCCGCAGGTTTCATGCTCTTGCAACCCTAGACTCTGTTCGAAGCGCCATGAATGACATGGCTCTCAGAAGAACACTGCATACCGAGGTTCCAGGGGACACCGGAGGCGGGCTCATCCAAAGAACAGGTTTCATGCACTATGCGACGCGGGAGGATAACCGAAGCAACATGATTGACGTGTGCACGTTTGATTACATTGTCGTAGACATAGTAACGAGATCCGATGCCCTTACTGCATACAATCGGCTCTTTCTCCAGCAGTTGCTAAAGAATGAGAACAATAAGATAGTGCTCCAGAATGAGGTGCTCGCCATAGTCCAGAATACCAACAAGAGCGTGGCATGCATGCCTGATGAGGTGGAAATTGAAAATGGCTGAACTCCTAAAATCTGAATGGGTAAGGCTATTGTACATAGCGATAGGCATGGCTATCGTTCTGAAACTCATATTCTTTAACGAGTCCTTTGCTGGCATTTGGAGGATAACCCTTGCCCTGCTGTGGATAGCTGTCATCCCTGGCTACTGCATGACGTTATGGCTCAACATGAGGTATCAGCTTGCCCTGAGGCTAATTGTAGGAAGCATGGCAAGCGCAGCAATTGTAGGCATTGCAAGCTATTACATAGGAATAATGGGGATTGACATCTGGTATCATCCCTTTCTGATTCCGCCAGGGATTATAGCTGTCTCTGTGCTGCTCTATGCCAGAAAAAAGGATAATGCCTCTGTAAAAGATGCAGAACGTGGCTGATTGGGGCATGCAGAAATGGATGCCCTCTGAACTATGGCCTGAATCTCTGCACGAGCATCACTTTCGCCGCCTTGAGCCCGTCAACCCAGGTTATCTTCTTCCCTTCGTCAAATTTGCGTGGGTTGTAGCTTATTGGCATCTGGCAGATGCGGTATCCTTTTTTTCGCAGCTTGCACATCAGCTCTATGTCGTATTCAAATCCATCTGCCTTGACTTCCATGCCTTTCAGGATGTCAGCCCTAAACATCTTGTAGCATGGCTCAGCATCAGTAAGCCTTGTGCAATACAGCAGGTTGAAAAGAAAGGTAAGCACACTGTTGCCAAGCCTATGGATAGTGTACATGTCCGCTGCATGCCTCTCTTTTTTTGCAAACCTTGACCCAAATACCACCTGGCACTTGTCCTGAAGAATCGGCTTGATCATTGTTGAAAAATCAATGGGGTCATACTCAAGATCGGCATCCTGGAAAACAATGACATCCCCACTTGCATTGGCTATTCCCTCCTTCAATGCTCCTCCCTTGCCCCTGTTTTTTGGAAGCAGGACTACGACATCAGCCTTCTTTGCGTGCCTTTCTATCCATTCCCTTGAGCCATCTGTCGATTTGTCATCAACCAGCACAATCTCCTTGTCCACTCCATCAATAACGACGCTTTCCACTTTCCTGACGATTTCTGCAAGGGTTGCCGCCTCATTGTAAACAGGTATGATAATAGAAAGCTTCATGTGATCCTCAACCATGATTTCCCCTATAAATAGATGGCTTCACCGCCACGCTCCAGCGAGAGCTGGACACACTCAAGCACTCTCGTAACCTGTGATGCCTGATTGATTCCTGTAAGCGATTCGCTCCCTGAAGCGACGCAATCAGCAAAATGCCGCAGCTCGGCATCAAGTGGCATTGCACAAGGCTCCTGATGCCCTGCAGGCAGCTTTTTGCCATCAATTCCAATCACCTTTACTTTTTCATCAGCATAATCATTAAACACAGCATACCCATTTTCACCAACTACAACGCAATCTCTTCTCCTGGCAGGATACTCCCAGCTTGCAAGGCATGATGCCACAATGCCCTCTGGGAAAGTAAGCCAGTAGGATACCGTTGAGTGATGCAAGCAATGTGATCCCTTGGTTGCCACAGCCTGCACTTTCTCAGGCATTGACCCCAGCAGATGCAGAAGGATGGTAACATCGTGAGGCCCATAATCCCACAACGCTCCCATGTCATCCCTTTGTGGGCCGTTGCCACAGCCATGTGAGTGAATGTGATGCACCTTTCCAATGCTTCCCTTCTGTAAGATTTCCCTGAGAAGCAGGACAGCTGGATTATAACGATGAATGTGGCCTGCCATGTACACCTTGCCCGAGGCAAGCCTGGCAAGCTCCTGCATCTCATGCGAGCTGAATGCGGCAGGCTTCTCCACAAAGACATGCTTTCCTGCAATAAGCGCATCTCTGCTCATCGCAAAATGCGTGCTCCCTGGCGTAAGAATCATCACCGAATCCGTATCAGCATCCTTCAATATCTCCTCAAACGACGTGGTCAGCCTGGCATCATGGCCATCACCAATAATGCCTTTTGCTTCAGCAAGTGAAGATGTATGCTGTGCACAGATAAAGGAAACCTGCACGCCTTTAAGCCCATTGATGGCATGCAATACTTTTTTGCCCCATCTCCCGGTTCCTGCTATTGCAATGTTCATATTTTGGATTCACCCCGCTTCGCCCTCAGGAGAGCTTCAGCACTGTGGAAGGGCAGCAGGTGATTTTATCTTAAATATTATAAAAGTATTGATGGCTAAACCCCAAAATTTTTATTGTGCCGCAAGATTGCTGCTTTCATGCAATGCCGAATATGCGCAGCCGAAGGTATTGAGCCGTTCCTGTCCCTTGGGAAGAGCCCTCCGGCAAATAACCTAGTCCCGCCGGACAATGCCTGCCCTCAGGAGCAATCATATCCTTTGGCTGTCTGCTTTTGCCCAAAGTGTACAACGGTCCAGCTGACCTTTACCGTTCCACCTGAAGTGATGTTTAGCCATTACCTCTATGTCACCTCGACAACAAAGACATTCCGGGATCATTTTGCAGCCATGGCAAAAAGCCTTTCAGGCAGGTTCAATCTCAGTGATGTGTCCTTTGTGATAGATGTGGGCAGTAACGATGGCTTGCTACTTAAATGTTTTCAGGGCTATAAAGTGCGCACGCTTGGCATAGAGCCGGCAAAAAACCTTGCCGAGGCTGCAAACAGGGAAGGAGTAGAGACACTCAACGCATTTCTTTCTCCCTCTGTTGCAGGTGAAATAGCAAAAAAGCACGGAAGGGCTGATGTGGTTACAGCTAACAACGTCTTTGCCCATATCCCTGCAATCCATGATGTTGTCAAAAGCGTCAGGGCAATGCTCAGCCCGCAGGGAGCCTTTGTGATTGAGGTTGCTTACCTCTTTGACATGCTTTCAGACATGACCTTTGACCTTATCTACCATGAGCACCTCTTCTATTACTCCCTCACCTCGCTTTGCAAGCTCCTCAGCATGCATGGCATGGAAGTGTTTGATGTGGAGCACGTTTCGTCTCATGGCGGAAGCCTGAGGGTATTTGTCCAGTTCAGGGATGGCCCAAACCAGGTTTGCCCTTCGGTAGGTGAGATGCTCTCTTCGGAGAAATCAAAGGGAGTGATCAAACAGGCAACCTATGGCGCATTTGCCCAAAAAGTGCAGGAAGTCAGGGAGGAGCTTGTCAGCTACCTGGCTGAGCTCAAGTCAGAAGGAAAGAGAGTGGCTGCATTTGGCTATCCTGCAAAGGCAACAACCCTTTTGAATTTCTGCGGGATAAGCAAGCAGTACATTGATTATATTGTCGATGATAATCCGCTGAAGCAGGGATATCTTGCCCCAGGAACACATATTCCTATAGTCTCCTCAAGCAGATTCAGGGAGGAGAAGCCGGATTATGTCCTCATCCTTGCATGGAATTTTGCTAAAGAGATAATCGAAAAATCAGCGTGGCTCAGGGAGCAGGGCGTTTCATTCATTATTCCGCTGCCAAAACCACGGATTCTGCACTCCGCGTGATTGCGTGACATCACTGGATTTTCAGACCATCATGCTACATTTATTTGTAACCCCGGCAAACAGCAATGGAGATATGACCAAAACCATGAGAATGTAGGAAGAAAAAAGGGTACTACTCCCCTAACTCCACCACAACGGCATTTTCCTTGCCAATGGCCTGCTTTATGGTCTTGTGGCCTTTGAGCTTTTCAGCTATCTCCTTCCATGATAATCTTTCTCTTGCTTTCCTAAGCTCCCTGAGGATATCGCTGACTGCTGCGTAGTGCTCAAAGATGAGTTCGGCTTTCCTTGCTTCGTTTGCGGCATCGCTCTTCAGCTCGGCAATGCTCTCCTGCTGCCTGGCGATGATAGCGTCAATCTTTTCAAGCGCTATGTCCTGCTTTGTTTTTTTCGGCTGGAAAAGCAGGGCTTTGAAGTGGGCGGCAAGCGCCTGCGAAAATGTCATTGTATCCTCTGCCTCACAGCCGTTGTAAACGCTGAGGGGAAAGGGGATTGCGTCAATGCTTTTGCCTTCTGTTCTGATTATCTGCGGCCTGATTTGCTGCTTATTGATGAGGCTAGCGAGGGCGCTGGCGAGAGAGCTTGCGTTTTTTTCTGCCACTTCTTTTGGCCCTGTCTCTTTGTTGATGCCTGCAATGATGCACGCTTCTTCAGCAAAGACTCCGCCAAGCCCGAGGTCAACGGCAAGGGAGGTCACGACTGACTCTTTTTTTGATGCAGAGAGAATTTCCTTCAATTCCTGCTCACCAAGGGTGAAGAGGCGGTATGGTCGCTTAGGGTAGGTATAGGGAATCTTTGGCCGAAGGCTCCTGTCTTTCCACGAGCCGTATTCAGCAGCTGAGAGGATGACGTTGAGGTGGTCGGTGAGCAGGATGTTGCCTTTAGCGAAGAACTCAAGGATGAGGGCGTAGGATGCATTTTTCTTGGAAAGTTCAAGAGCGATGATTCTTTCTGCATCATATTGCTCAATCTTCCGGACGAGCGCCGCATCAAGGTGCTTTCGCAGGAACATGCAGAAGGAGTCTGGCTCTTCGCCTGCTGCTTCCTTATTTTGCGTTATATATGCGGCAATCCCTGCATTGATATACATGAGTTGCTTTCCCTTTCCTGTCTGGTAGGTTTGGATAAGCAGCTCTTTAGCTGAGGGATGGTAGATTTTGTCTATTCTTGCGCCTACTAGTTGCTGGAGTTCATTCACAAGGTACCTGATGTCAATAGCTGAGAGGTTTTTCTTCATGCCATCAATGGAATGTTTTGCTCCTATAAAAAGGGAAGGGTATTCTTTCGTGAATGCTGGTTATAGCTCATTCCCTTTTTTTTTCTGCATCACGCCGCATGAGACAAATAATCAAGCGAAAGGCTGTAAATTTTTGGTAATTACCACAGCGGAACCGCAGTTGATGGGCGACAAGACTTATAACCAGAATATCTTCTGTTCGCATCAGCATTGTTTTTCTCCAAACTATTAGGCAAAAAGTATATCAAGTATGGGTATATGCCTATATTGAATATACATTTTACCTTTAGACGAAACAAAATTGGTATTTGTTTAGCAAAAACAGAGATTCTTCACGAGCATTCTTCTGAGTTCTGCCTTCAAGTCCTTTCCTGTCATCTTGGACTGACCCCCTAAAAACGG
>DUKR01000062.1 GCA_013329175.1 Candidatus Woesearchaeota archaeon
CCCTCAAAGATTCAACTCATGGCTATCCAACGAGCCTGCCTCCTTCCTCCCCTGCAGGGTTTCTCAGGCTCGTGAAGTATTACGAGTAAACCAAAAGTAAATAAACCAGCGGTTTTCAGAAATGCCATGAGGTGGTTCTGATATGGCAAAGATAGAGAAGATAACGTTGTGGATTCTAGGCATACAGGCAATCCTGCTCTTTGCGGCAGTGATACAGCTTGGGGCAATCAGCGCAAAGCTTGATGGGAAAGCAGTGGAGGGAAGCGCTGCGCAAAAAGCACCCGCTGCTGCCCAGCCAGCGCCGGCAGTAGATATGGAAGAGTTGATGGGCGATGACCCTGTGAAGGGAGATGCCAATGCGCCAGTCACCATTGTTGAATGGAGCGACTTTGAATGCCCCTTCTGCGCAAGGTTCTATACCGACACTCTCAGCCAAATTGAGAGGAGCTACATCGAATCAGGCAAAGTGAAGCTTGTCTATCGCGACTTTCCCCTAAGCGCCCATCCCCAGGCGCAGAAAGCTGCTGAAGCCAGCGAATGCGCTGATGAGCAGGACAGGTTCTGGGAGATGCACAACATCCTCTTCGAAAGAGGGGTAGCTGGCGGCGTTGCGGCATTCAAAGGCTACGCCAAAGAGATCGGCCTGAATGAAAAAGAGTTTGCTGAGTGCCTTGATTCTGGAAAAACTGCTTCAGAGATTCAGCAGGACATGCGTGACGGAACAGCTGCAGGCATAAGGGGAACGCCAGGCTTCATCATCAACGGTAAAGTAGTATCAGGTGCCCAGCCATATGCTGCCTTTGCAGCAGCAATAGAGGAAGCCTTAGGGACGTGAGTGCTCCTCTTTTTTCTTGTTTTTTCCTCAATCAGCCCAAGCTAATGGGCATCCTCATGAGCGCACTCCAATACCCGCCCGTTCGATGATGCGCACAAGAAGGATGGGAACGATGAAACTGAATATGGCCGTTGTCGCGATGAGCACCGAATAGAGATTTGCTGCAATCATGCCTTTCTCGAACAGCAGCTTGATGACAACAATGCTTGTGCTCATCTTGACCATAAGGCTTGTGCCAAGAATCAGCGACTCTTTCTTGCTGAATTGCGTCCTTCCCATGAGATAGCCTACACCCATCTTCGCAACGGCAATCACGAGCACCAAGACAATGACCAATAGGAAGTTATCAATGATTGCGCCATAATCAGTATTCAGGCCAACCCACACGAAGAAGACAGGCGCAAAGAAGCCAAATGACATTGTCTTGATCTCGCGCTCAACAAAACGTATCCTGTTTTTAGGGACGACATTCTTCAGCGCAATCCCCGAAAGCAATGCGCCGAGGGCAGATGATTCCACATAATCGCCAATGCCTATGAAGAGCAGGATGATGAAAAGGACAAACAGGAAGAATGAAGGGATGTCATGGAACTGGAAGCGGTGCACCCTTTTGTGGGGGGCAACCATGACGTAGAGCAGCCCAAAAAGCGATGCGAGTGCCAGAAGGTTGGTCCATATGTTGATGTGCGGATACCCCGCAAACCTTCCGATGATTATCACGGCAGCAGTTATGGTAAAGACCTCGATGATGTCGTCAAGAACCCCTATGCCAAGAATCGCCTGCCCCAGTTTCTTGTTGGCCAGGTTGAACTCTGAGAGAATGGGCAGCAGAATCGCCTCGCCAACCGTTGCAAACGACGAGGATACGACGATTGCTATCGCCCATGGCGTAGTAAACAGGAATCGCAGCACAAGCGTTCCGAGGATAGTCTCGCTGATGATGAGGGCTACTGCTGTCGTGAACACAAACCTCCGCTGCCTGAATATCCCCCTGGCGTTGAGATCATATCCTATGAGGAAGAGCAGAAAATACATCCCAAGCTCAGCAAGGAAGACAAAGGAGGGCTCGCTGGTGATGTCCACGAACGGGTTGTATGCTGCAAGGCCCATTCCTATGAAAAGAGAAGCAAATATCCATGGGATACGCGCCCTCTCAAAAAGCTTGCCGATGCTGAATGTAGCAAGGAATATCCCTGCAAGAAGCAGCATGAGATTTATCATGACCTATTAACCTTGCCTGCATCCTTTTTATACCTAGCGGTTATGGGTAATACTTCACTTCTATGAAGTTGCCTGCCTCTTTGCAACTGCGATGGGCATCAATCCTGAAAAAAAAAGCATTCCCTAGAAAATCATTGCCGACAGTGGACTGACCCCCTGTTTTCGACAACAAGATAAGCTATTAATCATTATCCACTCTGGGGGCAAGGATGAAACTCAATGACACCCTGTCAATAGCTACATAATCCAGGCGCAGAGGATAGTCCGTGGAGAAGTTGATAGCTACGCTATCGGCTATCTTTGAGCCATTAATCATTTTCTTGAGGTATTCTATGCTGTACTTTGACCTGAACTTGGAGCCGTCTTCAAGGGTGACTTTGGTATTCTCGTCCTCAGATATGTCAATAGTCGCCTGGTTCAATTCAGACTCAGCCTTCACCGTGAACCTGCCGGTCTCAGCAATGAAGGATACGCTCTCGCCGACAATGTCTGCGTCGGCTATGGCATCATTCAGCACCTCAGATGGCGCCATGATTTTGACAGGAAACTTGAGCTCGGGGACTTTCTGCTCCTTCTCTTCCAACTCGATGAGGGGAAGAGAGAATGTTCGTGTTGCCCTTCCCTTCAGCTGGACCTTCAACTTGTTCTGCGTGTCAAACTCCAGGCTGATAAGGTCGCTTGGCCCTGAGCGCCTCAGGACCTGCTTGAGGCTGTTGAGATTCACGCCAATATCCACCTCTTTCTCAAGCTTGTACTCGGTAAATGATGAGGAGAGCATCTTGAAGAGCACCATCGCAACGTTTGCAGGGTCCATTGCAATCAGCTGGATGGCATCCTTGGTTATTCTGAACCTTCCCTCGCTCACAAGATCCGAGATAATGATGATGCTCTCTTTGAGGAATCGTGGCTCTGCCAGTGTCAGTTTCATTGTATACGCACCCCGCTTGCAGGAGGCAATGGATGCCGGATATAAATATTTTCTTGTTGGGCGCATGTATGGGCTTAGAGGAAACTTTCGCGTTGTTCAACCCAGCAGAAAACTATTTTGGTGGCTGCACAACAATAGAATGATGCACTGCCACAATCTTCAGATTCGTTGTAGAAATCTCTGATAAAGGTATTCTGAACACAATCCCTCACTATCTTCTTGGGTTTGCGTTGTTTCTGTGTAATATAAGGTATTCTTTATGCCAGAACAAGCCGTTTCATAGCCCTCATCCCGCTGACCAATCCTTAAAGGTATCAGGTGAAAAAAATCCCAAACTGAAGCACTGCAACCTAATCCGTTATCCAGCAGGAAACCAGTATGCTCCATTCTTTGTTGGGATAGTAGATGCCATAGTTGTATGCTCATCTTCCACCTGCGGCTTTGAGCTATGTTGCTCTAGCGCCACCATGGCATCAATGGGAAGACAATGGCCATTATATTCCGACTGGGAAATCAGCTACATGCCGATATGTAAGCTGATGCTGTGCAGAACACAGCAGGTGCCAGTCAGACATTCCTGTTTCTGTATGCCTCAATGTTCCATTTGCAGGCATTGACTATTTCCATGGTCTGCTTCATTTCCATCACCCCCGCATTACTACACTATTTTCTTCACATGGCTTTTTGCAATACGGGCAGACTAAGGTAAGCCCGACAAGCTTTGCCTTGCCTTTGATTTGCTTTTTGCAGTGCTTGCAAATAGTTGCGCCGCTTGCTTTCACCATACAGATATAAGGCAAAGCAACTATAACTGCCTATAGTAGTAGAAATAATTCCAGACTCATCGCTTCGGTTGTTATCTATCCAGGAAGAAATCATTTGAGAAGGATTCACCCTGGTTGAGAATGATCTCCATTAACCCTATGTGGTTTGCTTTGATAATCCTATCTACAGAAAAGGAATAGACATGCACTATCTCAACCTCTTTGGAGTATTTGTTCTGCAGTCTCATCAGGTACCTGTCCTTGTGGCTGGTATCCTTGAATCCCATGACCAGCAGATGGGATATTCTGGATTCAGGAATCCGGTAGGCAACCATCACTTGGGGAATCTTTTGCAGCCGTTCTGATATCTGTTCTTCAGAGAATTTCTCCCAGACATAGCTGGTGAGTTTGATGCCGATGACAACCAGCGTTTCAATCCCAATTTTTTTGAAATCAATGATTGGCATATATCCCTTTATGACACCCAGGTCTTCCAGCTTGTGTCGTATCTTGAATATTGCCTGCTGGGAAAGCCCCATTTTTTGGGCGATTTCCAAGTCTGGTATCTTAGCCTGCTCGATAATCTTTTTTAGGACAGTTTTCTCATTTTTCGTGAGTTTCGGCAGCAAAGGGTTCGGTTTCTCCATGCCCTGCACGAAGCATGCGCGCTATATAAAGTGTGCCATAGCTAGGAAATACTTCACTATTCTGAAGCTA
>DUKR01000131.1 GCA_013329175.1 Candidatus Woesearchaeota archaeon
GAAGAAAGAAAAGAAGAAAAAGAGTGAAGAAAAAAAGGGCGAAAACAAAAAAGGCTCGGGCTGCGCTGGCGGTAGGGCATTTGTTGCAGCCATTGCCTCAGTATTGAGCGCTGCGCAGGTGAGCATTAAGGGGGAGCGCCCTGATGTAGTGCACAACGGAATGTGCAACATCACGCATGCAACACAAACAAAGGCTCAAAGAAAAACAAAGGGCTCGGATGAGAAAGAAGCCACAGGCAATGAGCTTTTGGGAATGCCCTTTTTAGGAATGACTACCTCCACAAGCCTTATTACCCAAAGCACGCTGGGGATGGAAAGGCCAATGAGCAACATCACCGCGATTAATGTTTTCTGCTATTAGTCACTCCCCGCCCCAGTCCGTAACCGCACCCTTTGAAGCGCAACTGACAAGCTTAGCGTACTTGTAGAGCACGCCCTTGGCATACTTGAGGGGAGGAGCCTTCCATGCTGCTTTTCGCTTTGTTAGCTCTGCTTCATCTACATTAAGTTGAAGAACCTTCTTTTCAGCGTCAATGGTTATCATGTCCCCCTCTTTGACTAAAGCTATAGCTCCACCTACCTGAGCTTCAGGCGCCACATGGCCGACTACGAGGCCATGCGTTCCTCCAGAGAACCTGCCGTCTGTTATGAGGCCGACATCCTCTCCCAATCCCTGGCCGGAGATTGCTGAAGTCGGGGCTAGCATCTCGCGCATACCAGGGCCTCCCTTAGGGCCTTCATAGCGGATGACGATGACATCGCCCTTTGCTATCTTCTGGTTGAGGATTGCTTTGAGCGCCTCCTCTTCAGAATCAAAGACGCGTGCAGGGCCTGTTATTGAGGTGTGCCTGAGCCCCGAGACCTTTGCGACTGCGCCGCTCTTTGCAAGATTGCCTCTAAGGATGACCAGTGGGCCAGTAGGCCTCAGGGGATGGCTGAGGTCCCTTACGATTTCCTGGTGTTCTCTCAGGGGAGAAACGCTCCTGAGATTCTCAGCTACGCTCTTTCCCGTTACGGTGAGGCAGCCGCCATGCAATAAGCCTGCGTCAAGAAGCATCTTCATCACGCCTTCTATTCCCCCTACCTTGTAGAGGTCATACATGACATATCTGCCTGATGGCTTGAGGTCTGCAAGATGGGGGACTTTCTTTGCAATCATCTCAAAGTCTTCCAGACGGAGATCTACTCCTGCAGCATATGCAATTGCCATGAGATGCAGGACCGCATTAGTTGAGCCGCCGAGAGCCATGACGACAGTGATTGCGTTCTCAAAGGATTTCTTAGTGATGATATCGCTTGGCCTGATGTTCTTCTTCAGGAGATTGACCACAGCATACCCTGCCCCATTGCACTCCTTAAGCTTGTCTTCGTGGATTGCAGGGATTGACGCACCGCCTGGAAGGGACATTCCCATCGCCTCGATTGCAGAAGCCATGGTGTTTGCAGTGTACATGCCGCCGCAGCTGCCTGCACCAGGGCAGGCATGGTCTTCTATTCCCTTGAAGTCTTCAGGTGATAATCTCTTCTGTGAGAATTTTCCCACAGCCTCGAAGATAGAGACAATGTCAATGTCCTTGCCTCTGTATTTGCCTGGCATGATGGTTCCTCCATAGACAAAGACAGAGGGGATATTGAGCCTGCAAAGGGCAATAAGGGAGCCAGGCATGTTCTTGTCGCAGCCACCAATGGTGATGACGCCGTCAGCCCGCTCAGCAGCGCAGACAGTCTCTATAGCGTCAGCAATGACTTCTCTGGAACTGAGGGAGAATTTCATGCCTTCTGTTCCCATGGAGATGCCGTCAGAGACTGTAGGGGTTCCGAAGGTTATCCCTGCCCCCCCTGCCCGCTGTATTCCCTCTCTAGCAGCTATTGCAAGCTTATCTATGTGCATGTTGCATGGCGTTAAGTCTGACCATGTTGATGACACGGCAATGATGGGCTTCCCAAAGTCAGCGTCCTTGAAGCCTACGGCTCTGAGCATCGCCCTATTTGGCGCTCGCTGGTCCCCGTCTGTGATAACTTCTGATTTTATTTTGAGGTTTTGATAGGTCATTGCATGCATCACCCTGCCTGCTAAGCATGAGTTGGGATTTTTAAAAGTATCATTCTGTAAACCTTGGATTAAAGGCATCTATTGACTTTCTCAAGTCACTGTCCAGCGGCCTGACAAGAAAGCCCAGTGAAGAAAGTTTTTTTGCCAGATCCACGTCTTTCTTTATGCCTTCCCGCAGGGCATAGTAGGCGATGAGGATGTAGTCAGGGCTTTTCTCGCTTACAATGTCCTCAGGGTCATAGCTGACTTTCACCTTCCCTGATTTCCAATCCTTTTGCAGAAGCATCTTTGCTGAGCCTGTGCCAGGGCCGGCAAAGGATAGGCAGAGGCGGTCTTTGACATTATTTAGCTCCTCTTCCACTTCTGCAGGAGATTCGATTGAGACAGCATCAAATGCCTGAGCGCCTAGGGCGGTAATGCCCTGAATTCTTGCTGCACGGGTGAATATCTCCTTAAGGGAGTCATGCGTCATTATGAGGACGTCAAGTATCACCTGCCTGGAATCTGTCCTGACCTTAATGGTAATTCCAGGATATTTCTCGCCAAACTCCCCCATAATCTTCTCAAACTTCGGAAGCGAGTCTTCCACAACATCAGCCCGCTCAGCATAGTCTCTGTCAAGGCCGGCATGGACGCGGAGAAGCTCGAAGAACTCTTTTTTGAAGGTCTCACGCTCAGATATTGGGAATTCGCCCAAGAGAGAAGCCATATCGCATGGCATTCGAGTGAAGTATTTATAGGTTTCGAGTGGGGGTAATAGTTAACGAGCCTGAAAAGCCCCAGGGAGAGGAGGCAGCCTTATGGGAAGCAGGCATTCCTAAAAGCTCATTAGAAAAAAAGGCATTAGCCATGCCTCTCATCACTTCCACAGTCAATGTGTAACTTCATTCTTTTCTATTCTGGCAATCCTATCATTGCACTTTCCGACGGAGGTAAACAAAAAAAAGCCTCAGTTGGCCAGCAGGCCATTGCCGCAGTGTAGCGAATTGCTGCTTGCGTGCATGAAGGATGGGCGACTCTGCCGTGCACGACGGAATGTTCATCATCAACAATTGCTGCAAAACAAGAATGAAAGAAAAACAAAGTGCTCG
>DUKR01000107.1 GCA_013329175.1 Candidatus Woesearchaeota archaeon
CAGTAGCGTCGCTTTTGGCAAAGAAGCCATCAGTAATGCCTTTTTTTGGAATGCCTTTTCCCATGATTGATGCCCTTCACAGCTGCAAAGGGGCAGGACTGCTTCATAAAGGTGAAGCATTATATCAGGTGGTAATACTTCACCTTTCTGAAGTAAAGAGGTACCATTCCTCCTTCGGGTACCGTCGGCCTCGCGAGACACTATTGCGGGGCGAGGACACGAACGGAAACTTGCGTTTCCTAGTTGCGCTCATGCTGCGCATTTGGTAACTATCCCCGTAAGGGACAGCGAGACTACGTCTCTAGGTACACTCATGCTTCGCATTCGCGACCTTCCCCCTCCGATGTTCTCTACCGCAAGGAATATGAGGCTCGGCACAGCGAGACTAGCGTCTCTTGGTCGACTCAAGCTGCGCTTTCGCGACAATTGACGGTACCCTTGACAGAGATAATGCTCACAAGCTTCATTTGCGTGAAGTAGTATATCAGGTGGAAATGCTTTTAAAACACGAAAACAGTTTTGATAGCCATCTCAAGGAGATTGATGCATGGAAAAAAAGATTCTTGCCCTTGATTTTGATGGGGTCATCGCCAATTCGATGAGAGAGCTTGTTGTTGTTGCCTGCAATACGCTGCTTTCGCTCTACCCTGAAACAAGCATCGGTGCAGGGAAGAAGGTGCTGATAGATGATGCTGTTGATTTCTTAGAGGAGAATGATGACCTTGTTAAGGCGTTCTACAGGATAGCATCCCATGCAAAGGATGCTCAGGAGTATGTTGCATGCTGCCTCCTGCTATCACAGGGAAAGGAGGCGCATTCACGGAAGCAGTTTGAGGAGTTCTTTGCAACAATCCCTGAAGGGAAAAGGGACCAGTTTCAGAAGCGATTCTATGCAGAGCGGTCGCTGCTGCAGGCAGATATGGATGCATGGGTAAGACTGAATCCGCCATTCCCAGCAATAGCTGAGGGAGTGAAGAGGGCATTTGGGAGAATCCCCATGGTGATCGTCACGACAAAGGACAGGCATTCCTGTACCTCTCTGCTGCATGCCTATGGCCTTGCGTTCAGGGAGGAGGACATCATCGCAAACGACAGGGGGCTTGACAAGGGAGCGCATATGCATACGCTCTCCTGCAGGTTTGGCATTGAGGCGTCTGGCATTATTTTTGTTGATGATGTGCCCGAGAACCATTTTAGGGTGAAGCAATCTGGAGCACAGTGCTATCTTGCCACATGGGGTTATCAGTCAGGTGAAGCGCGAAGGGACGCTAAGAGGATGGGAATAACCTTATTAAGCGAGAGCGGGTTTCTTGCTCTTGTTGAGAGGATTGCTGGTGAGCAGACATGATTCTTCCCTGCATAGACCTGATGAGCGGCAAGGTTGTCCAGCTGGTGCAGGGCAACCCGAAAAACAAAAAGTTTGAGGAAGCTGACCCTCTTGCAAAAGCAAAAGAGTTTGCCGGCTTCACCCTCCAGGTTATTGACCTTGATGCTGCCATGGGGAAGGGGAGCAATCTTTCTATCATCAAAGAGCTATGCTCAAGGCACACCTGCAGGGTTGGCGGCGGCGTTCGGTCGGCTGAGAAGGCAAGGGAGCTTGTTTCAGCGGGGGCTGAGAAGGTTATTATTGGATCGTCAGCATTTTCTGGCGGGAAGGTGCATGCCTCCTTTCTGCAGTCTCTAGCTGATGCTGTCGGCAAGGAGAGGATACTTATTGCAATAGATTCAAAGGAGGGAAAAGTTGTTGTTTCAGGATGGACCAGGTCCACAGGCCTAGCGCCTGTTGCTGTTGTTAAGAAGCTTGAGCCTTATTGCTCGGGTGTTTTGTATACCTACGTAGATAAGGAAGGGATGATGGAAGGGACAGACATTGCGACCTTGCGAAAGCTTCGTGCCGCAACGCAACTTGAGATCACTGCTGCCGGAGGCATCTCTTCCAAGGAGGAGATCATGGAGCTTGAGAAGATGGGCATTAATTCCGCTCTGGGGATGGCATTGTATATGGGGAGAATTCGGTTAAGGGACTTTCAATAGCCTTTGCTGATGCTCAATCATCATTTTTGGGGTGGCTCTCTTGCTATTCATCACCACCAAAAAGTAATCCCTATCTTTTATAAACCGCCTTTTCTTAGAATAGCGTATGGGCCAGCTGGAGAGGGTGCTCTCGTTTCCTACACTGCTTGTGATAGTGATTAATTCCATCATGGGAACAGGCATCTTTTTCCTTCCTGCCCTTGGGGCAGCTGTAGCAGGTCCTGCGTCCCTGATATCATGGCTCATCCTCTCCATTGTTTCAATCTATATCGCCATGTGTTTTGGGGAACTGGCTAGCATGTTCCCAAAGGAAGGGGGGGTATATGAGTTCTCAAAGCAGGCATTTGGCAGGTTCCCGTCGTTTCTTGTGGGCTGGAGCCTGCTTGTATCAAGCAACCTGACCATTTCGATGCTGGTGATTGGCGCTATCCAGTACCTGCTGCCGTTTGACGTGCCACTCATCAAGATCATCATTCCAATCATGTTTATCATCATCTTCAACGCGATTGCATATTCGGGGATGAAGACGTCAGCAACCATGCTGGTGACATTCTCGCTGATTACACTCTCGGTCTTTGTGACGCTTATCTTTGCGTCATTCCTGCATTTTGATGCAGGCTATCTTGAGCCGTTCTTTGTGGCGCCTGTGCCTGCGGTGTTTTTTGCCATCATCCTGATTGCAGAGACCTTTTTTGGGTGGGAGAGCTCGACGTTTCTTGCAGGAGAGACAAAAGACGGCGAGAAAGTCGTCCCACGGGCAATTGTGCTTGGCACCGTGCTCATCGCGGTGATTGCGCTTCTTTTCGTGCTCTCAACGTTAGGGAGCATGCCATGGCAGGAATTTGGATCAGCCAAGGCTCCGCTGACTGCTGTAGCGCAGGAGCATTTTGGCGATGCTGCTGTCCCCTTCTTTACTATCTGGGTATATCTAGCAATCATCGGCTCGGTTGCAGTGTGGGCGGTTTCTTCACCGCGCCTTGTTCTTGCTATGGCTCGGGACAGGCTTTTCTTGCGCCAGTTTGCAGCAATACATCCTAAGTACCATACTCCGCATAAGGCGATTGTCTTTCAGGCATGCGCTTCAATCCTGCTTGTAATCATTGGTGCTGGCCAGTACACCACGCTTCTTGAGATGCTGCTTCCCCTGCTTTTGATACTCTACTCAATAACGCTGATTGGCCTTGTCGTTTTGCGAAAGAAGCGGCCTGAAGTACAGCGGCACTATAAGGTGCCATTTGGCTCTGTAGGCCCGCTCATTGTTGTTGCGTTTTTTGCGTTCCTTCTCGTGGTGTGGTTTATGCAGTCACCTGGAGCGGTGCAGAAGTTCTTCCTTGCTGTGCTTCTGATCCTGCTGGGGATACCCTTCTATATTCTGCTGCAATTGTACTACAACCCGAAGGTCATCAGCTTTGTCCGCAACCAGTTCGCGCTTCTCACGCTGCTTACGGAATGGATTAACGTGCCGCCGCAGGTGCGAAAGGAGGCAATACACCATCTTGGCAGGCTGAAAGGAGAGACGGTGCTTGAGTATGGGTGCTCAGTGGGAACGCTGACACGGCATCTGGCAGAGGCCGTTGGAAAGCATGGAAAAGTATTTGCAACAGATCTTTCTGTTCGGCATGCGCTGCTTGCCCAGAGGCGTATGGAAAGAAAAGGGCATTGCCATGTGCGCATCCTGTATGACGCCCATCACCACAAGCGCATCCATCCTGACGTGCCGAAAGTAGATAAGGTTATTTCCGTCGGAGTGCTTGGGTACGTGCCTAATCCAGTTCCTGTACTGAAGGACATCAACAGCAGGCTGAAGAGGCATTCACGGATATGCTTTGTTGATTATGATGATTTTTTTGACATCATCCCCAATACCGAGTGGCTGGGAAATGACGCCCTCATCAAGGCAACCTTCTCAGAAGCAGGATTTACGGTGGATGTTGCCAGGAAGCAGGGGTTTGCCTGGAAGTACGTGTTCATTTACGGTGTGAAGTTCAGGGATGTGAAATAGGCTGGGCTGATTATGCACAAAAATGTCGCAAGCATTTTTGTTCGTGGAGGAGGCCACCATTTTTTTGAATGTCCATGCCTGAATCTGCTCAGGCATCAAGAGGGCTTTTGACCTTCAGTGCAGCACTCATCGCTACTTTTGCATATCCTCTTGTCGTCTCGAGCTGCTCGTGGCCAAGGAGCAATTGGATATTTGTGATGTCCTCACCCCTCTCTATAAGGTGGGTGACAAAGCTTGACCTTAGGGAGTGGGGGAACGTTGCTCTTCCCATCACTCTTTTTGCAGCTTTTGCCACAATCTCCTCAGCCGAGCGAACCGAAAGGTGCCCTTGCCTTCCAGGGAAGATATATCCCCTCTCGGGGCTGAGTGCTGCGTAATAGGACAGGAACCGCTCTGAGAGGCCGACTAAGCGGTCTTTTCTTCCCTTGCCCTGCCTCACCAGAAGGATTCCCCTTTCGGTATCTATATCATGTGATTGTGCGGCCACGGCTTCAGAGACTCTGAGCCCTGAGCCGTAGATGATCATGAGCAGGAGTTTGTGCTTTGGATTGTTGAGTGCCGTAATCATGCTATCTATGGTCTTTCTGCTGTGGACTGTAGGCAGCTTCTTCTTTTGCTTCACGCCTGGGATGCTCATCCTTCGCTTCAGGATCTCCCTATAGTAGAATTTGAGCGCTGCAAGATAGGTATTGATGGTCGTTGGCTCTCTTTCGTTCTTCAGGAGATAGAGCCTGAACTGCCTGAGGTCTTCAATTCCTGCATGATGCGACGGCTTATCCAGCCAGTGGAAGAATATTTTTGCCCCAGCGGCATAGGTTGTTATTGTTTCTTTGCTGTAGTTTCTTGATTGCAGCTCCTCCCGGAGCTTTTCGGTTGGTTCCATGCTTGCTCATCTTCCTTTATAGGCATGTCTCATCCCTTTACAGGTATGCCTCATCCCTTTTTCCTTTTCATAGTCACTTAGGGTGGATATGCCTTGGTGCCTTAGGGTGGATATGCCTTGCGTGCGGATGTCCAGTGTGTCCAGTGCAGCAACTGGTGTTTTCATTTGCCGGATATCACTTCTGGATACAAAGCCCTCTTGACGATATGGCATTCGATAATCTATCTTCTCCTGAGGTCAGATAGTGATTTTGGCATTTCACATAGCCCAAAACTTTCTATTTAGGCGAGTTCGCATAGAAAGTGTTA
>DUKR01000108.1:0-3025 GCA_013329175.1 Candidatus Woesearchaeota archaeon
TTTGGCATTCTCGGCTCAGGTGCCGTGCTCCTTGAAGAGAGCGCCACATCAAAGGCGCTGCTGTTCTACAGAACTCCCTCGGTTCAGTTTGACCTTTCCACCTCAGAAGATGCAAAATGCTATTACACGACAGGCGGAACAGATGAGCATGGCATTGTTGATACGTACCAGACGACACATACCCTTGCCGCTCCGATTACAGGAATTGCCGACGGCTCAGAAACAACATACACCCTGCTTTGCAGGGATAAGGCAGGCAGGCAATCCGCAGCAAAGACCATCACGGTGAGAGTTGACCTTGATGCAGCAGTGGTCATCTCTGACATCAGGCCTGCCGGCGCAACCAATAGCAGGCAGCCCACAATAAGCCTGAAGACCGACACCAGGGCCAGTTGCGAGATAGACGCGGCTGAAAGCGGCGTATTCTCATGGCTGGCTGATTTCTTCAATCCCGCAAAAGAAATGTCAGCATCAGCAGACGGAACAACGCACAGCTACTCAGCATGGCAGCAGCGCCGCCTTACGCCAGGCGAGAGCTATAGCTTTGACGTTACCTGTCATGACTCGCAGAGCCAGGGAAGGGACGACGGCACAGCCACCGTTACGTTCACGGTAGATACCTTTCCGCCAAATGCTCCTGTCATGGCGCCGCTTTCGGATGACACTACGGAGTTCAACACGATTGCCCTGAGCGGGACGGTGAGCAGCAGTGCTGATGAGGAAGCCATCACTATAGTCATCTCTGATGCAGCAGGCACAGAGCTTGCGCAGGCAGCCATCCAGCAGGTGCAGGCAGGCGAGAACCGCTTATTTAGCGTCCCAGACGTTCCGCTCTCAGCAGGAGAGAATAGGCTGAAAGCGCGGGCAATTGATGCAGCAGGCAATCCAAGCACTTACTCTAATGAGCTTACCATAACCTTCAACCCCGTTGCTCCGGTATTAGACTACACCATTCCTGCAGATGGCGCCCGCATAGCTGACATTGAGCAGGCAGTCGCAGGATTCAGCCTCATCAACGGCAATGGCATCTCGTTTGGCGAGGGGAAGTCTTACCTTTCCCTGCAGCAGAATGGCGCAGAGATAGCAAGAACTCACACATCCCATGATGACAACAAGCTCCAGCTGCTGCTGCCAGGAGGGCTTTCAGATGGAGAGTATGCTCTGGCCATCCACGTGCTTGACGCGACAGAGACCAAGAGCAATGACTACACCACGCAGTTTACTGTTGACTCAACCCTTCCAAGCATTGACGTTTTGCAGCTAGCGGGCATGGCTGCAACGCAGGTGTTCAGAACCAACAGGGAGTCAATCACGATATTCGGAACCATCCTTTCCTCAAGCTCTGACGTGAGCCAGGCGCGAATATCCTTTGCAGGAAGGACGCAATCCATCGCTGTCCCTGCAGAAAGCAAGAGAGACTTTGACTTTGAGACAACCATCCAGCTCTCAGAAGACGGTGAGCATGAAGTGGCTATCACCGCGCAAAATGGGTTTGGGACAGCGACCTACACGCTTATCATCACCCTAAAGACGGAGGGGCCAGAAGGGACCATCCTGCTGCCTGAAGAATGAGACGACACTATCTGTTGCTGGCCATAGTTGCAGCGATGCTGCTCCTGTCAGGGATAGCACTTGCAGTCTCAAATCCCTTTCAGACCATTGTTGTCATCTATAATGAGTCCGTCATCATTACAGGGTATAACCTCTCACTAAGGGCTGCTAATTCCCTGTCCTACCCTCCCATCTACCTGTGCCAGGTAACCTCAACGCAGGCGAATTGCGCAAGCACCTGTCTAAACAAACAGTGCCATTTCACCCAGGTGCAGGATGGCGTGGCGCAGGGAGTCTATACCCTAAGGCCTTCCCAGCGCCTCCCCGATGGAAGCTATAATTTCACCATTGAGGCGGTGGATACCCTTGGCAATGCTAAGAACACCTCCCAGAATTTCACGCTCATCTATACCCCTCTCTCTTTCATCTTTGAGGAGCCAAGCTACGGCGTCTCACAGCGTAGCTTAACTAACGTCACCCTTGCAACCAGGCGCGGGACTGCGCCGCAGAATGCAGAGTGCAGGTGGAGCAGGGCCACAACAGAATTTGCCATCATGGCTCCGCTTTTCCAGACAGGAGGGAGCACCCACAAGCTTTATGACCAGAATATCGTAGGAAACCCAACCTACCATTTTGCGTGCAACGATACCTACTACCAGAGAGTCTGGGTCCATAGTGCGCAGCTTAGTGTTGATACCCAGCGCCCTAGCCTCTCCTTAAGCGTGAATCCTTCCTCTTATTATGAAGGGAGTTCACCATTCACCTTTGACGTGAGGGTGAGCGCTGACGAGCCAGTGCTGTGCAGGTATGACTCAGGGCATGACAACTATGCGGACATGAATTTCATCATGGGTGTGAACTACCCGTTAGCTCTCCAGAACAAGACCTTTACGGTTGCTATTTCTGACATCAATGGCAGAAGGGAATCCTACAGCCTGCGCTGCCAGGACAGGGCAGGGCATATCAGCGACCTTGCAGCATTCAGCCTCTACGTCAACCTGACTGAGCCTAACGCAATTACGCTTGAGGAGCCCAGAGGCTGGAGCGGGGCAGCGACAACGGCGATACGGGCATCAACGAGAAAGACCTCCTTTTGCCAGTTCAGGAACGCAACAGATCTTCTTGGCTCGTCCCAAGCCTCAGGAAAGAGCCACAGCATAACAAGAGTGCTGCCAGAGGGGGAGCATTCCTTTTCTGTAGTCTGTGAATCACAGGATGGCACCACCAGCCAGGATTTCAGGGTGTATGTTGACCGCACGCCCCCAACGCGGCCTAATGTCACCATAACAAGCAGACTCCCTCAGGAGCCAGGCTATACCCATCGCAGGGACAGGCTTGATGTGACCTTCTCAGCAAATGATACCCCTTCAGGCATCGCTCAGTTCAATTATACCATTAAGAGGGGAAGCACAATCATCGCAAGAGGTGCAGCCACCGTTGAGGACTGTGACGACAGCGGCTTCTGCGAGACTGA
>DUKR01000108.1:3189-5383 GCA_013329175.1 Candidatus Woesearchaeota archaeon
CCGTTGCCGTGGACAGGGCAGGCCTGGCAAGTACCGAAGGCTCAAGTGACTACATCAGGGTCAATACCTCGCTTGAGCCACAGGACGCTACAGACCCCCGTGGGAACCTTTCCGTTACCAACACCTCATCCGGGGCTCGGCTGAGGTTGCAGTGCACAGACCCTGGCGAGGATGCAAGCGGCTGCGATAGCGGGGCATTCAGGCTTGGCCATGGCGCGGATGAGGATGACTGCGAGTTGGAAGACTATACCCAGTCCGTGACCATTGATGAGTCTTCCTGGGTGTGCTGGGAGGTGTATGATGAGGCAGGGAATAAGGATTCAGGGGGAAAATGGGTTGATACTCCTGAGCCATCAGGCAGAGGCTCAGGCGGAGGGAGCGGCAGCAGCGCAGCATCAAGCGACGTTGACCACGACCTCATAGCGAATCTTGAGGATAATTGCCCGGATATACGCAATCCCAATCAGGAGGACTCAGACCTTGATGATGTCGGCAATGAATGCGACAATTGCCCAGGCGACTACAATAAAGATCAGGAAGATGCAGACGGAGACGGGGTAGGGGATGCGTGCGACACCTGTCCTGATGAGGGAGGCAACGTCAACAGGTTTGGCTGCCCCACTGCTGAAGCCGTTGACCTGCAGAGCAATGATAAGGATAATGACGGCATGGCAGATGACTGGGAGCTTACCCATGGGCTGAATCCAGATGACCTGTCTGATGCATCGCTTGACCCTGATAATGATGGGCTTTCCAACCTGCAGGAGTACCAGCAGCAGACTAACCCCAATAAGCCAGATACCGATGGCGATGGCGCAGGTGACGGGGAGGAAGTTGATGCGGGGACTGACCCGATTGACCCTAACAGCAAGCCAGAGGGGGGGTATGGAGCCTTTGTAATAGTCCTGATACTCATTATTATCCTTGGCATCGGTGGGTATGTGGTGTATCTTGAGTGGCCAAAGATTGCGCCAGCTTTGGGCATTGCGCCAAAAGGACCGAGATTTTCCCCAGAGCAGGGATTTGGCAGGCAATATGGCCAGGGAATGCCTCCACACGCTCCTCCCTTATCAGGCTCTGGCCAGCAGCAGGTGCTTGCGCAAAGATTAGCAAGGAAGAAAGAGGAGCGGGAGACAGAGCGCAAGCAGGCACTGGCAGGATTCGGGGCAGGCCAGCAGGCTCAGCCGCGTCAAAGGCCGCCAGTTCCAGGCGGCAAGCCTGCAGCATTGCCAGGGCAGGAGAAGCCTTCAGTGAAGCTGGGAGCTCCTCCAGAGCAGGAGGAGTATATCGAGCTGAAGCCAGAGAAATCAGCCTTTGAGAAGCTTGCTGCATTATCAGGCTCAAAGTCAGTCAAGCAGAAGCTTGCTGATGTCAGCTCATCAAAGGATGTGTTTGGCAGGCTGAAATCCCTGAGCAGGAAGAGGAAAGGGAGGAAGAAGAGGCATGCCAAAAAGCAATCCTCTCCATCTAAGCCACAGGCAAATAAAGAGGCAGAGGCAAAGACAGAGGGTAAAAAATGACCTTGCGCGGGGGGCAGGCGCAGCAGATATTCACCTATATTCTGACCATAGCGATAGTTGGCTTTCTTCTGGTGATGGGCGTTCGCTACGTGATGACGTTTGCCTCTGCAGGAGATGAGCAGGCATTACTGAGGTTTGAGAAGCAGCTGGCTACTGCCGTTGGCGATACGCTGTATTCTGATGATACCTACATGGCGTCTTTTGCTGTCCCTTCAGGGGTTGCTGAGGTGTGTTTTGGGAATTATGATTTGAGCGCTGCAGCAGTCATTGGTTTTAATAATCATAAAATTATCAAGAATAGCATTGGTGGCGGGGAGCATGCGAATGTGTATGTGCTCTTCACCGATGGGACGATGCGCTCGTTCTTTGTTGATAAGCTGAAGGCTAGTACTTTAGGGTATGCATTTGATGATATTACCGATCCCTGCGTTACCCCTGGCTCTGGCGGGCTGAAGCTTAAATTTACCGGTGATGGCGATAGCGCATTTGTTGAAAAGGGATGATTTTTTCTGTAGATGGCCTGCCCACTCTCGAGAGCGAAGCTCGAATGCGAGCTATGAGCGCAAGTTCATCTGCGCTAGTCTCGCTGCCTGCCTGCCTTGATTGTAGCGTGCGCTCGGCATCATTCCCTAAAAAGGGCATCCAAAAATAATCATTGCCTACGGCTTCTTTCT
>DUKR01000108.1:5616-11378 GCA_013329175.1 Candidatus Woesearchaeota archaeon
GGAGCGATGGCTGCAACAAACTGCCCGCTGGCTAACTGAGGCTTTTTTGTTTTCGCCCTTTTTTTCTTCACTCTTTTTTCTTCTTTTCTTTCTTCGTTTTTCTTTTCTCCCTCGGAATTTCAGAGTGCACTATGCTCTGCAATACAAAGGATGAAGTTCCCCCTTGCCTATAGAAGCGATGTGAGGCATGGCTAATGCCTTTTTCATAATGATATTTTTGGGAATGCCAGCTTCCCACGAGCCTATCCACTTTTATTCCTCAAAGCCTGCCGCTCATGGCTATCCCACAAGACTGCTTCCTTCCTCCCGACGGGGCTTTTCAGGAGAGTGAAGTATTACTCCTCAACGGAAGATTTATATGGGTTTTTGGAGTTCTTCCCGAATCAATGGCGGCCATAGTTCAATGGTAGAATACAAGACTGTGGTCATACTCCTGATGGAAATCTTGGGAAGCGGGTTCGATTCCCGCTGGCTGCCCTTTCTTCTCAAAAAGATAGTTCAAAATCCCTTCTCTCTGAGCACACGGCGATAGAATAAATAGGGAGTGATGAAGAGTGCAGCATAGACAACTCCAAAGCCCAATGCTGCAAGCCTGTCAATCTCTGCAAACGCAAACAAAAACATTGCTGTGGCGCCAGCGATGATAGCAGCGACATAAGGCATATAGCGGTGCGAAATCAGGTCAATCTTCTGGATGTCGCGTATCATCACTTCAAAGAGAAGCCCGAGGGCAAGGGCGAGCAGCAAAAGCCCAAAGAGCGCCCCTATGCCTCTGCCAAGATAGAGCAGGGGAAGAATGGCAACTGCAGCAAGAAAGTTTCCGATGGCAATGATAGCCAGAGCAGTCCAGTAGAGGAACTCTTCAAGGAAGCGGCGATAGCGCGTTTTGCTTGCGTGCGCATCGCTCCTGATGGCGTGCGCTTTTTTCATGGACTGTGCGTCCCAGGCTGATTCAGGCATAGTGAAGAAGCTCAGCAGCCTTCTGGAATGAGCGTGCTGCTTTTGCATGGGGATGAAGATGTACAAGCGGCTGCTTCCTTTGCAGGGATATTCGTATGTGGGAATCAGGGGGGATTGCTTCAAGCAGGGGGATGCCTGCCTTCTCGGAGAGTTGCTTTCCCTGACGCAATGAGCAGCGGTTTGCAAGAAGGGCAATGACCGTTGAGCCATAGCTGTAGGCTATGTCTCTTGCTCTGGTGATGCTTTCAATCGGATCATGGGCGCCTGCAACAAGGATAGTCTCCTCTGAAGCCTTGAGAAAGGGTGCGGCAGTTGCTGCATCGTGGGAGGTGTCAACAAGCACAAGATGGCTCTTGCCATAGAGCTGGAGGAGGATGTCTGCAACGCTTCTCCTGTGCTGCGGAGCATGATTTCTGCTGCTTCCAGGCATGACCAGCATCCCGCAAGGGTGGATGTAGGTAGCTTTTGCTATGGTGCACCTGCCTTCAAGCACCTCATGGATGGTATGGGCAAGATCAGGAAAGCCAAGATGCATGCCAACGTGGGGCGAAGCGAGGCTGCCGTCTATAAGGATAGTATTCAGCCCCCTAGCTGCAAGGGCCGCTGCAAGGTTTACTGCAGACGTCGTCTTGCCTGAGCCTCCGCAGCCTGAGAAAAATGCTATCGTCTTTGTCATGTAGGTTTTCCTCAAACTGCTCTTTTCTTATGGGAAGCATATAAACGTTTCGAGAGAATAACAAAAGAAAAAAAGGCAAACAGCAAGATTTATAAAATGGGTTGGACTCCCGCAGGTTCAGTTCAACATTGCCCGAGTCAAGGAACTTGGCGAGCAATAGGGTTCTGTTGGGAAGCCTGTAAGGCTTTGCAAACAGAATTCTGGCTTGAGCATCATATCATGGCTGATAAGCAAACCATCAAGGCACTGGTTCGCATAGCGAATACCGACATAGAGGGAAGGACGCCTATCTATAAGGGGCTGACCCAGATCAGGGGAGTGAGTTTCATGCTCTCCCATGCCATATGCAGGCTTGGGGGAATACCTCTTGAAATACAGGCAGGAACTCTTGATGAGCAGCAAATGGCTAAGCTTGATGAAATCATCAAGGACCCACTGAGGGCAGGAGTCCCTTCATGGATGGCTAACAGGAGAAAAGACCCCGAGAGCGGCGAGGATAAGCACCTTACCAGGGGCCAGCAGAAATTCGCCACAGAGAATGACCTTAAGATGATGATGAAGACAAAATCCTATAAGGGCATCCGCCACCATGCAGGAAAGCCTGTGCGAGGGCAGCGTACCAAATCAAACTTCAGGAAGAACAAGGGCAAGGCATCAATTGGTGTGAAGAAGCGCCCCACAGTAAAGGCAGGGAAGGCATAAATGGGCGACCCCAAAAAGCATCGAAAGAAATATTCTGCTCCAAGACATCCATGGAAGAAGGAGCGCATCGAAGAGGAGCGGGAGCTTGTGAGGCAGTATGGCACAAAGAACAAGCATGAGCTCTGGAAGATGAACTCTAAACTGAAGAAGTTCAAGGAGCAGGCTAAGCTCCTTATCACGCAGTCTACGGCACAGGCAGCAAAGGAGAAAAAGCAGTTGTTTGACAAGCTTTGCGCATACGGCTTTCTTGATGCAGATGCTGATTTGGGCGACGTTTTGACTATCTCCATGAAGGATGTTATGGAAAGGCGCCTGCAGACAAGGCTGGTCAGGCTAGCTCTAGCGCGCACCGTCAAGCAGGCACGCCAGTTCATCACTCACTGCCACGTTAAAGTAGCCGGGAAGGTCATAACCTCTCCCTCTTACCTTGTGAAGGTTACTGAGGACACTCAGATATCCTTTGTTGAATCCTCTGCTCTTTTCAGCACTGAGCATCCTGAGCGCGCTGTAGTTGCCATAAAGGGAGAGCCTGCGAAAGGGGCCAGGAAAGCGGAGGCAGGTGAGTAGGCATGTCGTGGCAGCAAGGCAACCTCAGATGGGGAATAGCCCACATCTATTCGTCCTACAACAACACTATTATCCATCTTACCGATATCACCGGAACAGAGACCTTAGCGCTTTCCTCAGGCGGCCAGATGGTCAAGTCCCACAGGATGGAATCTTCACCTACAGCAGCCATGATGGCAGCAAAGAAGGTAGCAGAGATTGCCCAGGAAAAAGGTATCAATGCCGTCCACGTCAAGATTAAGGCTCCAGGAGGCCACAATGGCCCTACAAACCCAGGCCCTGGAGCACAGGCTGCGATTAGGGCAATCTCGCGCATGGGGTTCAGGATAGGGCTGATTGAGGATGTGACTCCTCTCCCGCATGATGGATGCAGGAAGAAGGGCGGCAGAAGAGGGCGCCGCGTCTAGGGGTGGGCATGATGGAGATTGAGCTGCTGAGTACGTCAAAGGACAAGAGTACCATACGATTCCTCCTGAAAGGGACAGTTCCTGCTTTTGCAAATCTTCTTCGCAGGGTCATCCTAGAAGAGGTTCCTGTCATGGCAATAGAGGACGTAGACTTCGTCAAAAACTCGTCTGTGCTCTATGACGAGATGATAGCGCATCGCCTTGGCCTTCTCCCCCTCACAACCGACCTTACTTTTTACAAGCTTCCTGAAAAGAGCGAGAACATGGGCAAGGGCCGAGCCGAGGTTGAGCTTAAGCTTACGCTGAAAGCTAAGGGGCCTGGCATGGTGTATGCAAAGGACCTGCAGTCAAAGGATCCTTCAGTCAGGCCAGTCTTTCCCGACACCCCCATCGCGAACCTTCTCAAGGGGCAGTCTCTTGAGCTTGAGGCGACTGCCGTTCTTGGCAGGGGCAGGAGCCACATGAAGTGGTCGCCAGGGCATGCCTATTACAAGTACAAGCCTGAGGTTGAAATAAGAGGAGAGGTCAAAAACGCGGGCGCAGTCATCGAGAAGGATCATAATAAGATATTTGAGATGAAGAACGGAAAGCTTGCCGTAGCAAAGGAAGCTGCCCTCTCCTGTGACTTGTCGCTGGAGTACTCTGAGCTTGACCCTGCGATCAGCATCACAGCCAGGGATGATGAGTTTGTCTTCACCCTCGAATCATGGGGCCAGCTTTCCCCAAAGAGCATCCTTGAAGAGGCATGTAAGGTCATCGAGGAGCAGTGCACTGAGTATGCCGCTCTCATGAAAGAATCGGCATGAGCCATGCGGGGGTGGCAGAGCCTGGTCAAATGCGCTAGCTTGAGGGGCTAGTCCCTTAGTGGGTGCGCGCGTTCGAATCGCGTCCCCCGCATTATTATCATCACCTCATCACATGAATGGAGCAACCATGTCCACGAGAACAGGGCCAACAAACGCCGAACTGCAGGAGCTTATCCACGGCCTGAAGAAGCAGTCAGCGGTCCATAAGGTATCGCTCTGGAAGCGGGTTGCAACCGACCTGGAGAAGCCTACCCGTAGGCGGAGGGTTGTCAACCTCTCACGTATCAACAGGTTCACCGAGGATGGGGAGACAATTGTCATCCCTGGAAAGGTATTGGGTGCAGGGGATCTCCAGAGGAAACTGCGGATTGCGGCGTATCAGTTCTCAACTGATGCAAAAGAGAAAATCCTGGCGTCAGGCTCAACCATCATCACTCTTGAAGAGCTAGCCAAAGAGAGCCCCAAAGGAAAAAAAATCAGAATTATCGGGTAACTGCAATGATTATCGATGCTAAAAACACCCTCGTTGGAAGGCTTGCCGGATTTGCTGCAAAGCAGGCATTGCTTGGCGAGACGGTTATCATCATCAACTGCGAGCAGGCTGCCATCAGCGGCAAGAGAAAGCAGGTCATAGCCAATTACCAGCAAAAGAGGCAGAGGGGTGTGCCCTCAAAAGGGCCTTTCTTCCCGCGCCAAACGCATATGGTCGTGAAAAGAATCATCCGCGGCATGCTGCCCCACAAGCAGGAGAAGGGAGAGCTTGCGCTCAAGCGCATCACCTGCTATGCAGGAGTTCCTGCGGCACTTTTGGGAAAGGAGGCGCTTAGCCTTGGGAAGGCAAGCGTGGCCAAGCTTCCGAGCGCCAATTACATTACTATAGGGGAGCTTGCAAAGCATCTCTGAGGGAATGCCATGAAAACCGTCCAGACACAGACAACAGGAAAGAGAAAACGGGCGACTGCCAGGGCAACGCTTATGGCAGGCACAGGCATCATCCGCATCAATAAGATTTCCATTGATAATTATGAGCCGCGGTATTACCGCATGAAGATCATGGAGCCGCTCATGCTTGCTTCAGACCTGATAGACAAGGTGGACATCTCAGTCACGGTCAAGGGCGGTGGCATAGCATCGCAGTCTGAGGCTGTGCGTTTAGCTATAGCTAAGTCTCTTGTTGAGCACGCCAAAACCGATAAGCTTAAAGAAGCGTTCCTGAACTATGACCGGAATCTCCTCGTCGCTGATGTAAGAAGGAAAGAGCCAGCAAAGCCTAACAGGCACGGCCAGGCCCGAGCCAAGCGGCAGAAGTCATACAGGTGATTGCGCAATGATAATTCCAGTCCGATGCTTTTCCTGCGGAAAACCAATAGGCCACCTCTGGGCGCAGTATCAGGGGAGGCTTTCCAAAGGCGAGGACAAGAATAAAGTGCTGGATGAGCTAGGCATTCAGCGCTATTGCTGCAGGTCGGTGTTTCTTGGCCACGTTGACCTTGCTGATGAGGCTGCGCAGTTTAAGAAGTTCTGAATTTATGTATTGCTAAAAGCTATTTTATGAACTGGCATTCATGCTGCAAGCGCAGCCCTCCTTTTTTGTTTTCACCTTTTTTTCTTCACTCTTTTTTTCTTTTCTTTCTTCACTTTTCT
>DUKR01000108.1:11532-15521 GCA_013329175.1 Candidatus Woesearchaeota archaeon
TGCAATACAAAGGATGAAGTTATAGCAAAGTGCCAATTTTTCCGCAACAACCTTTTTAAAATCCTCTCCTTCCCTTCTTATTCTTTATGGCAGATGCTAAGCTTGACATTAAGGCAATAGAAAAAAAGTGGCAGTCCTACTGGAAAGAGCACCATACCTTTGAGGCAAACCCTGACCAAAGAAAAAAATTCTTTGTTACATTCCCCTATCCTTACATCAATGCCTACCAGCACATAGGTCACCTGTTCACCCTGATGAGGGTTGAGGCATTTGCTAAATACAAGCGGCTGCAGGGCTACAATGTGCTTTTTCCGCAGGGGTGGCACGCTACAGGCTCGCCAATCGTGCAGGCGGCTAAGCGTGTTGCTGCACGAGAGCCAAAGCAGATGAAAATCATGGCTGACATGGGCATAACCGATGAAGCACAACTGAAAAAGTTTGAAGAGCCGCAGTACTGGATAGAATTCTTTGCTCCAGAATACAAAAAGGATTATGATACCCTTGGGATGGGCATTGACTGGCGCAGGGAATTTCATACCACATCGCTGAACCCCCGCTATGACGCATTCATCAGGTGGCAATTCTCAAAACTCAGGGAGAAGGGCTACTGCATCAGGGGGAAATTCCCGGTTGTCTGGGATCCTAAAGAGCAGGTGCCTGTAGGTGACCATGACAGAATCGAGGGTGAAGGTGAGACTCCGCAGGAATTCACGCTGCTGAAATTTAAGCTCGGTGATGTCTATCTCATGGCTGCAACCCTGCGTCCTGAGACTATGTATGGCCAAACCAACCTCTGGGTGAACCCTAGCGTGATGTACAGGAAGGCAGCTGTTGATTCTGAGTTGTGGATAGTGTCACAGGAATGCGCTGAAAAGCTTGCACAGCAGAACCATAGCGTTAAGATTGTTGGTGAGGTTGCTGGCAGGGAACTCATCGGGAAGAGGGCGCTTGCGCCTGTTGTTGAGAGGGAGATAGTGATTCTTCCCGCATCGTTTTGCGACCCAAAGAAAGGGACAGGCATTGTGACCAGCGTCCCATCAGACGCGCCAGACGACTGGATGGGGCTTGTTGACCTGAAAAATAATCCAGCAGAGCTTGCGCAGTACGGGCTGCATCCATCGGATATTGAAGGCATAGCCATTATCGAAATCATTGACTCACAGGAGCTTGGGCGAAGGGCAGCCATCAAGGTTTGCGAGGACATGGGCATTACCTCAGGCAGGGAGCGAAAGAAGCTTGAGGAAGCTAAGAAGCTTGTGTATAAAGTTGGATTCTATGAAGGCACCATGCTTGAGTCGTGCGGCCCGTATGCTGGGATGAAGGTAGAGCAGGCAAAGGAAGCAATCAAACAGGTTCTGCTTAAGAAAGGCAAGGCTGCCCTGCATTACGAGCTGACGGGGCGGGTCGTCTCCAGGTCGCTTACCGAGTGCGTGGTAAAGATTGTTGCAGACCAGTGGTTCCTTGATTACGGCAATCCAGAATGGAAATCCTTTGCGCACAAGTGCCTTGGCAATCTCAGGCTTTATCCTGACAAGGCACGGCAGCAGTTTGACTACGTCATTGACTGGCTGCGGGCATGGGCGTGCACAAGAGAATCGGGCCTTGGCACAAGATTGCCATGGGATGAGCAGTGGCTGATTGAGTCGCTGTCGGATTCCACCATCTACATGGCATTCTATACGATTTCGCATATTCTGCAGAGCGTTCCTGAAGAGCAGATAGATGACGCGCTGTTTGACTATGTCTTTTTGAAAGATAATTCAGCAAAGGTTGCCTGTGGAAAGGAGAATGCAGATGCGATGAGGGCGGAGTTTGAGTATTGGTATCCACTTGATTTCAGAAATTCAGGAAAAGACCTTATCCAGAACCATCTTGTGTTTTTCATCTTCAACCACACGGCAGTCTTTCCTGAGGACAAGTGGCCGAGGGGGATTGGGGTGAACGGCTGGGTGACGGTTGATGGCCAGAAAATGTCAAAGTCTCTGGGGAACATGATTCCCGCGCGCAGGGTTGCAGCTGACTATGGCGCTGACGCTTCGCGGTTTACGATACTATCAGGCGGCGAGGGAATGGATGACCCTAACTGGGATTCACGGCTTGCGTTATCTGTCCAGGGAAAGCTTGAGCAGATGTATCTATTTGCCTTAGACTGCAATGGCAGGGGGAGGGATGGGGAGCTTGCCATTGACTTATGGATGCGCTCAGAGCTGCATAGGATAATCAGGAAAGTCACAGCGAGTATGGAAGAGACCATGTTTCGCTCAGCTCTTCAAGGCATATTCTTTGAGCTGACGAAAGCCATCAGGTGGTATCTTCGACGCTGTGCAGGGGTGCCTAACAAAGAGCTGATTTCGCAAGTGATTGAGGCACAACTCATCATGCTTGCCCCATTCACCCCGCACATCTGCGAGGAGACATGGCATGCCCTTGGCAAGAAAGGCTCAATCCTTGATGCCTCATGGCCAGCGTATGTTGATTCGCTTATTGAGGAGAAAGACAGCGAGGGGTTCATCAGCACGGTTCTTGACGATATCGGCCAGGTGCTGAAGCTGACAAAGATTGCTCAGCCAAAAAAGATTATGCTGTTCACCTCCCCTCTTTGGAAATATGAACTGTTTGGCCTTTTACGTCAGGCATTGCAGGAGAGCCACAGCCCAAAGGACATCATCGGCAGGGTGATGGCAACGAAACTGAAGCGGCATAGCAAGGATGCCATAAAGATTGTTTCTTCCTTCATCAGGAAGGGGAATGTGCCTGACACGCTTGGCCATGAGAAGGAGCTTGAGGCGCTTACGCAGGCGAAGGGGTTCCTTGAGGCAGAGTTTTCTGCTCAAATTGAGATTGCAAGGGCTGAGGATTCAGTTGAGGAGAAGGCAAAGCTTGCTTCCCCAGGAAAGCCTGCGATGGTTGTTGCATAGCGTTATGGCGCGTTCTCTGCCTTCTCTTTTTGCCTGTACGTCCCAGGCTCCATAAGCACTCTATCCACAGTGACTGCTGCTCCCCTGTCCTTGAGCATATTTTTCGTTGGCATCCTGGCAGTTCCCATGCAAACCAACTCGCCTTTCAGGGTGAGTATGGCAACCCTGTTGCCTTCCTCAATCTGGTCATCAACTCTTGAGATGCCAGGCACTTTCAGGTCCGTGCCATGGCAGAGGCTCTCAACGGTTGCGTCAAATATCCACACTTTGGGAAGATGCGCAACAGCAGATTCCATTGGCAGCACGACTTTTCGAAAGAGCGTTTCATTGCCCTCTTTTGTCGCATAGTGGTATGCATCTCTCAGATCCTGGAGAGTAAAAAGGGTTGACTCATCAAAAGGGCCTGCCTTTGTCCTTCGCAGCTCTGCCATGTGTGCGCCGCACCCAAGCTCTTTTCCCATGTCAAAAATGAGCTTTCTGATGTAGGTTCCTGCCTCGCATCCTACCCTGAAGAGGACGTCTTTACCTTCCATCTCAAGAAGCTCGAGGTAATAGACTTCGCGCTCCCGAAGGACTCTTTTGACCGCGCTCTTTACCGGCGGGAGCTGCATGATTTTTCCGGTGAATGTGGAGAATGCCTTCTGCAGCTGCTCCATAGGGATTTCCTGATGGAGGTGCATAAGCGCAATGTACTCCTTTCCTGCGGTGAGCAGGCCATGCACCACTTTTGTTGCGCTTCCAAGGGCTATGGGGAGAACGCCCGTGACCTTAGGATCCAATGTCCCCGAATGCCCTGATTTCTTGATCATCAGGATTTTCTGGACGTAGTCTGATACCTGGTGGGAGGTAGGGCCAGAGGGCTTGTCAATGTTGACGATGCCGTATCTGAGAAGCTGCTCTACTGTCCTTCGTTCAGGAATGCAACCCCATCTGGGGTCTGTTTCCATCGCTTTTCTGGTGATGGGCTTTCTGATGATGTACTCGAAGGGTAGTTTTGGCATTGCGGGAAAGGAATCAGCGGGCTCATTTAAACCTTTACCTATGGAGTAGCTTCATCCAAAAAATCCTTTT
>DUKR01000037.1 GCA_013329175.1 Candidatus Woesearchaeota archaeon
ACTGCTGATGCTTGCTACTGAATTTGGAGGGCAATAACATGAGATTCGGAATTGTAGTAAGTACAAACGAGCCAGAAACAGTTTGGAACGCTTTTAGATTTGGGGTTGCTTCACTAAAAGCAGGCCATGAAGTGAAAGTATTCCTGATGAGCAAAGGCGTTGAAATAGAAGACATCAATGATGAAAAATACAATGTAAAGGAGCAGACAGGCTCATTCATAGAGGGCAAAGGCCAGATATTAGCCTGCGGCACATGCTTAAAATCTAGGCATAAGGGGGAAAGCAACGTATGCCCAATCTCAACCATGAAGGATTTGCTAAAATTAGTTGAGGAGTCGGACAAAGTACTAACTTTTGGCTGACAATAGGGAAGACGTAGAAAGATTTGTAAGGGTTTGCCAGGCGCTGTGTTGGGACGCATATTGAAAAACATAATTGCAGTCACCTTTCTTCATCCTAATAAATAACAAATCCAACCCAAAACCCTTATAACCACCCCAATGCTTTCCTTTTTCCATGCCTACAGCTCCGGAAAGAATATCCGTTCCCTTCAGGCTTAAAGCCCAGTTCAGGCCGGCAGGCTCGCAGCCAGAAGCAATCAAAAAGCTGGTTGAAGGCCTGAATGAAAAGCAGCAGTTCCAGACTCTTCTTGGTGTTACCGGCTCAGGCAAGACATTCACCATGGCTAATGTCATCCAGCATGCGCAACGGCCGGCATTGGTATTAGCGCACAACAAAACCCTTGCTGCGCAGCTGTATAATGAATTCAAAGAGTTCTTTCCTGACAACAGGGTTGAATACTTTGTCTCCTACTATGACTATTACCAGCCTGAATCCTACATCCCGCAAAAAGACCAGTACATCGAGAAAGATGCGCAAATCAATCCAAAAATCGAGCAGATGCGGCTCTCTACAACATCATCCATCATGTCAAGGCGCGATGTGATTGTTGTCGCATCGGTTTCGTGCATCTACGGCCTTGGCAATCCCGAAACCTATGCCCACATGGGAATCATTGTCAAACAAGAAGAAAAAATGAACCGCAATGAATTGATTGGAAAATTAGTGTCCCTGCAGTTTGAGCGCAATGATATTGAACTCATGCCGGGAAGATTCAGGGTGCGGGGTGATACCATTGATGTGATTCCAGGCGAATACAATAACATCATAAGAATCGAGTTGTTTGGCGATGAAGTGGAAAGAATTTCTGAAATTGACAAGAACACAGGTGACAAAAAGGACTTGTTCAATTACTACACCATTTTTCCTGCCCGCCACTTCGTGATTGAAGAAGAGGACAAGCAAAAAGCAATTGCAGCAATTAAAGAAGAGCTTGCAGAGCGCCTTCCTGAATTGGAAATGCTTGAAGCCCATCGGCTAAAGCAAAGGACGCTCTACGACCTTGAGATGATTGAAGAAACCGGCTACTGCAAGGGAATTGAGAACTATTCACGGCATTTTGAAGGCAGAAAATCAGGAGAGCGGGCGTATTGCCTCCTTGATTACATGCCTAAAGATTTTTTGCTGTTTATCGATGAGTCGCACCAGACCATCCCGCAGGTGCATGGGATGTATAAAGGAGACTACTCAAGGAAAAAATCCCTTGTTGACTATGGGTTTCGGCTTCCTTGCGCATTTGACAACCGCCCATTGAAATTTGAGGAATTCAGGGAATTCATGCGAAACACTATTTTTGTCTCTGCAACACCTGCTGAGTATGAGTCAAAGATGTCATCCCAAATTGTTGAGCAGATAATCAGGCCTACAGGCCTTGTTGACCCGCCAGTTGAAGTGCGAAAGACAAGTGGGCAGATGGATGACCTGATGAAGGAGATTACAGCAACAATTGCAAAGGGATATAGGTGCTTGGTGACGACCCTGACTAAGAGGCTTGCTGAAGAGCTTTCTGACTTTTTAGCAGCTAAAGGGATTAAGACGCGCTACCTGCATTCTGAAATTGAGACGCTTGAGCGAACGGAACTTATTCGTGAATTGCGTTTAGGAAAGTTTGATGTTCTTGTGGGGATTAATCTTCTTCGTGAAGGACTTGACATCCCTGAAATAGGGTTTATTGGTATTTTGGATGCAGATAAAGAGGGATTTTTACGCAATGCACGCTCCCTGATTCAGATTATAGGGAGAGCAGCACGAAATATGGATTCCCATGTTGTACTATATGCTGACAGGCAGACAGATTCAATACAAGAAGCACTTGCTGAGACAAAGCGAAGGCGGGAAATGCAGCTGGCATTCAACAAGAGGCATGGCATAACGCCAAAGACTATCATCAAGCCTATCCGCGAGAAAGAAGTGGACATCAAGGACACAAAATCAATCCCTAAGGCAGAGATTCCGAACATGATTATTGAACTGGAAGCAGATATGAGGGAAGCAGCAGATGCTCTTGACTTTGAGCTGGCGATAGCATTGAGGGATAAGATGGCTAAACTAAGGGAGCGGCTAGGGAAAAAGCAGTAATCTTTTTAGGCTATAGCGCCCTATATACTTGATATGGCAACAACCACTATCCAAATAAGTAAGAATCTTCTTGAGAGCCTGAAAGCGAGGAAGATGTATGACAAGGAGAGTTATGAAGACATCATCCGTGACCTTTTAGAAGACTTAATGGAATTATCAGAAGAGACAAAACGTGATATTACGATTTCTGAAAAAGAGATTACGGGGGGAAAGACCATCCATTTTGCAGAAGTAAAAAGGCGCCTTGGTCTGTGAAATGTATACGCTTGAGTTTACGCCGCATGCGTTCAAGCAGTTCGAGCGGCTGCTGCGACAGGCACAGGAAAGGATTTCTGCTACACTTCAGCGCATCACCTTCAGACCTTTCCCTCACGTGAAAAGGCTTGTGGGAGGCCCCTATTTCAAGCTGAGAGTAGGTGATTACCGGGTGATTCATGATATCAGAGGACGGCAGCTTGTCATCATGGTGGTCAAAGTAGGGCACCGCAAAAACGTCAATAAGGATTAGGCAAGGAGCTGAACATCTGTCAACTGTTTCTATCACAAGGTTTTCAATTGCGAGAGCATAGCTGATGCAGTCGGCGTAGCTTAACTTTTCTTTTTTTGTAAGAGGGGCTTCCTTTGGTAATCGCTCACTATTCTGAAAGCCATTGTGCTCATCTCTCCCCCGCCTCTCCAAAAATACACGTATGCGGCAGCGCATAATCAGGAGGCAGTTGACTGCGCCAGAGAATTCTTTTTCTTTCTTTCACTCTTCGGAATTTTCATTGACGAGATTGACTATAATGGAAAAGGAGGAAGGTACCAAGTGAGTTGTAGAAGCAAGAAAAGCATAGCTATTGACATTTTTTTCAATGATTAGTTGTAAATGATTCTAACAGCCCCAAAGTGAGCTGGCGCCTTATTCAAGTGAGGCTTGCAGCCTCACGGACTGGTATGCAACCTTTTTTTCTTCTCAGTTATCCTGCCCGCCGATTTCCTATTAGCTTATACGGGCATCAATCCAGAAAAACAGGCCATTACTGCTGTGTTTGTTGCAGCAGCCTCACTCCTGCCCTCTCTTTTTTTGCCAGATGTAATCTTGCTCCTGAAAATTCCGTCATGCGCTGCAAAGTCGCCCATCTTTCATGCACGCATTCGGCAGCGCACAGCCCTATGCTGATGGCTGCCTGCGTTTGTATTGAGAAATGCCCCTCAAGCCGCTTCAGGAAGGTGAAGTATTACTTCCTTTGGCAAGGCTTAAATTCCCATAGTGATTTCTTCCTCCGATGTGCGGCATTATTGGCGGATTTGGTATTCAGGATTGCTTCTCTCTGATAGCCTCAGGCCTGAAAACTATTGATGAGAGGGGAAAGGATGGAGCAGGGTATTTTGATGGGAAGAATCTTGTGGCTGGGGATTTGTTGAAAGATTTGAAGAACACTTCCTCCCTCTCAATCATTGCCCAGAACCTGCACGCAATCGTCAACACTGTCCCGCAGCCGTTTGTTTCTGCTGATAAAAAATCGGCGTTTGTTTCAAATTGCGAAATTTATAACTGGAAGGAATTGGCTTTGGAGTATTCCATCACCGCAAGAAATGACGCTGAGCTTTTGTTTTTGCTGATAGAAAAAGTTGGTGTGAAAAAGGCATTGCCATTGCTGCGGGGAGTGTATGCCTTCTGCTATTGGAATGGGGATACTATGTATCTTGTCCGCGACATCATAGGCATAAAGCCGCTGTGGTATGCCTTTTCAAGAGAAGGCTCTCTTGCGTTTTGCTCTGAAAAAAAGGCATTGGCTGCTCGTTTTCCTGAGGTGCGGGAATTGAATCCAAGGGAAATCCTGCGGTATAACGTTTCATTGAAAAAAGCGTCATTCCTGAAGCGTTCTTTTTTTTCCATTGCCCCTGAAGTTACCGGAGAAGAAAAGGTACTGAGTAGGGTCAAAGATTTATTGGCTGGTGCTGTTTCCATCAGGATTCCATCCAGAAAGTTTGGACTTTTGTTTTCAGGTGGGCTTGATTCGGTCATTATCCTGAAGCTGTTGAAGGATTTGGGATGCAGTTTTGCCTGCTATACCGCAGCAACAAGTGAAGATTCTCCTGACCTTGTATGGGCAAAGAAAGCGTGCGGGCATTTTTCTGTGCCCTTAAAATCTGCTATTGTTTCTGATATGAATGATGTCGAAAAATATCTTCAGAAGGTTGTTGTGCTTATTGAGGATTCCAATGTGATGAAAGTAGGAGTGGCACTTCCTCTGTTTATTGCAAGTGAACTTGCCAGAAAGGATGGCTGCAAGGTCATTTTCTCAGGCAGCGGGGCAGATGAGGTGTTTGCAGGCTATGACAGGTACAAGCGCTCTGCACCTGATGTCCTCAATAAAGACTGCTATGCGGATGTGCTGAAAATATATGAGAAAAATTCCTATAGGGATGACGTTGTCACGATGCACAACAATCTTGAGCTTCGCGTTCCGTTTCTTGATAAGGAGGTTGTTTCTTATGGGCTTCGGATAGCTCCTTCCCTTAAGATTGCTGATTCTGTTGTTGAGAAATATATCCTTCGCAGGCTTGCACTTGAATTGGGTATTCCTTCTGAGTTCGCTTTGAGGAAGAAAAAAGCAGCGCAATACGGCTCAGGGTTTGATAAGGCAATCGGAAAGCTTGCCAAGACTTTCGGGAAGAATAAGTCAGCTTATCTTTCTTCGTGGTATGGTGAGCCGAATGTGAAATTGGCAGCTCTGGTTTCCGGTGGCAAGGATGGATGGCTTGCTGCGCTGATTATGAAAGAGCAGAACTATGAGCTGTGTTGCATGGTAACGATGTTTTCCTCAAATCCTGACTCCTACATGTTTCATACGCCGGCTATTGAGATGGTACAATTACAGGCAAAAGCCTCTAAAATCCCCCTGATTGCGCAAAAGACTGCTGGAGAAAAAGAGTCTGAGCTAAAGGATTTGGAAATAGCGCTTTCCAGGGCAAAAAAGGAGTATGGCATAGAAGGCGTGGTATCAGGCGCGCTCTACTCCAATTACCAGCGCGAGAGAATTGAAAAGGTTTGCGACAGATTAGGCCTGAAGATATTTTCTCCACTGTGGCATATAGACCAGGAGGAGGAATTACGGCTGCTCTTGCGCAAAAAATTCTCTGTAGTGCTGACTGCGGTTGCTGCGTATGGCTTAAACAAATCCTGGCTTGGCCGCAAGTTGGGTGCAGAGGATGTCGCTACTCTTGTAGCTCTCTCAAAAAAGCACGGCATCAATCCTGCTGGTGAAGGCGGGGAGTTTGAGTCACTGGTTCTTGACTGTCCGCTGTTTTCAAAAAAGCTTCTGATTTCTGATTTTGTAGTTAACGAGGAGAGTGAGCATGCTGCCCACCTTGTCGTGAAGAAAGCCTCGCTTGCAGGGCGGCAATCCCCTTCTCCAGCTTTTCAACCCAGTCATCAGAGTAGCCTTTGGCTTTGTATATTTCTTTCATGCGTTTCTGGGCTAATTCGGGATTTTCTATTTCCTGAATCCTGTCATAACCAACCTGAGCAAGCCATTGCTTAAATGGCTCTGCTTTAGGAGATGGAATTGACTGGATAATTCTAAACGCATTTTTCGTATTTACGCAGTCAGTTGAGTAGGATTTGCCATCAGAAGAGACTAATTTCAGTTGTCCGATTTTTGCGGACACTTCAAAACCTTCATCTTGAAGCTTTGTTTTTAGGTCAGACCAATACTTTCTGGCTCTATCTGTTTGAGTTAATGCACCAATAATGTCAACTACTGAGAACCACCATTCATCATTAAACCAGGTTCTTCGGATTTTTT
>DUKR01000127.1 GCA_013329175.1 Candidatus Woesearchaeota archaeon
CCGAGCCTTTTTTGTTTTCACTTCTTTTCCTTCACTTTTTTTTTCTTTTCTTTCTTCATTTTTTTCTCACGTCGGAAAGTGCAATAAGATGATGGCATGATACGAAAAGAATGAGGCTACGCATTGGCTGTGGAAGCGATGGAGGTACGGCCAATGCCTTTTTCATAATGAGCTTTTTGGGAATGCCAAACTCCCCACGAGCCATATATCCCTCAAAGCTTGCCACTCGTGGCTATCCAACGAGCCTGCCCCCTTCCTCCCCGACAGGGCTTTTCACGAGAGTGAAGCAGTGCGGTAAACCACTACCTTCTTATAACCGCTGCTGCCACTCCCTGCTGAATGCTGCATGCCAACAATCCGCCACCTTGATCAGTCAACCATCAACAAGATAGCCGCAGGCGAGGTCATTGAGCGGCCTGCATCAGTAGTCAAAGAGCTTCTTGAAAACGCCATTGACGCTAAAGCTGACGACATCAGGATAGACCTCCTTAGGGCAGGAAAGCAGCAGATAAAATTAAGCGACAACGGCTCCGGCATGGCAAAAGACGACCTTCTCATCTGCTACAAAAAGCACACCACCTCAAAAATCAGTGGAGAGCAGGATCTTTTCACTATCACCTCTCTGGGATTCAGGGGAGAAGCGCTGGCATCAATTGCAGAGATTGCAAACCTGAAGATTACCACAAAAACAAAAGACAACGACACGGCTGAAAGGATTGAGGTTGAGGCAGGCAAAATAATCAGGCTGGAGACAACAGCAGCGCCAGACGGCACAACGGTTGACGTGGCTAACCTCTTCTTCAATACCCCGGCAAGGAAGGCATACTTAAAGCCAGACGCAGCTGAGGTTGCTGCAATCATCAACATTGTAGAGCGCTACGCCCTCCTCTACTATGACAAGGCATTCCGCCTGACCAATGACAGGAAAGAGATTCTGAAGACGCCAAAGGCAAAGAGCATTGCAGAAAACACTGCCTTCATCTACGGAAGCGATATCGGAAGATCCCTTCTGGAGATATCCTACGCTGACGCCTACCTTAAGGTTGATGGTGCACTGGCAAGGCCATCAGTGACGAGAGCAGACAAGAGCCAGCAATCCATCTTTGTCAATGGGAGATATATCAGGAGCAGGCTCATCACTGACGAGATATATGAAACCCTCCATACCCTCCTCTTCCATGGAAGAAACCCCATTTTTGTCCTCCACATAGCAATTGGCCCTCAGGAGACAGACGTCAACGTCCATCCGGCAAAGACCTTTATCAAGTTCAGGAATGAGTCAGCAGTAAGGCACAGCATCAGGAGGGCGATAGAAGATGCCATTGAGCGATATGGCCTCTCAGTGCAGGAAACAACTGCAGCAACTACTGCACGAAGGCCCTCCCTCTCCTACGAATTCCCTACAGAAAGCCAGAAGCTTTTGGTGCGCGAATTACCGCTTCAGATAATTCCTCAGGTAAAAGCGGGATTGGGCAGCGAAAAAGGCAGCGGTCTGCAGGAAGAGAAAAGGATTGGCCCCTTTACAATCATCGGCCAGCTTAACAGGACATACATTATCGCGGAATCCCCGGAGGGGCTTGCAGTCATCGACCAGCATGCAGCAGAAGAGCGGGTAAACTATGAGCGCTTCATGCAGGAGAAAAAGGAAGGAGCGATAAAAAAGCAGCATCTCCTCAAGGAAAAAAGCTTTGAGCTTTCCCCTCTCCTCTACCACACGGCAACGGGCAATGCACAATTCCTCAGGTCGCTGGGATTCTCCTTTGAGGACTTTGGCAGCAACACCCTGAAGCTCAACAGCATCCCTGAAATCTTCGGAAGGCTGAAATCAACCCTCTTTATAGACCTCCTCCATGAGCTTGCAAAAGAGAAACAAAAGGCAGTCTGCGCAGAGATAGAGGAGCGCATCATACGATTCGCCTGCAGAGCTTCAGTAAAAGCAGGTGACGCCCTCACCGAGCCGCAGATGAATGGCCTCATCAGAAGGTTGCGGGGATGCAGTAATCCTTTCACCTGCCCTCACGGCAGGCCGACGTTTTTCACCATCAGCCTTGGCGATCTAGAGAAGAGGTTCAGGAGGGCTGGATAGCAATGAAGCAAGGAAGAAATACTAGCAGAAAACATTCATTATCGAACATTAGTGTTTCAACAAAAGCGAATTCCACTCCACCATGATAACGGTAGTCCTTATCGAGCCGATGAGCCCTGGCAACATCGGGGCAATAGCAAGAGCCATGAAGAATTTCTGCCTGACAAGGCTCCTGCTCCTCAATCCGCAGTGCGACCCTAAGGCTGACGAGGCTCTGAAACGGGCAATGCACGCCAAAGACATTTTGAATAAGGCAAGGACAATCACCAAAAAAGACCTCCAAAGGTTTGACGTAGTGATAGGGACAACAGCAAAAGTAGGAACTGACTACAACCTTACCCGCTCACCGATTTTGCCATCGCAGCTTGCACAGAAGCTCAACCCTAAAGCCCATGCCGCCATCCTTCTCGGAAGAGAAGACACGGGATTGACCAACGAAGAGCTGCAGCTCTGCGATATCACCATAACTATTCCCTCAGGCGATTCCTATAAGGCACTAAACATCAGCCATGCAGCAGCAATCATTTTCTATGAGCTGTACAGGGCACAGGGAGAGAATGGCCATGCTCAAAAATATCCTCCAGCATCAGCAAAAGAGAAGGAAGTTATGCTTGCTTACATCAATGGCATCCTTGCTAAGCTTGCATTCAGCAAGCCAACAGAAAAGGCCACGCAGGAGAAGGCATGGAAGCGCGTTTTGGGAAAGTCCTTTCTTACCAGGAGGGAGGCGTTTGCTCTTATGGGATTTTTCAGGAAGGTGCTGAATAAACGGGAATGAAAAATTTGTATGCTGCCACGCCGAGGTGAACTGTTAAGTCGCAGCTAATATATGATTCTGCATCACGGCCGTAGAGCGCAACAATCTTTATATACCATCCCTCTCTCTCTTTTTACCGATAAAAATGGAAGAGACTGAATTCATATGGCTTGACGGCCAAATGGTTCCTTGGAAGGAGGCAAAGATACATGTCTTAGCTCACGCCCTTCATTACGGGAGCGGAGTCTTTGAGGGCATCCGATGCTACATGACCGACAAGGGAACAGCGGTTGTTCGCCTGCAGGACCATATCAAGCGCCTGTTCTTCTCAGCTACATCCTTTCGGATGAAGATGCCTTATAAGGAAGCAGAAATAGCCAAAGCGGTCATTGATACCATACGCAAAAATGAACTTGATGCAGGCTACATCAGGCCAATCATCTTTTACGGCTACGGCAAGATGGGCCTCAACCCAGTTGGAGCCGACCTGAACATTGCAATAGCAGTCTGGCCATGGGGCTCTTACTTAGGGGAGAACGCCATAAAAGTAAAGACTGTCAGCTTCATCAGGACGCACCCGAAAAGCACTAACCCTGACGCGAAAATCACAGGCAACTACGCAAATTCCATCTTTTGTTCCATAGAAGCAAAAGAGGCAGGGTTTGATGAAGCGCTTGTCCTTGACTACAAGGGTGAGGTCAGCGAAGGGCCAGGGGAGAACGTTTTCTGGGTTAAGAAAGGCACAGTATTCACCATTCCCCTAGGGACGGTTCTGCCAGGCATCACCAGGAAATGCGTCATGGACATCTGTGCAGATGAAGGTATCAAATGCGTTGAGAAGGATGCAAAGCTTGCTGAATTGAAGCAGGCTGATGAAGCCTTTTACACAGGGACGGCGGCTGAAGTCACCGCGATAGGCCAGATAGATTCCGATACCATTGGTGAGGGCGACATTGGCCCCATTACAAAGAAGCTGCGGGACATCTATCTTGCTGCAGTCAAGGGCAAGAACCCCAGATATGGGCATTGGCTAACCTATGCCTGATTTTTTCTTGTTTTTTCCCAAATTTTGTTTGAAGTTTTCAAAAGATAAAATAGTTACCTAATTAAATGATTGCTGTAATTGATGAAACATATGGCTAAAGCTATTGCCCATGCAGCTCTCCTTATTGCAATCCTCCTCCTGCCTCATTCTCTTGCTATACAGGAGTACTACACCGCAAGCGACCTGACGCTGGAAGTCACAACTGAAGCTGATTTCAAGGTAGTACCCAAAAGCGACAGCTACACCATCCGTTGGATAAAGGCAAACCTGACCTTTGCCCCCGAAGACAACAACCAGCAGAAGGTGCTCAGCATAGAAAATGTGCCGGATGCATTCAAATCAGGCAATGTTTTCCTTTTCCAGTGGGATGAGCCAGTCCAGAAAAACCTTGAGTTCAGGTCAACCGCAACCGTGAAGACTTTCAACAATTTCGCGCCCGTCACCAGGAAGATTTCGTTTCCCCTGCAAGACATCCCTGACGACATAATGGAATATGCCGAGCCATCACCAACCATTGACAGCGATGACAAAGAGATCATCGCACAGGCAACGCAATTAGCTGAAGGTGAAGATGACCTCTTCATAGTCTTGGCAAAGCTTGCCATCTGGACAAAGCAGAACATCAGGTACGACCTGCAGACATTGACTGCAGAGGTCTCCCAGAAGGCATCATGGGTATACCACAACCGCTATGGCGTCTGCGACGAGCTGACCAACCTCTTCATAGCAATGGCAAGGTCTTTGGGGGTTCCAGCAAGATTCGTCTCAGGCATATCCTACACAAACGAGCCAGGAATTGAAGGTTTTGCTCCTCATGGATGGGCAGAGGCCTATTTCCCTGACATAGGATGGGTGCCCTTTGACGTCACTTTCGGCGAGATGGGATTCCTTGACCCATCCCACGTCAAGCTGAAAGCCGCACTTGATCCTGAAGAGTCATCTGTTGCCTACCGATGGTTTGGTTCAGATGTCGGCCTTGAGACAGGCGACCTTGACATCGGCGTTGAGGTGAAGGGCGTTGGAGAAAGGACTGGCCCTGCCATTGTATTCACACTCATCCCTGCAAAGCAGGAAGTCGGCTTTGGATCGTACAACCTTCTCCGATTGCAGATCGAAAATACGGCCAATGCCTACCGCGCATTTGACATAGCCCTCTCAGTTCCTGACGAGCTTACCATAGTGACTGACGAAAGGCAGCCTGTCATCCTCAGGCCAGGAGAGACAAAAGAGGCCTACTGGATAGTCAAGGTCGCTGACAGCCTTGCGCATGGCTACAGATACGCCTTTCCCGTGACTGCCTACACCGACACCAATGCTACTGCTGATGCTGCCTTCACTGCCAACAGTGAAACTGCGGCGTACGAGCGCTTTGAGATGCAGGCAGTGATTGACCAGGTTAAAGAGGAAGAGGCAAAATCCTACTCTACAGAAGTCACCCTCTCCTGCACTCCCTCGCGCAAGAGCCTCTATCTTTACGAGATTGGCAACCTGAGCATTGACTGCACCATTAGGAACGCAGGCAACACTCCCCTTGAAGGAGTCAGCGTCTGCCTCGGGCTACAATGCGGGCGCATCAATCTTGGCATAGGCCAGAGAAAAGAGGCATCATTCACCGTTGATGAGGAGGATGCAAAGCTTGGAAAAAGGGACATTGCCATCACCGCAAAAAATGGGGATGTAGCAAAGGCTGTTGATATTACTGTGGAGTTCCTTGACAATCCAAAAGTAGAGATTACCAAAATCAGAAAGCCACAAGAGATCCCTTTCGACAGTGCCTACGCCCTTGGCTTCACCGTAGAAAAAGCATCCTATTCCATACCTAAGGACGTCCTTGTCGAGTTGTATTTAGGCAGACAGAGAGAGGCATGGACAATTGACGAATTGTCAGCAGACAAGCCCTTTGAGATAATCATACCTCCAAAAGCAGCAACAGCCGAGGAGGTGCCGTATGAGATTATCGTCACCTACCATGACGCAAATACAAGGGAATACCAGGCAAGAGAGGAGTTCTCAGTCCGCGTGACTAACCTTGACTTCATAGCAAAAGCGACCATCTTTCTCAATGGGATTGGGGATTGGATAGTGGGCTTGTTTGGCTAGGCCAGTGATGCCTGCCTTGAGCACCAGCCTTACCTGCCGTTGTCCCTTTTCGCTCCAGTTTAAGTAGTATAATTTATATACGAGATATAATAGTAGGTGTCATTATGGCACGCAAAAATGCGTCAGAGGGAATTTTCACTTTTCAGGGAATGGAGTGGATTGCTATCAGCCTTTTCATTATGTGGATCATCATTTTTGTAACAGAAAAAATTGGATTGTCGATACCGCAGGCTCGTTGGGTCTTTTGGTCAGTCGGTCTACCGAGCATACTACTGTTTTTGGCGTTGAATGCAGGATTATGGAGTTCGCTCAGGCATCAGAGAATCTATGTGTTTAATGCATTCATCTTGGTTTTGGCATCTCTTCTTGCTGCATTGCCTATCGCTGGATCGATTGTTATTTTTCTTATGGGTATTGGCGGCCTCGAGGGAGGTTTTACAACTCTGATGTTTGGAGGACTCATCGCTATTCTTCTTTTGCTGCAATGGCTGGTAATACTATTTCTTGCGTTCAGAAAGGGCACTCTTGCCATAGTCAACGTTAGTGTTAGCTTTATCATCTCTGTGGTTCTCTCGATTGCAAGCATTGCAATTTTCTTTTACATTTTGCCATTACGATATTTTTCTTCTTATTCATATTCACTGCTGTCTGCTTCGCTGCTTATTGCAGTACTGTTCGCTGCAGTTGTTTTATGCGTAAGGGGCATGCTTTCATTCTCTGAAAAGAGGGGGATTCTTTATAGCCTCAATGCTGCTTTTTTGCTGTTTTTTTTCTTTGTTGTTTTGTTGGTTGGTGTTTTTTTCTTTGGAGCGATAGACCCTAATGGGCTAATAGGGGGGGGAATACATGTTTTTGGTCCGCATTTTCTAATCTTTTTTATTTTGCTCTATGTAATCTCATTGCCTCTCATGATGGCAAAATGGAATGTCCTTGGAGGCAGAAGGGCGTTCCTTCATTTCGGTTTGGGTTTGGTGTTCACTATCCTTGGACTGATAGGAGGATTGGTGCTTTTGGTGAGAGAGATGTCATCTCTGTGGTAGGCTTTGGCTGGAAGAAGATATCGGACGAAAAATTTGCTGCTATCCATATTGTCCATGAATCATTTCACGGTGAATGGAACTACACAATCAAACCAAACAAGAATTGACCAATTCATTTCTTGATGGGCCCTTAACTTTTCCTACACTACCAAAAGTTTTATTATTGCGGCACTTTGCTGTAACAATTAGCGTATTTCA
>DUKR01000138.1:0-1593 GCA_013329175.1 Candidatus Woesearchaeota archaeon
TTTTTGCTAAACAAATACGAAAAATTAAATCATCAACTTTACATTATAGAAACTACTTGATACGAGATTTGATGAGATTCTAATGTTTGCTACCTTCAAACCTGCTGGAACATCAAAAACAATTTTTCCTTTCTTAGTTATGCCTGGGTTTACCTGTTCAAACATTAAAGCAGAACCTTGAGGTCTAAGATAAATTGCGGCGGCACTATTTGGGGAGAATTCTCTACCTTGTTCATCAACAAGTTTAAGATAAGAATCCATGAGATACTTTGCCGATTTGCCAGTATTTTCAACTTCAACATCAAGAATGATAAATACGCCGTCTGCTTTTTCTCCGAAAAATGTTCCTGCTAAATCTTCGCCGATTTCTGTGGCAGTTGAGGATTTAGTAATTTTCCACGTGAAATCTCCCGCTTGAATTGAGTCGCCGATTGAATAAGTTTTGACTTCCTCGGTTTTTGTTGTAATTTGTTGCTGTGAATTTGTTTGAACATTTGAACTTGAAGGTGTTGACGAAGAATCATTTCCGCCAAACAAATTTCCGAGAATTGCTAAGCCGATTATTATGAACAGAGTTATAGCCCACCATCTTTTATACCATACTTTTTTTGCTTTTACTTCTGCCATAATTATCTATTGTTAGTGTTGGTATATAAAGTTTTCTACAACTTTGGTACAAACATTTGGATATTTGGCTATAAATCTTTGATACAAACTATTGTATATGAGTAAATACGAGGAAATGATTTTGCAAGTTCTCACAAAAACCGAGATAAAAAGCACAAATGAGATTTTGGAAGATTTGCAGAAGAAAGCACACAAAGTCATAAATTGGCATGCTTTATATCGTGTTTTGATGGAGTTACATGCAGAAGGAAAAATTGAAAGGTTAGAAAGTAAAGCAGGTTTCTTTTGGAAGAAAAAATAGTTTCGTCGTGCCTCTCACATCCATTTTCGTAAAGTGAAAGTTTACTCTTTCTCTCGCACAAATACTGGAAAGAGACGACGGGCTTCATCCCACAGATAAATCTGTGGGTATTCGCCCTACGATTTTATAAAACTCAATCAGCCAAACCTAACTCAAGATACCGTTCAAGCATCCCCAATGCCTGGTCAACGACTAGGACTTCATTAAGTTTACCATTAGTAAGCACTTTCTCGATTGCTTGTTTATTCGCTGGCAAATAAATTAGCTCTTCGTGTTCCTTACTCAAGCTAACATCTCCCCGTTTATAATCCAGGGAATACAATACGCCAACTCCTACATCCCTCAATGAGCCACTGATAAGAGCAATTACGCTTGGTTCGTCTTTAATCTTTAATCCCCCTACGTAGATTGTTTCCTCACATGCTTCCCTCATAGCGGCTTCTTCGACGGTTTCGCCTGGTTTGATCCACCCTGACCCGACAGAATCTATTGCCTTCTTAGCGGCGTGATATCCCATGACAACATATCCGTCTGAAGTTTTCTGGAGAAGAGTAACTCCTATGGGGGTGGGATAAAGTGTCGTGGCAAGATCTTCAATTCCGCTCAATGCTTTATGTGTTTTATAATCGGTTTCACTTACCCCTATAGTTAATACTCCATCTTTC
>DUKR01000138.1:1728-5980 GCA_013329175.1 Candidatus Woesearchaeota archaeon
GTTAATACTCCATCTTTCTCAGTATATTGCTCAAAGCGCAGTAAAGTATCACTATACGCTTTAGGGTTTTTGGCTTTGATGGAATCCCATTTTTCCTTAATCAATGAGCCTAATTCTGAGGTATTAAGCGTAGACGAAATTTCTTGAAGTATCACCTTATCTACCGGGAGAAAACCTTTCCATATGTATCCCAGACTGCTTCCATAGCTTGATTGAATGCTCATCATGGCAGTATGTGCATGGATGAGGTATATAAACATTGCTACTTTGTAATCACTCTAAAGTAATAAACTAGCCCTAACACCTCACCTTCCACCCTTTCTTCATCAGAAGCATCGCAAGAAAGAAGCTCAAAAGGGCAAACACGAAACACACCCCGAATCCGAACAATAGGGAATGGTCATGCACTCCCAGCATCCCGTACCGAAAGCCATCAACAAAATAAAAAATGGGGTTGAAGAGCGTCACCATCTGGAACACGGGGGGTAGAGTCTCAATGGAATAGAACACACCGCCAAGCATGGTCAGAGGGCTGATGATGAAGGTAGTGAAAATCCCCAATCCTTCCCAGTCGCTCGCCCACAGGGCAGCAATAATGCCAAGAGAGCCAAACACCACGCACGAGAGCAGGAAGTACAGCAGCAGCACAAAAACATTGTGGATGCCTGTGTGGACGAAAAGCAGAGCAACTATGGTAATGCCAAGGCCTGTTACTACTCCTCTTCCGATAGCTCCGATGACATATGCCAGTGTCAACTCAAGATAAGAGAACGGCAATGAGAGGTAATACTCAAAATGCTTCAGCCACTTTGAAAAGAACAACGAGCCTGAGCTGTTGGAAAAAGCGGCACTTATCACGGTCATCATGATAAGCCCGGGAAGGAGAAACTCTATGTAGGGAACTCCCTGCATCATCCGCTCGCCAATCACAAAATGGAAGATGAGAAGATACAATCCGGCTGAGATGATGGGCGGAAGCAGCATCTGGTTGATTGTAGTCAAGAAGCGCATGACCTCCCTTCTGGAAAGATAATAAAGCCCTATCCAGTTCATTGCTGCTCACCTACAATTCTCAAAAAGATGCTCTCAAGACTCTCTTCTTTGGCATCAACCTCAACGACTTCAATCCCCTTGCTTTCAAGAGATGAAAGAATGCCCTTGGCTTTTTTCTTGATGCCTTTCCCCTTTATGGTCAGTTTTGTCCCCTCATACAGCACAAGGCAGTCCGCATCAGGCAATGTGCCTCTTGCTACTGGCTCTTTTGTTGTGATGTGTAAAGTCTGGCTGCCCAGATTTTCCATTATTTTCTCTTTTGAGTCAAGCGCGATAATCTTCCCCTTGTTGATGATGCCGATGGTATCACAAAGCCTCTCTGCCTCTTCAATGTAGTGCGTAGTCAGGATGATGGTAGTCCCTGCCTTATTGAGTGCTGAGAGCTGCTCCCAAAGGTCGCGGCGCAGCTGAACGTCGACGCCTGCTGTCGGCTCGTCAAGGATGAGCATTTTTGGCCTGTGCACCAGGCCACGCGCGATAATCAGCCGCCGCTTCATCCCGCCAGACAGTGCCCTAATGCTTTTCTTGCGGTGTTCAGTAAGTGAAAACTGCTGCAAAAGCTCTTCAGTCCTCTTTTTTACCTCCTTTCCTTTCATCCCATAAAACCCTGCGGCATAGGATATTGTCTGCTCAACGCTGAGGAAAAGGTCAAAATCAAATTCCTGCGAAGAAAATCCGATGAGCCTTGACACGGCAGTATGCTCTTTCACCACATCATGCCCCATCACGGCGATTGAGCCTTCGAACTTCAGGAGGCCCATGATGCACTTTATAGTTGTTGTCTTGCCTGCCCCATTTGGCCCTAAGAAGCCAAAGAACCCTCCCTGTGGTATTGAAAAGGAAATGCCCTTCACCGCTTCCTGTTTTCCGTATTCTTTCCTCAGGTTGGAGATGACAAGCGCATCCATAGCCGAATGCACAATTGTGAATTGATTTTAAAGCTTTGGTTTAAGGGGTAATACTTCACCATGCCGAAGCCTGCCTGCCCCACAGTGACGTTGCTTGGCAATCATTCCCTAAAAACGGGCATTGCCTAATGCTAATCTTGCCCCCTGGCGCTTTGGCTTTGTTCCTCCTCCTGCCTGCGGTGAAATTTATGATGGGAATTCCGTCATGCACAGTATTGGCACTCATCCTTCATACACGCAAGTAGCAGTGCGTTACGCTATGGCGATGCCTTGCGCATGCGGATTCCTTTTTCCCCTTCCTCAGAGTGTGCAGGCGCACAATGACCTGCAACGAAAAGGAGGAAGTCACACCTGCTGGCGGAAGCGGGAAAAGGCAGAGGTATTGATTTTTTGGTTATTGATTCTTGGTGACTGATTTTTTTGAATGCCATGGCGATTCTTCCCCTCAGCCTACTGGCCACAAATAAATTTGCGGATTGTAGTGGCCTCTCTTTAGGAATTATGAGATAAAAAGCAGTACCAGAGGAATAGTCACTACACTCATCGCGGTACTGATGAACACAACAGACGATATTAGCTCAGGGTCAGACCTGAACCGCTCACCTAAAATATAAGTGAATACGGCAGCAGGCATCCCTGCTTCAAGAATGACGATGGCCCTTCCCAAAGGAGAAAGAGGAACAAGCGAGGCGATGCCAAAGCCTATGAGGAATCCTGCCCCTATTTTCCAGCATCCCATCACAAGCGGGACGTGGAATTGCTTCACTGCAATCCTTGAGAGCCTGTAGCCAAGAAGGATAAGCGCCAGGGGGATTGTTGCCTGGCCAATCATGCCGATTGCCGTAAGAAGCCATGAGGGAAAAGGGGCGGCAAACTGGCTGAAGAGGATGCCAAGCACGATGACGTAGAGGAATGGGCTTCTCACCGTCTCCCTAAAATCCGCCTTGCCCGTGACGATGGCAATTCCGATAGTGAACATGAGCAGGGTCTCAATTCCGCTATACACAACAGCTCTGGACAATCCATCATTGCCAAAGGCAAGCAGGGCAATGGGAAACCCAAGATATCCTGTGTTGCCGAATATTAGGGGAAGCGCCTTTCCTGACATTTTTTTTCTGGAAACGAGAAAGAAGCCAAGGGCAAGAAGCGCAAGCACGCCAACCACTCCAACGGTAGCAATGCTCATCCAGTACAGTTCTTCCCCTGAGATGTCGCTCTGCACAAGCGATGAGAAGATAAGAGCCGGAGCGGTGACGTAGTAGATGAGCTCCACCAGTGCCGAGAAATCAAGCTCTTTCCACCTGCCGATGGCATAACCAGTGAGGACAATGAGGAGCACGGGAAGAACGGTTGTGACGATGTTCATGCCAGAAAGAAAAAAGCAGGCAGCATAAAAAGCTTTACGGTTGCTATCATGTCCCTTGCGCACAACTTCTTAGCTTATCACTGTTCCAAAGAACCCCTCATCATGCAATGCCTTCCTCACTTCACCAATGGAAGGACCGATGATGCATACCTTCAGCCCAAGCATTGCAGCTTCCCTTGAAGCAATGGGGTCAAAGGGCATTGATAGGCCAGGAGTCCATCTCTTTCCAACGAGTTTCTGGAATGCAGGCCATGATAGTACTGCAAGTTTTTTAGCATCAGGAAATTGTGAAGGGTCCTTGTCATACACCCCATCAACATTCGTGATGTTCAGCACTTTTTTTGCGCCGATGAGAGATGCGCTCTTGACAGCGTCAAAATCAGTGCTCCATCCAGGCTTCCACCCGCCAGCACAAATGACAGGCTTTGAGAAATTGACAGGAAGTGTCGGGTCAGTGATGACCTCAGGGGAGGCAACCCCCGAAAGCATCCCGCAAAGCAGGTGTGCGTGGATGCGTGAAGCATAGATGCCAAGCCAGTCAAGCCCTGTATCATCCATCCCTATTTTTTTCCCCTGCTGCTGGAATTCCCTGGCAAGCTTCCCTCCCCCGCTATAGACGATGAATTCCCATCCATTGCCTGCAAATTCCCTGATAAGGGAGACAAAAGCTTCAACAAATGGTTTGTTGGAGGTGATGACTGATCCTCCCAGTGAAAGCACTGCCCGTTTGTTCATGGTACATCAGCCTCGATAAATGAATCTCTTGCTATCTCCCATCCATTCAGGAAATTTCAATTCCTTTCTTGTGTTTACAAGAGCGCCTGCCGCTATATAAAAATATTGATGGAAGAAGTAAGAGTTCACCATTATGAAGCTGTCCTGCCCCTATTGTAGCGCGTTAATGGCATCAATCCAGGAAAAAATG
>DUKR01000138.1:6109-10098 GCA_013329175.1 Candidatus Woesearchaeota archaeon
GCAACTTTACCAAAAGCGATGCTACTGTTCTCTCTCCTGCTGCCTGCGGCGAAATTGCTCTTGGAAATTCCGTCGTGCACTGCATTGCCGCCCATCCTTCAACCCCGCCTGCGCAGCGCTCTAAATACTGGGGCAATGGCCTGCTGGCCAACTGAGGCTTTTCAGGAGAGCGAAGGAGTACGGAAGTAGCAACCACATAGATTTATATTGTTAAAAGGCTATGGGCTTATATGGGCTACCTCTTTGAGCATTCCATATTTTATCCGTTTTATGTCTGGTCAAAGGGAGGGGTGCTTGCTGACTATGGGCATCCTTTTATCCCCTCTATGCTCATGGACGCAGGAATCTTTCTCCTGCTTGCTGGAATCCCTTACATACTCATCCTGCTTGCGGCAAAGCCAAAAAGGATTCATAAAGCGCTGGCCTTTGCAGCACGACTCATTGAAAAGAAAGGGATGCTGTGCCTCATCCTTCTCTTTGCACTATCTCTTCTTTTACGGCTTGTCTATCTCAACGACAGCTTGTTCCACCACGATGCCGTGCAGCTTGCCTATGCCGTCCAAAACTCTGTCGCCGACGGCACACTCCATGGAACAGTAGGGGGAAAGCAGGGCTTTGTCCTCATCAACGTCCTGCTCTCCCTGCCTCTCCATTATCTTTTTAGGATTCCGCTGGATGCCACCCTCAATGCAATATCTGCGCTGTTCGGCGCCGGAGCAGTCATTACAGGATACTGGTTCGCAAGAGAGTTTCTGGGCGACAAAAAGCAGGCAATCCTTGCTGCGCTCCTTTTCAGCATTGCCCCTGTCTTTTTCTCTATCTCAACCTACGCCCAAAGCCATAGCATGGCTGTCTTCTTTGCCCTGCTCTCTGGCTATTTCCTGCTCAGAGGGATAAAGGAGGAGAAGAGATGGCAGATGGCTGCATTCGGCATCACCTTTGGCTTCTCCTGCTTTGTTCGAGTAACCAACCTCATCTACCTCATCCCTTTCGGCTTCCTCTACTTCTTCTCGGATAGGATAATGGAAAAGCATGGAACATGGAAGGATAAGTTCAGCGCAAAGGCTCTCATCTGGTTTTGCCTCCCCCTTGGCGCCATGCTCCTGCTTCTTGCTGCTGTCCAGTGGGGCATTATTTTTTCCCAGCTCGGCTCAAACCCATCAGCCTCTGGAGAGCTTGTCAGTGACAGGCTGTGGTACTCCTTCAACTATCTTCTCAAATCCCTAACCGTGCCTGGATTGCTCATTGCTCTGGGAATGCTTGCCATGGGCATACTCAAAGGTGACAGGTTCAGGATGATGTTTTACATGCTCTGGATAGCTCCCTTCTTCCTCTATCTTGGCAGCACCCTCTATACAGCGCCAAGGCTGATGGCGCCAATCATCTTCCCGCTCATGATGCTGGTTGCGCAGGGCACAACCAAAATCTCAAGGAGGCCACTGCACGCAGGAATGCCCTTATTCATAGTCATCCTGCTCATCATGATCCTCACTATCTACCCAATAGTCTCGTTCAGGGAGCACTACTCAGGGCCAAAGGTATTAGCTGAGTTCATCAGGAAAAACACCGAAAGCACAGCAGTGATTTTGGCAAATGATGACGGTGTCCTCATATCCTATTATGGCAACAGGAGCACCATGGGATACCCGCTGTATGGCGGAGTAAGTGAGGTGCGCCAGGCCATAGCCGACCTTGTTTTCCTCCTTGAGAACAATATCCCCGTCTATGTCAATACTAAGATGATGAGCTATGCAGGCAACGACATGCTGGGAAGGACGCTCTCCGACAGTTTTGAGCTTGAGGAAAAGGGATATGTCTATGCAGAAGATTACCATCAGGCAAGCATGCGACTTAACCTGCAAAAAGATGTCCTCTATAGGATACGCCTTCCGCAGGGATTCAACAAAACGCAGATAAAGGCTGTTGTCTATAGGGGGTGACCGAGGATAAGATGAAAACAAGAGTGATAGCAATCACAGGAACTCCTGGAACGGGTAAGACTGCTCTTGCCAAAGCCCTAGCCAGGAAGCTTGGGTACTCCTATGTTGATGTTAGTGTCCTCATCAAAACACACAGGCTTGCAGACTCCTACGATAGAAAGAGCAAATGCTTCATAGTAGATGCCAAAAAGCTCTGCGCATTCCTCAGGCAGTGGATGAGGCAGAAAGATAATGCCCTCGCCAAAGGATTCGTTATTGACTCTCATCTCTCCCATGAGTTGCCAAAAAAATCTGTTGACCTCTGCATCGTCACCGCCTGTGGCCTTAGGGAACTGAGCAATAGGCTTAGGAAAAGAAAATACTCAACGCAGAAGATACGCGAAAACCTCGATGCCGAGATATTCCGGACATGCCAGACTGAAGCGCAGGAAAAAGGCCATATACTCTTAACCATTGACACAACACAACCATTAAATATCAATGCCGTTGCCAGAAAAGTACGATGGCGCCTAACCCGCAGGCAGAAGAGCTTAACGGAATCATCACGGCTGTAAACCCCGTCATTCTCAGCCTCCTTTCAGCGAAAGGAAAAGCTATATTCTTCCCCCAAAAAGGCATCCTTGGCCAGACTGCTGACGCAAAAGGGAAGGCCATCAACGCTACAATCGGCATAGCCCTTGAAGAGGATGGCAGCCCCATGAGGCTTGCAAGCATTGCTTGCGAAATCCCTGCAATTGATCCTAAGGATGCCTTTCCCTACGCACCAAGCTTTGGCAAGCCGGAGCTTCGCAAGCGCTGGAAGGAAATGCTTGCTGAGAAGAATCCCTCCCTCAAAGGCAAATGCTATTCCCTTCCCGTCGTCACCCATGCCTTAACCCATGCCCTTTCCATGTGCGGCTACCTTTTCATCAATGAGGGCGATGAGTTGATAACGCCAGACCTTTACTGGGGCAACTACAACCTCTGCTTCAAAAATGCCTACGGCGCATCCTTTAGCATGTTCCCCCTCTTTGCAGGGGAAGGATTCAACACCTCAGGCTTAGCTGAAGCGCTCAAAAAGGGAGGCAGCAAAAAGATAGTGCTCCTCAACTTCCCAAACAACCCTGCTGGCTACACCCCGACGGTTAAAGAATACGAGAGGATTATAGCAATACTTCTGGCATCTGCTGAATCTGGAAAACATCTTGTCGTGCTCTGCGATGATGCCTATTTTGGCCTGATATATCGGAGGGGAATTGCAGAGGAATCCCTCTTTGCACAGCTATGCGACCTGCACGAAAACCTGCTTGCTGTAAAGATTGACGGAGCGACAAAAGAGGACTACGTCTGGGGACTTAGGGTAGGCTTCATCACCTACGGAATCAAAGGAGCGACGCCGAGGCTGTTTGAAGCACTTGAAGCAAAGACAGCTGGAGCAGTCAGGGGCAGCATCTCCAATGTCTCGCATCTCTCCCAGAGTCTGGTGCTCAAGGCGTTCACCCATCCTAGCTACGCAAAGCAAAAGCAAGAGAAATACGCCATCCTTAAAAAGCGCTGCGATGCCGTCATCAGCGTGCTTGAGCATCACCCTGAGTACGGGGAATGCTTCACTGCGCTCCCCTTCAACTCAGGCTATTTCATGTGTGTCGCATTAGCGGAGGGCATTGATTCCGAGCGCGTTCGCCAGATGCTCCTTAAAGACTACAGTACAGGCGTCATCGCGCTGCCTGGCATGTTGCGATTGGCATTCTCTGCCTGCAGGACAAGCGACATACCGGATCTCTTTGAGAATATCTATCAGGCGTGCAAAAGCCTCAAAGCATGAGTGAAGCAGCATCATTTTGCGGGCCCACCAAAGCAAAAATAGTGATAGCTAACCTCTTTAACAGCAGCCATATCATCAGTGGAGTTGCATATAGAGGTTTATTGGCCATTCTCTTTGGATGCCAAATATTCAAGGAAAAGGGTATGAAATATCTTAGATTTTCCCCTATCTGGTTTATCCAAAACACCTTTTCTAAGCAATTCCTTGTGGTATATAAAGTATGGAGAACTTTGCAAAAGTCTGTT
>DUKR01000093.1 GCA_013329175.1 Candidatus Woesearchaeota archaeon
AAAACCCTGTTCCAGCAGGAGGCAGGTGAACTGGAGAACGAGAGCGAGCAAGAAAATGAGACCGTGCTTGCCCAGGCAGAGGAGGATGGCCAGCTGAAAACGAAGCTAGGGTATGGGAATGACTCACTCTATGACCCTGATAACGACGGGTTGGAAACCTATGCAGGCGCCATAGACTTCACGGTCAGGAACAGCACTTTGCCTGAAGGGATAAACGCAAGCAACCTGTGCACGCTTTACACCATAGAAAACACCCTGCAGGATGACAGCACTGTCGTGTGCCATGGCTCAGAAATGTGCTGCCTCTTGTCAGGGCTGCATCCTATCAGGGAAGCATGGGATGAGCCATTCTACCTCACCTACCAGCAATACGGTGCAGGAGAAAAAAATGACATTACCGCAAGAATTGTCTATGCCTACTACCAGCTGGATGCGGTAAATCAGGAAGCAGAATTCAGGGTGGGAGAAGACGCTACCCTTACTGGCAGCTTCTTCAAGGACAGGGTATCGTTCTTTGACTCCTGCGTTGCAACGTGCCAGAACATTGCCATAAACAGCTCAATCATTGAGCTTGAAATAGAGGTGCAGGACAGCTCCATAAGCATAGAGAAGATACACTATACCACGAGAAAAGAGGTGGAAATCAAAGAGCTCTACTTTACGGAGATTCCTGACCTCAGCATTGGGCAGGGCACAGCAAAAACCATCAACCTCTCTGACTATCTCCTCGAAAAGAGAGGCAACGTAACCTTTTCCTTCTACGAGGTGGAGGGCATTGGCATCTCACTTGAAGGAGAGATTGCAACCATCAGGCCACTGCTTAATGAGCAGGCAGAGTATTTCACTTTCTTCAGGGCAACTGACGGCAATGAAAGGGCAACTTCAAACGTGGTGGCTATCACAACAGAAGGGCTGGCCACAACTGAGGCGCTGGCGGGGGCAGGATCTCTTCGCAGCAGGGCAAAAGCCATCATCGGAGAAGCAGTGAGCCACACTGCGCAGCTATCTGCTAACCAAAGCGAGATTTCGCTGCCGCAAGCAGCGCAGAGCATCAGCGTCGCTGCCATCATAGGCGATGAAAAAATCCCTGTTGAAAAGGAAGAGGTTACCATTCATCATAAGGGCAGCGCAACATCGCTTGCTGATTACGCCAGCAGCGCAGGGAGCCAGCAAGGGCAGGGGCAGGCACGAGCAAGGGGAAGGGCAGGAAGCGCTGCTGCGGTTGAGGAGGCAGATGACAGCAGCGAAGAGAATATCACCCTCCAGATAGCAGATGCCTCTGAGGGGCATGAGGTCAGCTATCAGACACAGGCGCCAATCGCGAGAGAAAGAAACATCTCGGAATCAAAAAAGGAAATCATCATCTCAGCGCCGGATGAGCTTGGCTATGAAGACGTGCTTGCGTTTACCCATCTTCCCATAGAGGTGCCTGAGTCCTCAGTCAAACTGTACTTGCTGGTGAACGGAACGAGAACAGAAGTAGCAGTGGATATGTTTGACACCAACAACAATTCCCTTATTGATTACATTGAATGGCTGGTGCCGCATTTATCTGAGCAGGCTTATGAGCTGGAGCTGGCTATTTCGGAAGCAGCTGAAACCACAGGAGCTATTGCCTCAAGAAGGATAGGAACAGCTGGAGCAAATACATGGACATTTCAGGAAATCCAGGGAAGCGGGGACATGGAAATTGAATTAGTGCACATTGATGATGATGATGAGCATTATATTTTTGCAGCTAGCATAATAGAGAAGCAAGAGCTGCCAGAGGATTTCACCTTTGACATTGCAATATGCGATAATATCGGAGAGGTAGATTTTAAGGACAATGCCGGCCTGAAAGGCAAGGGGAAAATCAAAGAGAAAATAAGCGCAAGTCAGTCAAAAAAAGCCATAAAAAAGAAGGCAAGGCATAACTGGTGCAGCGAAACCAGCAATAACGCCTACATGCTCGAAGAAAATGCAGGAAAAGCAGAAATAAACAATGACTATCTCATCTATATCCCTAAAAACGAGAGCAATTTTACCATCTATGCAGGCAGCGGAACACAGGTCATTATTGCAACCGTTGATACCTCTGCAAAGGGCGATTCATGGAACCGAAAGATTGTCAGGGACTCAGCAGGAACGCTCCACATGGTTTATTCTGATGCAAACGATGACCCTATCTATGTCAATTCAACTGATGGAGGCCTCACCTGGAGCACACCGCAGGTTATCGGCGCAGCGTCGGCAGGCACTGTCAATCTCCTTATTGACTCCAATGACAAGATGTATGCACTATGGAACGCTGGAGGATTCAGGCTTGAGTGGGCAACAAAGCCTGCGGGAAGCCCATGGTCATCCCTCTCAATAATGCCTGGGTTTGAGGGAGACCTGCAGGACAGGTTTAATTCTGTTGATGCTGATATCAGCTCAACAGACACCATCCATATTGCTGTAACGACAACAGAGTTCCATGACGTTACCACCCATGATTTCATTCTGTATTCCAATTATACGCCAGAGCAGGGATGGTATGGCGACGGAACAGTGGTTGGCTTTGGAGATGTTGTCTATAACGGCACCTGGATTTTAAATGATACCGCAGCGCTTGCGGGGGGAGGCTTTGGTACAGACATCATTGTTGACAGCAGCGATAATGTATGGGTGTCAACAAGGCAAAATACGTTAGGCGATACCATTGTCTGGAAGAAGGCTGAAAATGGCTCATGGCCAAACTATCAAACCCTTCGCACCGATAATTCAGGGGTCGGAGCAATGTCTGCAAGCCTCAACAGGGACATAGTCTATGCGGGTTATGTTGCAGCCTCTACCCAGCTTGGATTTTCAAATTTCACATCAGCAAGTTGGGATACTAACCCGGCTACTATGGTAGTTGACACCCTAAGGACAGACAGCGTATCAATGCTGGCAAGCTCATGCCCTGATGAGTCGCTTTACATCCTCTATGAGGACGATGAGTCAGCGGGAAGCATGAAAGTGAGGCTTGCCAACAGCACTGATAACGGCACAACATGGACAACGTCATCGCTCGTTACAGGACTAAGCGCAAATTCTATTCCTTCCCTGAGGGGCAGCGCCTGGCCAGCATTTAACAGGCTGAACGGGACTATCCATTACATCTATTATAACAGCTCAAACCAGGGGCTCTATTTTGATACTATTGATGTACCGTGTCCTGCGGTAGGAGGTGGCGATGCAATAAGCCCATCATGGCGCTACAACAGCACCAATGTAACAGCTACTACTACAACCAATGACATGGCTGAGTTCGGCATAAACTGGAGTGATGATGTGAGACTGAACTATACCATATTCAGCTTTGACCCAGGAACAGGCACATGGGCCAATGACACCCCTATTGGAATTGAAAATTCATCCGTAGTCAGGAATGAAAGCAAGGCAATAACAGCTACCGTCGGCCAGACCATACGGTGGATGTGGTTTGCTAACGACACATCTGGCAATATGAACCAGACTGATGAGTGGAGTTTTATTGCTGCCAGCTCTAGTACTGCTCCGAATGTCTGGAACTGCTCGGCATTCAACAGGTTTGATACTGCTTCGTGCTGGTCACTGGGGAGAATTCCTGCCTCAGATGATGACATTATCTTCAACGGCTCAGGAACAGGCAATGTCAATATAACCAACAATACCATGCCCCAGAGCGTTACCTCATTTACCGTTGAGGCCAGCTATACAGGAACCATACACTTCATGCCGCTGTTTGCAAACGGCACCTGGACAGACGGCAGTGAAAGCTATAGCGGGACGCAGGAGTGGAATGTCTCTTCCAACATCAATATATCAGGAGGAACCATGAAGGTGTATGGCGATTACCCTTACAATCTTACCGGCGAAGGACATGGCCAAGAGTGGCGCTCTTTGACGGGCAACGTGAGTATTGGTTCTGGTGCGATCCTGGATGGCATCGGCTTGGGATTCCCTCTTGGGGTTGGGCCTGCTGTTGATTCAGATACAGACTATGGAGGAACTCATGCAGGAAGAGGGGCAGATAATGCGAATGGAAAAATCTATGGCAACGCAACTGCACCAACAAGCCTAGGGGATGCAGGTGGCGAGGCACCTGGCGGCTCCGCCATAAAACTACGGGCAGCAGATACCCTCAGGATTGATGGAGCGGTTACTATGAGTGGAGCTGGCAGCGATGATTCTCTAGAGGATGAAGGTGGCGCAGGAGGAAGCATTTGGCTGGTTGGAAATGCTATCACCGGATCAGGCAACCTCTCTGCAAACGGAGCAACAACCGATTTTCTCAGTGGCGGCGGGGGAAGAATACGGTTGGAGTATGGCAGCTCTATGAATTATACAGGTGTACTAACAACTACTTCAGGAAAAAATGGATATTATGGATATATCCCAGGTGACCCCAATGGTGCAAGTGATGGGGTTGTTACTTTTACCAACAACACCTATCCTGGCGATTGGGTATTGAATGGCAGCATCGGGCTATTAGGCGGCAACTATGGAGAGGGAGAAGTCCTGCAGGTCAGGGGTGATTTTGATACCCATGACTTCAACATATCAATCTATAGCGATTGTTTTTTTGATGCAACAAATCCACTCACCTGTTACAATACAACTTTCGATGGAAGGGGCGTCTGGATCAATGCTTCAGGAAATATTACAGTCAGCAGTGGAAGCACGCTCTTTGGAATGGGCTTTGGCTTCCCTCCAGATGTTGGCCCTGGTGCTGATACCGATACATCGTATGGGGGAACTCATGGAGGAAAGGGCGCTTCAAACGCAATCGGGATTCTGTATGGAAACAAAACTTCGCCAGTAAGTATCGGCAGCGGCGGGGATGAAAATAGCGGCGGCTCTGCAATAAGGCTGCAAACAGGAGGAACAATACTTATTGATGGCATCATAGACATGCGCGGCCAGGACGAAATTAGTGTTGACAATCTTGATGAAGGAGGCGCAGGTGGCTCTATCTGGCTTATTGCAAGCAATATTTCCGGAAACGGCGTAGCAAATGCTTCAGGCGGGTCCACCGATAATGCTGGTGGTGGTGGCGGCAGAGTTGCATTAACATCATCAGGAACTATTGATTTTCGTGGAATTATCAGCAATACAGGTGGACTTGGAGGAGGATATGGAGACGGAAGCGGAGGCACGGTATTCATTAACGCATCAACCTCCATCAGCTCTGCCATGAATATCACGACCAATGGGTATGATGGAGGTAACATCAGCATCTATGATTCACTACTCACTCTTTCAGGAATCTTCAATGCAACTGGGACTAATAGCGATGCTACGCTCTCAATTACCTATACATCCTGCTCAAGTGATTTTTCTGGCGCGGCATTTGACCCATCAGCGTCGTATAATAGCCCAAACTGCCTTTCTGTCAGCCTTGAACAACCTGCAAACGGGACATGGCAGTCATCTGGAAGTGCAACATTTAGCTACGTAGCAACCAGCCCTACCCTGAAAAATTGCTCACTATGGGGAGATTTTTCAGGAGCCTTTGCAGCCAATGAGACAAACACCAGCATTACTTCAGGAGTAGAAGACTCCAAGTCTATCAGCCTTGGAAATGGAGCGTATCTATGGAACGTGCTCTGCTATGACACTTCCGGCAATTCAGCATGGAATGCCACCAATTATACAGTCAACATTGATTCAATACAGCCAGATATCACCCTGCATACTCCTTCTGATGCACTCCAAAGCGCTTCATCAAGCATATTCTTTAACTATACTGCAACGGATAACCTAGACGTAAGCCTCCTTTGCAATCTGACCATCAGTGGAATTGTCAATCAAAGCGGCATAGCATCACCTAATGCAACGAATGCTTCTTTTACGATATCAGGATTCAACGATGGTGACTATGCATGGAATGTCACCTGCATGGATAATGCAAGCAATCAGAATACCTCACTGACAAGGGAGTTTACCGTTACCACCGTTGCTCCGATTGTAGAAAACCTTTCAGTCACCCCAGCCTACCCCCTGAACAGTTCAGGGGTAAATGTCTCTGCCAACATCACGAGCACAGGGACGATTTCAGTCGCTAAGATACTCCTGCATTATCCAAACGGGACAAATTACGTGAATTATTCTCTGGTGAGCGGCGGCGGAGATGTCTATTACAACGATAGCATCATAGCAGGCATTACACCTGCAGGGACATATAACGTGAGCATCTGGGTGAACGACACCGCAGGCAACATCAACAATACCGTCAATGGATGGTTTGCGCCTATCCTCAACTTAACATATGAGGCATCTATAACCATTGATGGGCTGCTTGACGACTGGGCAGGGGTTTCCAATTATAGCGACCTTGTGGGCGATTCAAATGAGCCAGGAGGAGCATCTACTGCGGTGTCATCCTACGATTTCAGCGGAATCATGTATCCCTCTTCCACCCACAATGCAACCTACGGCTACACTGCTTTGTTTCCACCTGAGGCTACGGTCAATGTCACCAGCGAGACGGAGTTTAATCAAACCGCTGCCTCAAATGGCAATAATTACACCAACATCATAGCTGATGACGGCGCTTATGCCAGTTATCAGACAGCAAGCAGTGGAGCTTATGCTATTCACAAGTTTGTTTTTGAGATAGATGAAAGTGAAGGAGAGGTTATAGAAATAAACATCTCGGTAATTGGCACTGCAGGTGAATCTGCTCCTATTGCAGAGGTTTACACTAATGAATGGTATTTCTACATTTATAATCTCAGCATGAGCAACTGGTCCCTTCTCTGGCATGAAACATCAGGTGATACCTCACAATTCGTTCAGAAATACATGAACGCATCTGTATTGGCTTCAACTGGTGATTACATTGACAATTCCAAAATATATTTTATTTCAACAACAAGCATAGATGGCTCGCCACCTGTAATTGGATACTCCCATGTTGAAACTGATTATGCCAACCTCTCCATAACCTACAATGCCCCAGAAGGAGATGATTTTGACATACGAAGGGTGGCGCTTTCAAACAACGGAACAAGCCTCTTTGCATTCATTGACGTGAATGGCTCGATTAATTACTCAGACTCAACAGAATATTATAGGCTCTTTATTGACAAAAACAGCAGCACGGGAAACACCACGACGCCAGAGTCAGGGTCAGGCATAGCAGTAAGCTATGATTTCAGGATCCAGGTGAATGCAAGCCTATGCTATGTATTCAACTCTACTGAGGAATCTGCGAACATATCAGGATGCAGGATAGAAAACGGCTCAAATGCCATTGAGCTTGATATCAGTATGGAGGACATCAATGTATCAGGAGGTGATAGCATCAACATCACCTTCGAAACAGGATCTGATTCGCAGAGCTATGACTTTGCACCTGATTACCAAAGCTTTCTGAGCTACACCTTTTCGAATATGGCGTCCTCTGATTTAACCTCTCCAGCCTCTGACATTTCAGTGAACACAAGCGCAGTGATATTTGGCGACTTTGTTAATCTCTCAATGAGCGTATCTGATGATACCGGATTGAGCCACTGCTGGTTCTATTCGAACATGACTGGAGCTAACAGCTCATTGATTGAGCTTTCCGGAACGTCTGGCTCGTGCCACAACATCTCCCTGATTAATGCCTCTGCCCTTTCGAGTGTTTTGTTCATGGGGTATGTCAATGATAGCTCGGGAAACCTGAATTACTCGGAACTGGCGCTGACGGTTGGCAATAAGCCTCCCTGGTTTTCATCTGTAGTTATCAATACCTCTGCTGTGTATCCCTACCATTCTGTTGAGTTCAACGCTACATGGAGCGACAATCAGGGACTCAGCAAGTACGTATTCAGCACCAACATGAGCGGGGTATGGGTGAATGCCAGCGCAGCTGCATTTAACGGCATGAGCACATCAACCTATGTGAGCCTTATCGCTGCTAACTCAAGCGCAAGCATTGGCTGGATGTTTTATGCAAATGACACCGACGGGGCATGGAATGATACGGGTGTGCAGAGCCTTGTAGTGGGGGGAGTGTACTGGAACCAGTCCTCGCTTGCCTTAAGTGCTGAGCAGGGTGATGCTGATGCTAGCGGTGTTGTAGAATTAGCTGGCGCCCTGAACAACACAGGGGTAAACGTCTCCTGCGTGAATGGAGACTGCGCAACGCTGAGCACGAATTTCTCCTCCCTTGACCTAAACGGCACAATCGCCCACGTCATGGTGAATTGCAGCACCCTTGCTGCTGGAGACTTTTCTGCAGTGTTTTTTGCGAATTCAAGCCATGACCCTGTCGGCTCCAACCTTACGGTCTCATGCACAGTCGCAGAAGGCCCGTCATTACCTTATTATTCTGGCCTGGCGAACAACGCTTCAACAGTAACGAAAATTTCAGGCTATGTCAACTGGTCAGTACTTATAAGAGCTCCTGCCAACCTTTCAGCCTGGCAATTCGCATCAAATGAAACGGGAAGCTGGGCAGCTGATGCATACCAGCTCATCAGCCCGACAGCTAATGAAACAACTGTCTTTGCAATAAAGCAGATTGCCGTGCCGCGGGGTAGCTATGCCTGCGGCAACTTCACCTTCAATGACACAAGCAACAATTTCAATACAACAGGGCTTAGCTGCTTCACGGTAGCAAACAGCGTGCCTGAGACTCCAGCTATCATCTATCCGGGAGACAGGGCAAACATAAGCGCAAACACTACCAGCCTCAATGTATCGGCCTCAGACCCTGACGGCGATGGCCTTACCTATTACTTCTTTGTTAACGGCACCCTGAACAGCACTGCATCAGGAAATGCAACATTCAATGCATCTGACGGCAGTTACCAGCTTACAGCAGCAGCATCTGACGGCAGTGGATTTAGCACAAATGCATCTTCAATAGTATTCTCTCTTGACACTACGCCTCCTGACATAGTAATATATAAGCCAGTCAATAATTCAGGCAGCACCAATCAAACAGTAACCTTTACCTTCAACGCAAGTGACCTTACCGGGATTGGGAATTGCTCAGCCATCATAAATGGGACAATCAATGCAACACACGCTGCAATCACAGGAGGGGAGGTGAACATCACCGTAGAAAGATCTGCTGGAGAGGCATTTAACTGGAGCATTACCTGCACGGACATTCTTGCGCAGACTGCCGTAACTGCACCAAGGACCACAAAAGTAATCACCCTTGGAGGGTATAGCGGCAGAACTACAGACTTAGGATTGGTCACCATTACAAATATCAGCAATCTCATCATTGAGAATCCCTCATTTGGCATGATTAACTTCACAGGCATACTGGACATTTCAAACATCAGTGACCTCAACAGCGCATTTACCATAGGAAGCAACCTCATAGAGATAAGCGAAAACTTTTCGGAGTTCAACACTTCAGCAGAGCTAAGCTTTTACGGGCAAAGCTTCTCAAATCCGCAACCACTGAAGAACTCAGCCAACTGCATCGAATGCACGGCACTGGGCTACAGTAACGGCATATTCATGCTCTCTGCCCAAAGCTCAGGGGCATATTCTGCAGGAGAATCGCCAGCTGAAAGCGTGCAATCCTCATCGGCCGAAGAAGCGACGGCTGCCCAGCAGTATGGCGGCCTAACACTCCCATCCCCTAAGGACAATACCCCAGAGCATTTCGCCGTTGGCAAAGTCAGGCTGGAAGCGAATGAAAAATCGTCATTTGCAATAGAAAATGATAAAATGGCGGTAACCAGCATAACGGTAACTCCTCAACGCCTCCTGATATTCGTATCCATCCAAATTGACATAGCCAAGCAGCCGGCAATCGCCATTGAGCATGCCTATCAGTATTTCACACTGGATTCAATACGAATGAGCGATGCTGATTACGCGCAGTCCACTATTGCATTCAGGATTGATGAGCAGTTTATGAGCAGATACGGCTTAGGCAAGGAAGTGGTGACCCTTCAGGCATTTGAAGATGGAGCATGGCAAAAGCTTCCGACTCATTTTGTGAGCTACGACAATGGGCGGTACTACTATGTAGCAGAGGCTAAGGCTGAGGGATTGTTTGGAATCAGCGCAGAGCCTGTTCCCCTTGGCACCCAGAGGGGCTTAGCAAAAAACAATCAACAGGGGGATAAGGCACAAAAGCAGGATGGAGGCTCAGGGAAGCAATCATTGAGTCCAAGGCGGCTTCACCCTGCTGTGCTGTATGGGCTACTGTTTGCGGCGCTGGCAGCGATGGGCTTTGGCGCGTGGCATCACCATAACGTTCACGCCAACGAGGGGAAAGGTGCAAAGCCATCCAAAAGGTAAAAGCGCCAAAGGAAGGAAAAAAGGGAAAGCATTGAATACTAGCAGGTTCCTATTCAAAATTTCAAATATTACTTCACTTTGCTATAACCTATATAAACACGCGAAAGAAGGATAATGTATGCCCTACGACATCATCATAGGCAGGACTGAAGAGGACAGGAAGAAGTACGGCAAGGACGGAACAATCCTCATCGGCAAGCAGTACGTGAGGATGGGGCAGACGACGTCGCTTTCCAACGAAATCTACCTTGACGTGACGCGCTCCCACGTCGTCTTCGTGTGCGGCAAGAGGGGGAGCGGAAAAAGCTACTCTATGGGGGTGATAACCGAAGGCATAGCCAATGTCCCTCTTGAGGTTCGTGAGAATATCTCCGTTGTCATGCTTGATACCATGGGCATCTACTGGACCATGAAATATGCCAACAAGCAGGATGAAGAGCTGCTTAGCCAATGGGGCCTCAAGGCTACAGGGCTTAATGTGCATGTGTATACTCCCTTTGGCTATTACCAGCAGATGAAAGAGAGCGGCATCCCGACAGACTTCCCTTTTTCCATCAAGCCAACAGAGCTGACGCCAGCTGACTGGTGCCTGACCTTCAGCATAGGCATGCATGAGCAGCTTGGCGTGTTCATTGAGAGCATGATCAACAAGGTGAAGAAAGAAAAGAGAGAGTATGATATTGATGACATCATCAGGGCAATCGAGGCTGATGAGGAGTTTGATCAGGCGACAAGGACTGGCGCAAGGAACAGGTTTGAGGCTGCGAAGCTCTGGGGATTATTCTCAAAGGATGGAACGCCCATCACTGAGCTTGTGAAGGGAGGGCAGGTGACTATCCTTGATGTGGGCTGCTATGCCATGATCCCTGGAGCTTCTGGACTTCGTGCACTGGTTATCGGCCTTGTCTCGCAGAGATTGTTTGTTGACCGCATGATTGCTCGAAAAGTCGAGGAGCTGAAATCCATCAAGTCAGAGATGCACTACCTCATGGATGAGGAGAAGAGCGAGAGGAGCAAGGAGGAGCCTCTCGTGTGGCTGGTTGTGGATGAGGCGCATGAATTCCTCCCAAATGAGGGGAAGACAGCAGCATCTGACGCACTCATCACCATCCTGCGTGAGGGAAGGCAGCCTGGCATCTCGCTGATTCTTGCGACGCAGCAGCCAGGGAAAATCCATACTGACGTCATGACGCAGAGCGATATCGTGCTTGCTCACAGTGTCACAGCCAAGCTTGATACCGAAGCTCTTGGTGCTCTCATGCAGTCGTACATGCGGGAGGGGCTTGACAAGCAGCTGAATTATCTTCCCAAGACAAAAGGAGCAGCAATAATCTTTGATGACACCAATGAGCGGATGTATCCACTCAGGATTCGGCCAAGAATCACCTGGCATGGAGGAAGCTCTCCCTCTGCAATCAAGGAGAAGAAGAGGATATTTGAGTTTTAGTCCGCCTTTTAAACTAGTCGAGGAAGAAAAAAAGATAGAGAACAATCTTAAGAAGCTAGAAAAAGAATTTGAAGAGTATAAAGCAAAGCACATCGTGACTGTTACTGAGTTTCGCAAGGCACTGAAAATCAAAGCAGATACCAAGAAAACCTCCAAGGAGGTTGGTGCACGAAAAAGGCATAAAGCTTACACAAGGCACATTTCCGAGCGGATAGATTTCATCAAAGAGCTTATTCTCTCTCGGTGCCCTGATTGTAAGAAAAAACTGAAGGGAAAGACCACTATCAGGCATAGATATGTTACTGACATCAAACTCATCTCTAGTCCAACCCGCTATGATATTCATCGCTACTACTGCACGAGCTGCAAGAAGATTGTCGAGCAGGAAGTCCCAAACGCTCTTCCCCACGCCAGATTTGGCCTCGGGATTGTGCTTCTGGTGATGTATCTGCTGCTTGGCCTAAGGATGCCAGAGAAAAAAGTTTGCGAGTATTTCAAAAACCTCTACAGCCTGCATATCAGCGAGGGGGAAATAGTTTGTATCCTCCGCCAACTCGCCGTAAATATGGCAGGGTGCCAACCAGAAAACACAATTTGATACCACTAAATAGTGAATAATAACCAAAAGATTAATATACTAGAAGTATATCAAAGATTATATGATTAATAATAAACAAGCTGTTCAAAATTTGGCTAGAAAATTAGTGGAAGCAAATCCATCTAATCTTAATGAACCTGATAATTATGTAGCTCATACTGGGCAAGTATATGATTTAGCATATGGAGTAGTAGGAAATATTCTTGCAAAATATCACAGTATTCCATTGAATAGAGAAGAAGTGTCATTAGCTTCAGGATTGCATGACATTGGAAGACCTTTACAAAGTGACCAAATTTTTCATGAGTTAAGGGGTGCAGAATATATTGAAATAGAAGGATTAGAATCTACAGGATTTTCTGCTTCATTAAGAGATAGATACAGAATTGCACAAATGTTTAGGTCACATGGATGTGTTTATGGATTTTGGCAAGCATCAGAGTGCGCTGAAAAAAGAAAAGAATTTGAGCCATTAGAAGATTGCCTACTAATCCCAAGAAGCTGGCAGGAAGCTATTGTAACATATTCTGATTTAGCAAGTCATAATGGAGAACGAATTAAAGTTGAAGATAGAATGAGTGAATTGTTGAATAGATATGAAAATGACGCTAGATATAAGGATGGAATTGTTGTAAGAGTAGCAAGAGCTGGACTCAATAGAATCTTAGAATTGGCAGAAAGAGTTGAAGCTTTAGAACAGGGGAGATTAACTGAGCAAGATGTTGCAAGATATGGATTTCTATAAATCTGTTTTCTGTGGCTCCATCTATTTTTATTTATCTTTTTTTCATACTTCTTTTATTCGGATATCTTGGTTTAGATTCTTCTCAAATATTTTTAATGGATAACATTTTATGCTTATTTCAGCGCTCCAATGCTATACGACGCTACAAGCTCCCTCTTTGTCGCATAGCCATTTTTCTTTGCCAGCTTGTCCATCCCCCTGATAATCCATGAGCCGTACTGGGCTGCAGCCTTTTTCTTCTGCGCTAGAGCTTTCCTTAACCCAAGCTTTTGGGCGTACTCCCTGACAGGGAGCTTGTCCTGCTCTCTTGTGATCTTCTGCTCAGGAGGAATCCTGAGCGCTGCGGTGATGACTTCCTGAGTGAGGAAGGGAAGGGCTGCAACAATACCGACAGCTTCAGCCAGAGCCATGATTCTCTGGATATCCCGCTGCCACATGGCTTTGAGGCCTGTTTCACACTCTTCTTTTACTGCGGAGTACCCTCTTTCTAATGCCTCCTCGTGCCTTTTGTAGCCGGCAAAAAGCTCTTCAGAGCCTAATCCTGAGAAGGCTGTCCTGCAGCCGTGCTGCTTTGCTTTTTTCATGCCAAAATACTCTACACAGCCTACTGAAACTTTCAGGACGTCAGGCTCACCAAGGATTTTGATGACTTCTTTGATGGATTCTTCTAACTCGCCAATGGTGATGATTGATTGGATATGCTTCAGGCCGAGGGCAGAGGCAATGGCAGCGCTTGATGCTTTGTCTTTTCCCCGCTCCATAGATATTGAGAAGCATGTGAAGGGAATGGCATTCTTCTTCAGGAGAAGGGCAAGCAGGGTCGAATCAATGCCTCCTGAAAAAAGCAGGCCAACAGGGGGTTTTGCCAGCCGTATGGTATTACCCTCTATGGCTCGTGCAAAGCCACCAGCGGCATTGGCAGGGGGAGGGTCACTCTTTTGATAGCCATCATTAATATCACCCTTTTTTGCGATTTCATCATCTCTTGCAATCGTTTCGATGAGGGATATCCACTCTCTTTCAGGAAGATTGTATGATTCCATGTTTTTTCCAATGATAATGTGCAGTGGCTTATATGGGTTTTCTCTTGCAGCAAGGCGCCATCAAAAAGGATAGCCTGCTTCGTTTGTCCCCTTGTCCTGCTGCGATGTTGTTTATTGTTTTTCCAAGATGCCGCATTGCCAGAAACGAAAGTTTCGCTGGTCGAGAAAGCTTTTTCGAAGAAAAGGCCAGGGACGAGTAGTCCCGCTGCACAGCTTGAGTGTACCCAGGGACGCAAGTTTCGCTGCTTCCCTGCCCTGACTATACCGTGGCAGGGCATCGCTCCCGAAAAAGGGCATCCCAAAAAGCTCATTGCCGATGGCTTATTTCCTATTCTGGCACTTTGTTTTTCTTTGAGCCGTTATTTGTGCTGCAAATGCCTATAATGATAATTCCGCCGCGCATGGTGCCCGCGCTCATCCTCCATGCCCGCAGGCAGCAGCGCGCCGAATTGTGGTAATGGCTGCAACAAATGGTCTTCTGCAAGCGCAGCCCGAGCCTTTTTTGTTTTCACTTTTTTTCTTCTTTTCTCCCTCGGAATTTCAAAGTGCATTATGCTCTGCAACGAATGGGATGAAGTTACGCATTGAATGTGGAAGTGATGGAAGTATGGCTAATGCCTTTTTTTCTAATGAGCTTTTGAGGGAATGCCCGCCCCCCATGAAGCTGCCTCCTCTCCCCAGGGCTTTTCAGGAGAGTGAAGTATTACCCCATAACGTAATACTTCACCATTATGAAGCTTGGAGGCATTATCCCTACCAAGGGTACCTTCAATTGTCGCGAATGCGCAGCTTGAGTCGACCCAGAGACGCTAGTCTCGCTGCGCCGAGCCTCATATTCCCTGCAGTAGAGAACATCGGAGGGGGAAGTCCCTTACGGGGATACGATGTGCTCGCCGCGCAACAGTGCCGCGCGAGGCTGACGGTACCCGACAAAAGGATGCACCTTTTTACTTCAACAAACTGAACTATTACCCCATAACAAAAGGTTTTTAATGACCTGATACGGGTGACAATGTATGGCATTTCATTCTTCCCCCGAGAAGGAAGTATTGAGGGAATTGCAATCGAGCAAAGAAGGGCTGTCCGCCCCTGAGGCGCAGTCTCGGCTGGCAAAATACGGGCCAAATGAGCTTGTCCAGGGGAAAAAGAAAAGCTTAGTGAAACTGTTTCTTTCCCAGTTTGCAAGCATCCTTGTGTGGATCCTTGTCGGTGCTGTTGTCATCTCGCTGTTCCTTGAAGAGTATGCCGATGCTGTCATCATCCTAGTCATTCTGATACTGAACGCGTGCATTGGGTTCTTTCAGGAGTTCAAGGCGGAAAAGGCTATTGACGCCCTGAAAAGGATGGTGTCGCTGAAAGCAAAGGCGCTTCGAGACGGCAAGCAGGCGCACATTGCTGCAAGCGAGCTTGTGCCTGGTGACATTATCTTCATTGAGGCAGGGGACAAGGTCCCTTCCGATGCGAGGCTGCTTGAATTGAACAACCTCCATGTGCAGGAGGCAGCGCTTACAGGAGAGTCTTTGCCTGTGAAAAAGCAGGTGGCGACTCTTGCTGAGAAGATGGCGCTTGGCGACATGGTGAACATGGTGTTCTCAGGAACCGCTGTCTCAGCTGGAAAGGGGGTTGCTGTGGTGACCTCGACAGGAATGCAAACCCAGATAGGAAAGATAGCAACCCTGCTTGAGCGAACCGAGGATGAGCAAACCCCCCTGCAGAGGAAGCTTGCAGGGTTAGGCAAGGTGCTTGGAGGGCTGACTATCGCCGTTGCCATCATCGTGTTTGTCGTTGGCATCCTGACAGGGAAAGAGTGGGGGGAGATGCTGCTGACTGCAGTCAGCCTGGCAGTTGCTGCAATCCCTGAGGGATTGCCTGCAGTCGTCACCATCAGCCTTGCTTTGGGTATCCAGAGGATGATAAGGCGCAACGCCCTGATACGGAAGCTGCCATCAGTTGAGACGCTTGGATCAACCTCAGTCATCTGCAGTGATAAAACGGGGACGCTGACCTGCAACCAGATGACGGTCAGAAAAATGCTGGTGAATAACAAGGTCATCGAGGTGACAGGGGAAGGATACGAAACAAAGGGAGCGTTCCATCACCAGACCCACCCTGCCAATCCTTCTGAGTTTGAGCTGCTCCTGCGTATAGGGGCACTCTGCAATGATGCAAGGCTTGATCCCGCAGGAAATGACCATCTGGGGGACCCAACAGAGCTAGCGCTTCTGGTGACTGCTGAAAAAGCAGGCATCTCGGTTGCGGCGCTGGAGAGGGAAGAGCCTAGAGTTGATGAGAACGGCTTCACCAGCGAGAGCAAGCGCATGGCGACGCTGCATAAAGGGAGGAGGGGAACGTTTGTCTATATGAAGGGAGCGCCTGACGTCATCATCAACCACTGCTCCCACTTCCTCTTAAACGGCATCATAATGCCCCTTGCCGGAAAGCAGAAAGAGGCCATCCTGAAAGTGAATGAGGCTTTCTCCCATGAGGCTTTGCGCGTCCTGGGGTTTGCCTATAAGAAAGCAAGCTCGCTTTCTGAGGAGGGGATGGTGTTTGTCGGCCTTCAGGCCATGATTGACCCTCCGAGGACTGAGGTGAAGGCTGCCATTGCAACGTGCCATGACGCGGGCATCAAGGTTGTGATGATTACAGGCGATTACATCGGGACTGCCATGGCCATCGCTGCAGAAATCGGCATCAAAGGAAAGGCAATTACAGGACAGGAGCTTGAGGGGATGAGCAACCTTGACAGCGAGGTGGAGGATATAGCAATCTATGCGCGGGTGAATCCTGAGCACAAGCTGAGGATAGTTGATGCGCTGAAGAAGAATGGCCACATTGTCGCGATGACTGGAGATGGGGTGAATGACGCTCCTGCCCTGAAGAAGGCCGACATCGGCGTCGCCATGGGCATCACGGGAACTGACGTCTCAAAGGAGGCTTCAGACATGATACTGACTGACGACAATTTCGCCTCCATAGTGAATGCAGTGGAGGAGGGAAGGGGCATCTACGACAACATCCAGAAGTTCGTCAATTATCTCCTGTCAAGCAACATCGGTGAGATCCTTGTGATTTTTGTCGCCATCCTTATAGGAATGCCGCTGCCGCTGCTTGCGGTGCATCTTTTGTGGGTAAATCTGGTGACTGACGGATTCCCAGCTCTTGCTCTTGGGGTGGATCCTGCTGAGAAGGGCATCATGAGGAAGCCTCCCAAGGCGAAAAGCGAGCATATCATCAATGCAAGGATGGGATGGACGGTGTTTGTGACTGGCGCAATCATTGCCGCTGGCACCTTGTATATTTTCAATCAATACCTCCCTGATGGCCTGGAGACGGCGCGGACCGCTGCCTTTACCATGCTTGTGCTGTTTGAGTTCGGCAGGCTGATAGCCATCAGGATGCGCTATCATATTGGCATATTCTGCAACAAGTGGCTCAACATTGCTGTGCTTGTGTCGCTTTGCCTGCACCTGATTGTACTGTATTCTCCGCTCAACAGGTTCTTTGAGGTCATCCCCTTAGGGCCATGGGTATGGGTTGAGATGACAGTGGTTGCTGCTCTCATGCCTGCTTTAGCGCTGGCTGCGCGGTGGACCATGGGCAGGAGGCAGGGAATGAAGGCAGGGTGAAAAAAATTGCAAGAAAAAAGAAGATTTATGCAGCAGCCTTGACCATCTTAAGGCCGTCATTGCCCTTACCGTTAAGGATGAACTGCTCATCCTGCAGTACAGACCTGACAAGCGAGAAGTAATCCTTTGCGCCTGGCGAGCTAGGCTTGTAGGAGAAGATGGATTTTCCGACCTGCGGCGCCTCCCTTATCCGTGCGTTGATCCGTATAGGCTCAGCAACAAGCTCATAAAACTCATTCTTCATCTGGATGTGGGATTCCTTGCATATCCTGTTCCTGACATCGTACAGCGTTGGGATGATCTTGGTGATCTTCAGGTCATGGTCAAATGATGAGTTGAGGCGCTGGAGAAGATGCACGGTCTTCTTGAGGGAGTCCATCCCAAGATAGTCTGCAGTTGTCGGTATGAAGGCCTCTTCAGCATAGAGAAGGGCGCTCCTGGTGAGCAGGTTGAATGACGGCGGGCAGTCGGCGATGATGTAGTCGTAGCCTGTGATTACTGCCATCTTCTGGCGAAGGAGGGCCTCTGCGCCGTCCCGCTTGGAGAGGAATAGCTCAGCTCGGATGAGGCTGTTGTTGCTTGGGATGATGTCAAGGTTCTTGCCCAGGCTTGTTATGCACTGCTTGGGATGGATGTTCTCGATGAGGAGGTCATACATGTCCTGCTCAGGCTTCTGGTGCAGGCACACGCCGACGCTGCCCTGAGGGTCAAGGTCTATAAGAAGCACTGACTTTCCCTGCCTTGAGAGGCCTGCAGCGAGATTGACTGCCGTTGTTGTCTTGCCTACACCGCCTTTCTGGTTGATGACTGCTATCTTTCGCAATGAGTTCACCTTTTTTCGAGAATGAATGGATTTTCATTTTCAGTAAGGCACTCTTATTTAAATGTATGTGATGCTAGTACGTATTAAGCTTAGAGAAG
>DUKR01000135.1 GCA_013329175.1 Candidatus Woesearchaeota archaeon
TCTCAAGCGCCCTATGAAGCTTGCTCATGCTATCTTGATAACGGTGTTTGCAAAGGAAGAGGAAAGCCTTGCTGCAGTAAAGGAGGGGCTTGTTGCCCTGCTTGCATTCGATAATCCTGAAAATGAAAATATCATGATAGAGCAGAGGATTGCTACAGGCTTCAATGAGCGGCGAATATCTATCTTCAGCACAAAGCTTTCAAAGGAGCGGCATACCTTCCAGTTCATCAGGCGCCTTATTGGGCTAATCAGTAAAAAAGACATGGCAAGGATAAGGAAAGAGCTAGAGAGCAGGGTTGATGAAGAGTGCAACTTCTTTCTTAGGTTTGAGAAGGGGCCATGGAATGAGGGGAGGAAACTTGTGCTGACCGACTCAGGTGAATGTTATCATATCAGGATGAGCGTTGCGGCGTTTCCTGCAAAGAGAGAGGTTGCCCTTGCCGTGCTTAGGGAGTTGCTTTGAATCATAAGCACCAGCAGGCCATTACCTTTTTAACCCTCTGCTTTCATCATCCGAGGATTATCAGTTACCTCAATTCCGCAGGAACAGGGCAACTTTCCTGAAGCTCTGTGCAGGGCTTTCTTGGCCAATTCGAGGTTCTGCTTCTCCACAAAAATGGTGAATAACCCTTTTCCCTTCTTTGCCCGTACTGCCTGGCCTATCGGCTTTCCAAATGACTTCGCCATTCCTGTTGAGAAACGGTCTGCTCCCGCGCCAGAAGCAAGAGGGTTCTCCCTGAGAATGTGGTGAGGGTAGCAGTTGACACGGAGATAGTAGTTGCCTGCCCCGATAGTCTTTTCCATTATCCTGTTTGATGCCTCACGGGCAGAATTCATGGCATTGTCACGGATTTGAAGGTCTGCTTTTGTTCGCAGGGTAACTGCGTAAGGAAAATCCTTCTGGGGATTGCCCATGTTGAAACTGCTGATTTTAGTGTTGTGGGTGGTCTTGACAAAAGATTTGGCTGTGAACTTTGATACTCTGGTATGTGGCCGCTCAAGCCTTCGGTAGGATATCGCTTTTCGTAATCTTGCCATATGCATCACTCTCTGTTTGCAGATGAGAATCTGTAAACAATTTATAAATGTTTAGTTCATTCAACTTTTTTTGGCTGGGTGCGCTTCACTGTTATCGGGACAACGCCAGCAGCAAACTCACGCTTTGCTATTTCGATAGGATTGTAATGAAGCTCCTGGATATCCTTGTCGGTAAACTTTACCAGAAAGGGAGCGCCCATTGATATCTGGAGGGCTCTGGCTCCAAGGATGCGCGCTATCTCGTATTTGGTGAATCCTGTAGGGAAACTCCCTGCTTCCTGTGGCTTTGTCATCCGACCATACCCCGCAATTCATTTGCCTTTGCTGTAGCGATATCAATCATCTTGATGACATCATCAGGCGCAAGAGCCTCATCGCCTCCTTTCTGCATAGCACAGAGGGTGCCATCTTCAAGGGATGCCACGGTGATTCTTGCGCCAATCGCCTTTTCCTCTTCGGCATCAGGGTCAATGATGAAGTGCCTGCCAATCTTGCTGACGGTCACAGAGATGGGAATCTTCTCGAGAGGGAGGCTGTCTTTAGCCTTGCTCCTGTAGTCAATCTTCTCCCCGTCGTATGCAGGAAGCCTAGCATCCCTGAGCGCTGCAAGAGCAGCAAGAGCGCAGGCATCAAGGAGGTTTCCCTCTGCATTGATGGTACAGAGGTCAATCAGGACAGCCCAGACTTTCTTGTCTTTCTCTATGCAGAGCTTCCTGAAGTTGAGCGCCTTGCTCTCGCGGATGCCCCTATCAACAACGCGGGAGATCTCTATTGCTTCTATCCCCGGAGGGCCAGATTCAAAATCAGGGCTTGACAGCGGCATAAGCTCGACGTTGACTATGATAGTTCCATCTTCAGGAGCGTCGGGGTAAGGAGTGACAACCTCCATCTTGACACCCGCCATGACCTCTGTCCCGCCGATTTTTACTCTTGCTGAGCCTTCAGCGGTCTTGGTTACGCCTGTCTCCAGGGAAATCTCCCTGAATTCCTCAGCTTTTCTGCCATCAAGCCGAAAGCCTGCATCAAGCAACTTTACGATATGATTATGGGAATGTCCTGCCTCATTCATTGCTATCAACCCCGTACTTTTCCTTGAGTGCGGCTTTCTGTATCTCTGCTATGCGAGTGCAGGCTTTCCTTGCCATCTCAAGGAGCTTTGGAATTTCCTTTTTGTCTAGAAGCCCGTCCATCTGAAGGAGGCTGATCTTTCCGGTGCTTGCGAGCATCGCAACAGGGAAGTCAGCAACAGGCCCTCCGTCATAGCTCTCCTCACTGTAGTCAAGGTCTACGACCAGCTTGTCATCAACCCTCCCTACAGAAACTGCTGTGACGAGGTCTTTCATCTCAATGCCTGCGTCAGCAAGAGCCATTGACGCTGCGCAGATGCCTGCGCATCTGCTTCCAGCCTCAGTCTGGGGCAGCTCGATAAAGACATCAACGACTGCATTGGGGAACTCAGAGAGGTCAATCACTGGCAGCAACGCTTTTTGAGTCACCATAGATATCTCTTTTGACCTTCGCGAGCCTCCAGGCCTTACACGCTCTCCTGTGCTTGAGAACGGCATCATGTTGTAGTGGCAGCGCAAAATGCCCTTTGTAGGGTCCTGCATGAACCTTGGATACAGGTCGCGCGGACCGTAGACTGCTGCATATGCCCATGTGTTTCCCATCTGGAAATAGGCAGAGCCTTCTGCCTGGCGGATGACCCCTACCTTTGCCTTGAGTCCACGCATGTCCTCCATCCCTCTTCCATCTATGCGCTTTTCGTAACCCATGATTATTCACCCTCTCCCCTTTTCTCATCGCTGCCTGAAGAAACTCCTTTCAAAGAGCCATCAGGCTTTCCTGCAAAGGAGCCAAGGAAATCTTTGATGCGGTCAGTAAGACCCTGCATATGGGATTCAGCTTGGATCTTGTTGATGGCTGCGACGACGACCATTTCAGCTTCTGGCCTAGCATCTATCCATACCATGCCGTTCTGGCCCACAACTATCTTTGCTCCAGTTGCCTGCTTAAGCATGGACACCATGGATCCTGCTTTTCCTATAATTCTTGGTACCTTGTTTGTGGATACCTTCAGGATTCTTCCGCCACGAAGTTTCATAAGCCCAAGGCCTTTCATGCTCAGGTCGACAAGTTTCTGGCTTGTGACGTTGATGATCTTACAGGATACGTAGTCTCCTATCTGGTAGTATTTGGTCAGGTCTGCGCCTCTGGCTACAAAGTCGGTTGTTCCGTCTTTGAGCGAGAGCAAGGCTGAATAGGCGCTGTTGGTGTCTATGCGCCACCCTGAGAGGTTGACATCAATAACCTTTCCGACGATGACATCACCGGTTTTTGGCAGGTATCGCCCTGATAGGGGGATAAGCTTCAGCGCTCTGCCTTCCACGCTTGCCAGTCCCAGGCGGCCTGCCTTGATTTCGTCTCCTTCACGGTAGGTGCCGTTGCCAGGAAGATACCCCATGCCTTTAGCTAAGGTCTCACCGGGAACGACTATCTGTTTGCTTGCTATGAGCAATTGTTCATCTGTCATTGTATTCACCTAAATCATTCATTTCTTTTTCACTTTTCTTGAGGGCTTGATTTCTCCTGCTGCTGCTGCCCTGATGTCATCCTGGCTGAACTTGTCAAAGTGCTTCTTATCTGATTCTATGTATGCGGCATCCACACGCTCAAGGCTGAACTGCTCGCCAAGGACCTTGCGAAGGGCCTTCAATGCCAAAACCAGGTTTTCCTGGATGCATTTTCCTGGCTGGTATTCCTTATGGAGGATCTCCTCAATCTCAGGCTCGCCCTCGCCTATGACTGTTGCTCGGTACTGAAAGTAGATGCCTGTTGGGTCAGTCTCAAACAGCCTGGGCTCTTTGCCGTCTATTCCTGCAATGAGGATCGCAACTCCAAATGGCCTTAATCCGCCTGACTGTGTGCAGATCTGCTTTAAGTCGCAGATGTCCTTGGTAATTGAGACCGTGTCTATCTCAGAATCATAGGTTATCTTGTGCTGCTGGGCCTTGAGCTGCGCGCGCTCAATCAGGACGCGGGCATCTGAGAGTATGCCTGATGCCGTTGCCATGATGTGGTCATCTATCTGGAATATCTTCTCCACAGCCTCAGGGACTACGAGAGAGTCAACGACACGCTTGTCTGTCACAAGCAGGACACCATCTGAGCAGGTCATGCCTATAGCAGTTGAACCCTGCCTCACGGTCTTTTTCGCGTACTCGACCTGAAGAAGCCTTCCGTCAGGCGAGAACATGGTGATTGCCCTGTCATATCCCATCATCTGATGCTGCATTGGTTGCATTGTCCTAACCTCCTTTTGGATGTGGTGTGTGAGTTTCCATGAAATTTCCGAGAGCTTTTTTGAGGATGCCGCTGGCGCCGACGGTGTGCATCATTGCTTTGGTGCTGTCTATCTCATGGATGAGCATAAGGGCACTCCTGACGTCATCAGCCTTGTTGTGGGCTACCCTGATTATTCCTTTCTGCTTCCAGCAATCGAAGCGATTTGCAAGGAAGAGGATGCCAGCCTGAGCAAGACCCTTCTCGCCTATATACGAAAGGACTGAGCCTACTATCGCCTTCTCTACTGCCTTTGCATTAGTTATTGGCTTTTCTGCAATGATATCAAAGACCAGATAGCGCTTGCGTTCTTTTAGTGTGGGCAATAGGGTTTTTAGCTTTGCCATTGCAGGCTTTTTAGAAAACGACTCTCCCGTCAGTTCTCTTCTCTTGTATGGTATGGAGGGTTGCCTAGGCTTTTATAAAGCTTTCTAACACTACGGCTTCATCCAAAAAATAAAGAAAACGGTAGAACGAAGCAATCCATTCATGGCGCAGGCGGGGTGGGGACGCGCCCTTCGGGCTCCCCGTAGGACATTTTGCCTTTCGCAAAATGGCCGTCTGCCGCCAAGAATGAATGGATTGCGAAGTGATGAGAGTAAAAAAGGATTTTTTGGATGAAGCTTAACACTACGGCTTCATCCAAAAAATAGATTAACAGGCTCTTCTCTACTAATACTATTCTGAAAAGCAATCAGGATAGCAAGTAGTGTGAAGTTATGGGGTATCTATTGGGTAGATTCGTGTTAAAGGAGCAATAGCAAAAAATCAATAGCAAAAAGGCATTAGCACCCCTCCCATCGCTTCCACAGCCAATGCGTAACCTCGTAGCTCGCTGCACCATCGGGTGTGAAGGCTGGGCGACTCTGCCGTGCACGACGGAATTTCCATCGTCAATTTCACCGCAGGCAAAAGAAGAGAGAACAGCAGCGTCGCTTTTGGTAAAGTTGCTGGCGGCAATGCCCGTTTTTTGGGAATGCATTTTTCGGGATTATACCAGATACTACCCTAAATTATTAATTCGGATTTTAGAATAATAAATTATGGAGTTTAGCTATTAATCTCTTTATAACTATATTAATATTTAAAATAATCAACTAATCTACGCATATTATATATTAAATCACAGAAAAGTATATAAAGCTGCAAAATATATCATCCTTCCTATGGATGATACAACCCAAGAGCAATTATTTGAACTTAAGAACCAGATAGCTATGCTTGAACTGCAATTAGAGAGTATGCGCTGCAGGATGCAGCCCTTCAATGGATTTGCCAGAGTGATGGAACAGCTGCAGAACGGCGAGTTGACAGTGGAGGATATCAAGACTGCCTATAGGCTAAGCCAGGATGGTGCAGAAGAGATTCTTCCCTCGTTGGACCATGCCCGCGAGCACGTCCATCAGGTGCAGGATGCAAGAGGCTTTGTGCTATAGCATCGCTCTTCTAATCTCTTATAGATGATATCTGCTATTGGCTGCAGGTTCATCACGTCTTCGGCATTGTATTCCACAAGCATCCTGAGGTAATGCTCATCACCTGTTGCTCTGAACATGCGCCACAAGGCGGCGGGGTCTCCTCCCCTTAACTTCTCGACAAGAGGGTTTGCCCGCATAATGCAAAGCTCTTGCTCTATCAGTTTCAGCCCGCCAGCAATGCCAAGCTTAGCGCAGGCATGCTTGAGGTCAAGGTGAGGGACGTTTGGTAATACATCTGGATAGCGCCTCTTGATGTAGGGCAGATCAAAGCTTGCTCCGTTGAACGTGATGAGTAGCTTGTACTTCTTCAGCTCTTCCCTGAGTGCCTGAGCGTCAAAATTGATGCCCCTTATCATGGTCATTGCAGAGATTCCGTCAAAGAGGCCAACAACAGTTATGGCATCGCCTGTCTCAATGCCTGTGCTCTCGATGTCAAGGAACACCGCTTCCTCCCTGAAGAACCTGTAGAGGCGCCAGCATTCTGCTGCAGGGAGCTTATCCATAAAATAGGGGCTGTTGTTGAAAAACAATGCTGCCCTCGCCTTGAGAAGCTGGCGGTCATAATAGAGCTTTCGTGTTGCTGCTATGCCTTTGACTTCTTTAGCCACAAGGAAATCATTCCAGTCAGAAATTCCCTGATGCCAGATTCTCTGCTCAGTTGATTCCCTGATGCCGTCAAGGATGAGGAAAGTTTTTCTAATCATGGTGCAATCAGAAATGGGAAGGGGTGGATAAGCCCTGCGCGCACATGTCCAGTGTGACCAGTCCAGAAGCAGAAGCCATGATGAAGTGGTGCGCATATAACCTGACGGCGATATGCAGGGCGTGTTATGACGGGGCGATAGGGCCAGAGCATTTTTCATAAAATATTCACATAGAGAGGTTGCATGGCTTTCAAGGGAAAAAAGAAAACACACGATAGAGAGTATCAGATACTACATATAGTGCCTTTCACGATTGTAAAACACAATATTTATATATCTGTGCCCTATTAGCAATAAGGCTGTGCTGGATAGGAGTGGTTGTTCTGTTTGATGCCAACGGCACAACAATAGGGGATGAGAGCAATAGTGATAGCTATAAATAAAGGATAGGGGTGTCTAGAGAAAAATGGCTGATGAGAAGAGCTGGAGCATAAGAAAAAGGGATGGGCGGATTGTTGAGTTCGCGCTTGAGAAGGTCACTGATGCTATTTACAAGGCAGCAAAATCTGTCGGAGGGACGGACAGGGATCTTGCGCAGGAGCTGGCCCGCAAGGTATTCGCCATCCTTGAATATTCCAAGGAGCCTGGCGAGATTCCGACAGTTGAGGAAGTGCAGGACGTCGTTGAGCGGGTGCTCATCAAGACCGGCCATGCTAAGACTGCCAAAGCCTACATTCTCTACAGAAAGCAGCGGGAGAAGCTGCGCCTCACAAAGGGAGCGTTCCTTGAGGTAAAGGAGACCATGGATGAATACCTCAAGAGGACAGACTGGCGCGTCAACGAAAACTCCAATTCAGACTATTCCTTCTCAGGGCTTATGTCTCACACATCAGGAAAGATCATAGCAAACTACGCCCTCAATGAGATATACTCTGAGAGCGTGGCAAGGGCGCATCGCTCAGGTGCAATCCACATCCATGACCTTGGCAACGGCGTCGTCGGCTACTGCTGCGGCTGGTCGCTCCTGAATCTTCTGATTCGGGGATTTGGAGGCGTCCCCAAAAAAATCAGGTCAAAGCCTGCAAAGCACCTTGAGGTTGCTGTCATCCAGATGGTCAACTTCCTTGGCTCCCTGCAGATGGAGCATGCAGGAGCGCAGGCGTTCTCCTCAGTTGACACCCTGCTTGCGCCCTTCGTCAGGGTAGACAATCTTGACTATAAGCGCGTGAAGCAGAATATGCAGATGCTGGTATTTTCCCTCAACGTGCCTTCACGCTGGGGATGCCAGGCGCCCTTCACCAACTTCACCTTTGACTGGACCGTTCCCGAAGACATGAAAAACAAGCCTGCGATTGTCGGAGGGGACCCGCAGAAATTCACCTACGGCGACTGCCAGAATGAGATGGACATGCTCAACAGGGCATTCATTGAGGTCATGACCGAAGGCGATGCCGATGCAAGGACATTCTTTTATCCCATCCCCACCTACAATGTAACAAGGGACTTTGACTGGGACAGCGACAATGCAAGGCTCCTGTTTGACATGACTGCAAAATACGGAACGCCCTATTTCCAGAACTTTATCAATTCAGACCTCAAGCCTTCAGACATACGAAGCATGTGCTGCCGCTTGCAGCTTGACATCAAGCAGTTGCGCAACAAGATGGGCGGCCTTTTTGGCTCAGGCGACCAGACCGGAAGCGTCGGAGTCGTAACTATCAACATGCCGCGCATCGGCTATGAGGCAAAGAACGAGGAGGACTTCTTCACCCTGCTCGGGAGCATGATGGAGACAGCAAAGGAAGCGCTGCAGACCAAGCGGGAGGCTGTTGAGAGGAACTTGGCGAACGGCCTTATGCCCTTCACAAAATTATATCTGGGAAGCTACAGGCAGCACTTCTCAACAATCGGCCTCAACGGCATGCACGAGGCGTGCCTCAACCTCCTTGGTAAGGGAATTGACACTCCGGCAGGCAAGGAATTTGCGCTTAATACCCTGCATTTCATGCGCGAAAAGCTTCAGCAGTTCCAGGAGGAGACAGGCAACTTCTATAACCTTGAGGCTGTGCCCTGCGAGTCTGCAACCTACAGGTTCGCAAAAAAAGACGTTGAGGCATTCCCTGACATCATCACCGCTGGAACTAAAGAGCGGCCTTACTACACCAACTCTACCCATCTGCCGGTGAACCACACCCAGGATATCTTTGAGGCCCTTGACCACCAGGATGAGCTGCAGACTCTCTACACAGGAGGCACGGTGCTGCATGGATTCATGGGCGAGAAGGTGTCTGACTGGAAAGCTACAAGGAATCTGGTGAAGTCTATTGCGTATTCCTATAGGCTGCCGTACTTCACCATAACCCCTACATTTTCCATCTGCCCTGAGCATGGCTACATCTCCGGCGAGCACTGGGAATGCCCCCATGCAACAACGGACAAAAATGGCTCAGTCGTTGCGTGCGAGCACCTGCCTGAGGTCTATTCGCGCATTGTCGGCTACTTCAGGCCAGTCCAGAACTGGAACCATGGCAAGAAGCAGGAATTCGCTGACAGGATGGAATATACTGAGCCTGTCCCAAAGGTTGAGTCTTTGGCGCGGGCATTGGGAGCAGGCATGAGCGCGTCATAAAACCCTACTACCGTGGTGCAAATCAAAGGATTACAGAAGACAACACTTGTTGACTATCCGGGAAAGGTAGCCTGCACGGTCTTTTTGCCTGGGTGCAACTTTCGATGCGGCTATTGCCATAACGCTGACCTGGTATGCTCAGCAGCAGCCCTTCCCACGATTCCTGAAAAGGAATTCTTTGCATTCCTTGCATCTCGCAAAGGCAAAGTTGAAGGCGTATGCATCACAGGCGGCGAGCCGACCATTACTAAAGGCCTGCCTGAGTTTTGCAAAAGGGTCAAGGATGCCGGATTTTTGGTGAAGCTTGACTCGAACGGAACGAATCCCTCAGTGCTCAGAAGGCTCATTGAGGAGAAGCTTGTTGATTACATCGCGATGGACGTGAAAGCTCCGATTGAGCAGTACAGCATCGTCAGCTGCGTTGACACCGACACAGGGAAGCTTGCAGAGAGCATCGGTCTCATCAGGGAGTCAGGAATTGACTATGAGTTTCGGGCAACCGTCATCCCCGACGTATTCACTGATGAGACCGTGAAGGCAATAGGAAAAGCAGTCTGTGGGGCAAAGCGCTTTTTCTTCCAGCAGTTTCAGCCCTCAAAAAAGGCAATGGGCGAGCGCTATAGGGATATGGAGCCGTTGCCAGCAGAGGCGCTTGAATCATTTGGCAGGGTCATGCGGCAGTTCGTCGGCGAAGTGGGGATTAGAAAGTAGTACTGTGCTCTTCTCGAGTTTACCCTGTGCCAATGCCGTACTGCTTCATGAGCCTGAAAAGTAATCAGGATAGCCATGAGTTGAATCTTTGAGGGATATTGGCAGGCAGGTTAGCGGAAAGCTGGCATTCCCCCCCCCCCCAAAGCTCATTCTCTGAAAAGGCATGAGCACTCCTCCCATCGCTTCCACGACCAATGCGTGACTTCCTTCTTTTCGTTTCAGGCAATCCTCTCATTGCAAATTCCGAGGGGAAAAGAAAAGTGAAGAAAGAAAAGAAGAAAAAAGGTGAAGAAAGAAAAGTGAAACCAAAAACGGCTCTGGCTGCGCTTGCTGGCAAGGGCAT
>DUKR01000082.1:0-6420 GCA_013329175.1 Candidatus Woesearchaeota archaeon
TTCACTTTTCTTTTCTCCCTCGGAATTTTCAATGAAATGATGGCTAGGATAGAAAAGAATGAAGTTACGCATTGGCTGTGGAAGTGATGGGAGGAGTGCTATTGCCTTTTTTTCTAATGAGCTTTTAGGAATGCCCATTTTCCACGAGCCATATCCCTCAATGCTTCAACTTAGGGCTATCCCGACGGGGCTTTTCAGGAGAGTGAACTATTACGTTTTTCCGAAAAACCTAAAAATATTAATCAGAAAGTGACATAAAGGGGCACTCATTCAGACAGAAAACAGATGCGGGGCGTGGTTAGGCCACTACCCCACGTCGTTATGAATAGCCAGCTGCAGAGCCATCTTCTGTTATTCTTTTTTAGGAGTGACACATATTTAAAAAACGCTTTTGCTGTAGCTGAAGGGATGGGGACAGGTTCATCAGATTATGCAGAGATTCTTGCCATATTTGAAAAGCAGGGAGGGGCAGGGAAAGCGAAAAAAGGGACGCCAAAAAATCAAGGCCAGCAGAGGAAGGAGCTGGCTTCCCAGAAAGAGCAGCAGGCAAAGGCATCCCAGCCTGAAAAAGCAAAGCCCTCCATGCACGGGGTATTTGCCTCTTTAGGCTATACTTTTGCATTCATCATAGGGGCAGGAATCTATGGCTATGGCTCCTATACTGATTCAGTCCAGACAATCCTTCTTGGCGCTGGCACCTGCGTTGTGACGCTGCTGAGCTATCTGCTTTTGCACCTCATCCATAGAAAAGCAGGCATCATTCGCGTGCAGGCAGATAGTGGCCATCATGCCAAGGCAGATGCCAGCCGTGCAAAAGCAGACGTGAGCCCTGCCAAGGCAGATGCCAGCCGTGCAAAAGCAGACGTGAGCCCTGCCAAGGCAGAATTGGCCAAGAAAGCACCCTCTCCTGACCCTTCCAAGAAGCAGGAGAAGGCGAAGAAGGCAAAGCCCTCAGGGCATCCCCTCTTTGCTGTGTTTGGCTATGCCTTTGCGTTTATCCTTGGCGCTGGAATCTATGGCTATGGCTCCTCTACTGACTCAGTTCAGGCCATTCTTCTTGGCGCTGGCACCTGCGTTGTGACGCTGCTGAGCTATTTGCTTTTGCACTTCATTCATAGAAAAGCAGGCATCATTCACGCGCAGGCAGATAGTGGCCATCAAGCCAAGGCAGACGCCAGCCATGCAAAAGCAGACGTGAGCCCCGCCAAGGCAGTGAAGATACCATCAGCAGTCCCTGCAGAGTTAACGCAAAAGGTTGCGAAAGTGCGCGAGGCAGAGGAGAAGGCAATGCAGGAGGCACGAATCGAAGCGCAGAAGCTTGTCAAGGAAAAGCAGCAGTTCGTCGCTGAGGAAAGGGCATGGAAGAAGGATATCTCTACAAAAGAGAGGCAGGAGCAGCGGACAGGAAAAGCAAAGGAAGCTTTCCAGAAAGCGAAGGGCCTGCTCGAAAAGGAAGAAAAGCATCTCGCAATGCTTGTTGAAAAGAAGAAGGCGCTTGTAGAGGCGCAGGAGCAGCTTAAGCTGAAAGAGCAGCAGAAAAAGGAGCTTTTTGACCTGGGGTCGCTTAAGGCGTTTGTCAAAAACAAGAAGCCCTATGAGACTGACATTGACAAGGCCTATGCCCTTATTGAGAAATACGGCTCAATGAAGCTTTCCGACATTGCAGGCATCTTTGAGGTTGAGCAGAAGACGATTGAGGAGTGGGCGCGCATCCTTGAGCAGCATAAGCTGTGTTTAGTGCATTATCCTGCTTTCGGCAGCGCTGAGCTACGGAAGGTCAAATAATGGCACAGCGGACAGTTGAGGAATACAAAATAGATGCTGATGGCATCACCATCACCATCAGGATAGTGGGCTCAGAGAAGGTCGTTTCTACCTATGAGCTTGTGCTTCCCGACATAGCAAAAGCCACCTCAGCGCTGCTTGACGAGGTGAAGCATCTTCTTGTTGTTGAGATGAACCTGAATGCGTCGGAAATCTTTGACCCTCATGAGATCACCAGGCTGAAGGCGAAATTCTCAGAGCGGGCTGCGGCATTCATTGAGGAGCGGCTGCCTGAAGTCAGGAAGCAGGTAAGGGATTATCTTGTAGGCATGCTCATGCAGGAAATGGTAGGGCTAGGGCACATTGAGTTCCTTCTCTCAGACCAGAATATCGAGGAGATAGTCCTCAATTCCTCAAAGGAGCCAGTGAGGATATTCCATAAGAAATATGGGTGGCTTGAGACCAGCATCATCCCTCAAGACGAGGCACAAATCCAGAATTATGCCAACATCATCGCACGAAGAGTGGGAAGGCAGATTACGACGCTGACACCGCTTCTCGACGCGCATCTTGTGACTGGCGACCGGGCGAATGCGGTGCTGTATCCCATATCCAATAAAGGGCACACCATCACCATCAGGAAATTTACAAGGGACCCATGGACAGTTACTGATTTTATCAACAGCAAGACATCAACGCCAAGGGTGTTTGCCCTTATCTGGCTTGCGATGCAGTATGAGATGAACGTGCTGATATCAGGCGGAACAGGCTCAGGCAAGACCTCGTTTCTGAACGTGTGCATCCCCTTCATCCCTCCCAACCAGAGGATTATCTCGATAGAGGATACGCGGGAGCTACAGCTTCCCAAGTACCTCTACTGGTGCCCGCTGACAACGAGGCTTGCAAATGCCGAAGGGAAAGGCTCTGTTGACATGATTGACCTCCTCATCAATTCCCTGCGTATGAGGCCTGACAGGATTATCCTTGGAGAGATGCGAAAAAAAGACCAGGCTGAGGTATTGTTTGAGGCAATGCATACTGGCCATAGCGTGTATGCGACGGTGCACGCCAATACCGTTGCAGAGACCATCCAGAGGCTGACAAGCCCTCCTATCTCAATATCAGCGCACATGCTCTCTGCTGTTGACCTGAACATCGTGATGTTCCGCGACCGCAGGAGCGGAATCAGAAGGTCGTTTCAGATAGGCGAGTTTATGGTGACTGAGGAAGAGGGAAAGACCGTGGCGCAGCCAAACGTGCTTTTCCGGTGGAAGCCTACAACTGACGAGATGGATGAGCATGCCACTCCAGTGAAATTTTATGAGAGCCTCAACAGGCATGCAGGCCTGACGCAAACGGACATATCAAAGGACCTCAAGGAGAAGGAAGCAATCCTTTCGTGGATGGTGAAGCGCAAGATACGCGACATCAATGACGTGGGGATGGTGGTGAAGCAGTATTATGCGGATGCAGAAGCCATCGTGAAGGCAGCGCAGAAGAACATGGACCCTAAAGGCATCCTTCCCAAGGAGGGCTGAGCATGCCCCTACAGCGGAGGAGACAGGGAATAGCGTATAAGCTATTTCTTAGCTTTGGCTCTGTGCTTGAGCCCTATTTCCCGTATCTTGCTGCACACCTGCGCAGGGCTGAGGTTGCCATGCTTCCCAGGGAATTCATCGCCAGGTGCGTGATGATTACGGTGTTCTCTTTCTTTGGTGTCTTTGCCTGGTGCGCCTTGCTGCTGTATAGGGCTGGCAACGGCCATTTTCTTTTGTACAGCATGCTTGCCGCTGCTTTCATCTCGCTTTTTTTGTTTTTCCAGCAGGTTGCCTATCCGAAGCTTTTGATTGCAAAGCGGGCGAAGCTTATTGAGCGCAGCCTGCTTGCTGCGCTGCAGAATATGCTGGTGCAGCTGAATTCTGGCGTCCCCCTGTTCCAGATCATGGTGAACCTTTCCCATGCAGGCTATGGGGAGGTGTCAAAGGAATTTGGGAAGGCAGTGAGGGATATCGGGACAGGAAAGGAGCAGGCCGAGGTGCTTGAGGACCTGGCAGTGAACAATCCATCCCTCTTTTTCAGGAGAGCAATCTGGCAGATAGTGAACGGCATCAAGAGCGGCGCTGACCTGACCAGCGTCATCAAGGAGAGCATCCATGCATTGTCTGAGGAGCAGATTATCCAGATCCAGAAATATGGCAGCACGCTGAATCCTTTGGCCATGTTCTACATGCTTGTTGCCGTCATCATACCGTCTCTTGGCATCACCTTTCTCATCATATTCCTTGCATTTTTGGGGTTGCCTGAGCTGCTGATGAAGGGTGTATTCTGGGTATTTTACGCAGGCATCCTGTTCTTCCAGATCATGTTTCTCGGCATCATCAAGAGCAGGAGGCCAAATCTGATGGCGGGGGATTAATCAATGTATCATGCCCTCTCCAGCTTGTATCCGAGGAAGCTGAAAGAGAAGTATCTGGCGCTTTTAGCCTATACCAGCCTTTCAGTCAACCCTTACAGGTTCCTTGGCTTTGTGTTGTTCTTTGGGCTTGGCCTTGGCGTTGCAGGATCCCTTTTTCTTGCGATACTATTTTCGTTTTCCGTCTTGGTGTCAATTCCTGTTATCTTCATTACGTTTGAGGTGCTTGTATACACCTTTGTGCAGCTGAACGCTGATTCCAAGGGAAGGTTTGTTGAAGATGTCTTACCTGATGCGCTGCAGCTGATGTCGTCAAACCTTCGGGCAGGGATGACCTTTGACAAGGCTTTGCTTTCGTCAAACAGGCCTGAGTTTGGCCCACTTCAGAAGGAGCTTACCCTTATTGGAAAGGAGGTTGTTGTAGGCAAGAACATCGAGCAGGCGCTGCTTGAGATGACTAAGCGCATCAAGTCTGATAAGCTTGAAAAGAACGTCATGCTGATCATCTCAGGCATCAGGAGCGGCGGAGAACTCGCGTCGCTTCTTTCAGAGACGTCGCTTAACCTTCGCCAGCAGAAATTTGTTGAAGAGAAGGTGAAATCCACGGTCATGATGTACACGATGTTTATTGTTGCTGCAATCTCTATAGGGAGCCCCATGCTGTTTGCCCTGTCGTCATTTCTTGTGCAGATTATCACTGGCATCCTGTCAACAGTTGACATCCCTGCAAGCGGGGGAGGGGGGTTCTCTTTTGCTGACATCCATATTGATTTAGGGTTCATCCAGTTTTTCTCGGTGATGATGCTGGTGACCTCTTCCTTTATGGGAGCGCTGACCATAGGGATGATCATGAAGGGAAAGCCGCGGGAGGGGTTGCGGTATGCTCCCTTCTTCGTCATATTGTCTTTGGGAATCTATTTTGGAGTGAGGTATTTCCTGGGGGGATTCTTCGAAGGGTTGTTTGGGCTATAGGCAAATGGGGGTTGCCCATCTCCTCAACTTCTGCATAGTCAGTTGTAGTCGCGCCAGGTATGGAGGCACTTAGTGCACTTCAGAAATTTTGTTTCAGGCTCGTCTGATGCGCGGGTCTGCAGCATCCAGAAATAGGCTTTTCCATTGCCGCATTTTGGGCACTCAGCATCAGTCTTTGGAAGGGTCTCAAGCTCATCACGCCTATCAACCACCTCAATGTCCCTCTGGCGGTCTCTGACCTTGCCGCCAAGCTTGCTCTCGCCTGCTTTGGTGTCCTTATAGCTGCAGGAGGGACAAGACATTACCTTCCGGTTATTGTCCTTTTTGGGGATGAGGATAGATCCGCATTTTGGGCAAAACATTCCCATGGTGGCAATTCCTGATAGTGTATTCATTCTTAGGCGTCTATGCAAAAACTGAAGTCCTGCACCATGCACAGCGTTTCTACCGCAGCAATCTTGACATAGCCAATGTAAGGTATCCTGAAGAGCGCAACGCCAATGACTCGCTCCTGAGGGATGCTACTCTCATCCATTGCTCCGTTTTTAATCTGATCCGCGTTATGGTCGCCCTTTGTCGCAAAGTGCCAGGTGCCGTCAATCTCTTCCCTGCCTATGATGCGATGGATGATGGGCTCGGCCCTGCCCCCGTAAAAGACGGTAACGTCACCTCTTTTTATGTTTTTTGGTGGCTTTCCCAGGAGGATGATGAGGTCACCTCTGTTGAAGCCCCGGGTGAGGGAGTAGCCGGCAAATTCTTCCCTGGTGATGCCACGCTGCTCATACCAGTTGCCGCAGTATTTCCAGAATCCCGCAAGGTCAATCTTCTCTTTGTCCTCCATTACCTTGCCGCAGATCTCCCAACGGCTGGTGTCACGCTCAATGCAGCGCATGCCATCAGATTTTGCGCAGGGATGCACCATGCGATGCTCCATGCTGCCTGAAACCACGGCAACTATTGGATGGGATGTCCCAAAGGCGAACCCCAGCCCAGGGTACACAATGAATTTGATAAGAATGAACGCGAGGACGATGTTGACAAGCCAGCTTGCGATGGAATCCTCTTCCCAGATGAAATGCCAAACCTTGCCGTACCAGCTTTTTGGCTTTCTTTTTTGCTTTTTGCTGTGTTTTTTTCCTATCATCTGAGCCTCATTTTCCCGTTGGAGGCATATAAGGCTTTTGGTTTTTGGTAATATGGTGAATTTTAATATAATCAACGCATTTCTCTATACTTCAGCTTGTTGAATCTGCCTGCCCCTCTGTAATTAC
>DUKR01000082.1:6652-7048 GCA_013329175.1 Candidatus Woesearchaeota archaeon
AATTCCGTCGTGCACGGTGCCCTTGCTCATCCTTCATGCCTGCAGGTGCAGCGCTCAATACCTGAGGCGAAGGCTGCCTGCTGTGTTGTCTGCTGCGCTGCCTGCTTCTTCCCCTTCCTTTGCGTTTTTCACTCCCCCGAGCAGAAAACCTGTGGTGCCGTCACTGTCGTGAGCATCTCCAGCCCTGCATCCATCACAACCGACAGAGGGATGCCCCATCCGGGGATGTCGGTTAGCGTCTTGCGAGAGCGGGATGCGAGCCGACGGCACCACAAACGGTTTTCTGCTGGAGTGAAAAACGCTGGCTTTGACAGCATGAAGAGAGACGCCAGTCTCGCTGGTTGCGAAAGCGCAGCTTGAGTGTACCCAGAGACGCTAGTCTCGCTGCTTCCCTGC
>DUKR01000084.1 GCA_013329175.1 Candidatus Woesearchaeota archaeon
TCAAGTATTTGGATGTCACCCCAAAACCAAACCCTTAAATAGCAGTTACCTATTAGGTAACCATATGGCCATCGCGTTGCCTCAATACGGATTGAAAGCCTATGCTGTGTTGTATGCCAGATACGGGGCAAAGGAGGCATTTAGGCAGTCTGCATTAGAATGGATAGTCTCAACCAGCATGAAAAAGAAAATATTTGCATTATTATTGAAGTCAGGCTGGATAAAGAAGGACAAAGACAATACCTACAGGTGCATCAATCCTTCAGTTGCCATAAGGGGATTATTGGACTTTCGCGTCCCCCTGGCAATCAAAACCGCAAAAAGGCCATATGCATTCACGGGAGCATCTGCAGTTGAAATCTGGTCAGATTATGCCTACATGCAGCGAGGCATGGAAAAATCACCTTATTACATGAAGGTATTGCAAAAGGACGTGCACTACTGGAAGGATTTTTTCAGCAGCAAAGAGATACCAAGCTATACCTCATCAGGTTCAACAATAGGAGAATACATCATATTGGTCCCTGTAACGTCCTTATCATCTGAAGAAAAGGACGGTTTCAGGGTTGATGGATTGAAAGAAAGCATTGCCTTTGCGCACTCGAATGAGATATATGCCTATGCGTCCTCATACATGGAAAGAAAATATGGTGCAGCTGCATGATGCAAAGCCTCTTCTCAATAAGGGAAAAAGAGATATTTGCTACCCTCAAAGCGCTAAACAGATGCAATTTCGTCCTCATTGGAGGGTATGCAGTCAATGCATACACACTTCCGAGATTCTCCGTTGACTGTGATATTGTCATCAAGAATGCAAGTGAGCTGAAAAAAATTGAGACGGCCTTGGGAAGGATTGGCTATGGCATACAGACCACTCCTCATGATGTTCAGTATAGCAGTTCCTTTGCACGGCTGGAGAAAAAGCTAGAGAACGATTTCATGGTCAGCATTGACGTGCTGATTGGAACGGTGATTGACAGGATGACTGGGGTAAACCTGATGGCAGACTGGATATTTACCCATTCTGAAACGAGAAGCTTAAAAGGAAAAACAATAGCAAGGAGTATTACACTCAGAATTATTACTCTTGACGCCCTTATTGCCATGAAAATAATCTCCTGCAGGCCAACAGATATACGCGATGTCTTCATGATGCTTCCGTCAGCAGTCAACAAAAAATGGATAATCGCCGAGATATCATCAAGGTATGATTTCAATGACAGGCTCACAAGAATAGTGAAAGCAGTAAGGTCAAAACAGTTCAAGGACGGACTCTCAGGCGTCTACGGAGCAATTGACCAAAAAACCTTTGATAAGCATATAAAATCAGTATCATCCTTTCAGCCTACAGATTAACCTCTACCTGTTTGATAATGAATGTTTTCTGCTAATAGACACTCTGCACTCGTCTTGCTTTCGGCACATAATTCAGTATCCTGCCGCCAGAAGCAACCTTTCCGCACCCAAGGAAATCATTCCCATGCCTGACAATAACAAACCCTTCACAGGACGTCTCTTTCTCAAGCTCCTCGCCAGCCATCCATTTCCTCATCTCTGGTTCAGTGAGAGACACCACGCTCTTCGTAGCATGAGGGCCAACAATCTGCGATCCTTCAATGGAAAGCCGCAGATCATCAAGGAACTCACCAAAATACAGCCCAATGGTATTCACCCGCATCTTTGAGAGGTCAAGATTGCCAACGTCCCTTGAGATGACGTGCACGTTGCCTTTCTCAGTCTGCAAAAAGGCATAATCCAAGGAGCCGCAAAAGCCCCACTGCTTCACTAGCTCCTGCACTATCTTCTTCACTTCCTTTGCATTGAGGAATTTTATGGTTTGCATGGTTTAGGTTTTGTAGATTCTGCCCCTGCGGTCAGGATAGCGGACAACTAAGATTCTCTGTTGCATGTCTGCCTCAAACCCCCCACACGGGGTTCTCCCTTCGCTTAATCTGCGCAATCTCCTTCATCACCTGTACCTCGTCTGGGGTGAGGAGTTTCTTTAAGTCCTTCACTTTCTTGAATTCAGACTCAATAAATGACGAATAAAGCACGTCCCCTTCATTAAGCTGCCTGCCGATGGCAACGTTATCCATAGACACAGCAACCTGTTTCCCCTTCTCAGCAGACTGCGCCTGCTCCTTGTTGTCCTGTATCCCGCGGATAACAGAAAGCTCAGCGCCATCAGTTTTCAGCATCCTTGTCCCTGTCTTCAGTGTCCCGCTAAGCACCTCAACCCCAAACACCGCAGGGTTGCTCTGCCGAAACACGTACCCTTTCAGGATGATGAGCTTGCATGGCCTGGGAAGCCCCAAAAGCTCTTTCTCCTGCTCTTTTTTCAGCAGCTCTTTCTTCCATCCCTCAACGTCCTCAACCAGCTTGTAAATGACCTGGTTTGTCAATACCTTCACTTTGGAATCAGCAACCCCTGATGCGTCCGTAACGTTGAAGCCAAGAATCACCGCGTTGAGAGGATTAACCTCACCAATTGCAGCAGCCTCAGCAATGTCCTTCCTGGTGATGTTGCCGATGGACGCATTGACAATCCCGATGCCCTGCTGCCGCAAAAGAGTCATCATGGCCTCAAGGCTGCCCAGGCTGTCTGCCTTGATGATAATGCCCTCGGCATCAGTCTCCATGATAACCTCGGAGACCTCCTCCTTCACCAAGGCTACAGCAGCAGTCAGGTCATTCCCTGCAGAGAGGATAGGCATGCCAGCAACTGCCCCTTCCATTCCCGGCGCCGCAATCCGTATGACTGTGGCGGCAGTGACAGAAGCGATGCCTGCAAACTGGCTTTTCGCATCGCGCGTCTCCTTCAGCGGCTGGGGGACAAGCAAGGCTTTCACCTTGGTAACAAGGGGTTCCCCTAATGTTCCGACCACGATGGTGTCGCCTGCCCTCAGTGTGCCGTCGTACAGGATGATGTCAGCTATCGTTCCAAGTCCTTTGGACTCCTTGACCTCAAGTATGGTGCCCTTTGCCTGCCCTCCTGCGTCGCATTGCAGGCATTTTTCAAGGAATCTCTGGGCAAGCCCGGTAATCAGCATCAGAAGCTCAGGGATGCCCTCGCCAGTAGCAGATGAAGTGGGGACAATAGCAATGGTCTTGGTGAAGTCGGACACCCTGTCAAACCTGTCAGCATGAAAGCCAAACTCAGAAAGCCTGCCAACGATGTCATACACCTTCTTCTCAAGCAGCTGCACCGTCCTTTCCTGCTGGCTGGCAATTGATGCAAGAAGCTGCCCCTTCTGCGCCTTCCATCCTGAAATGGAATCTATCTTGTTTGCAGCAACCACAAACGGCGTTTTGTACTCCCTTAGTATGGTGATGCATTCAGCGGTCTGGTCCATCACTCCCTCGTTGATGTCTACCACAATGATAGCGATGTCTGCCAGATTGCCGCCTCGCTTTCGCAGGTTGTTGAATGCCGCATGGCCTGGCGTATCAATGAACAGGAGGCCTGGGACCCGAAGGTTTGGGATGGAATCAAGCAACGAACCGCAAATCTCTTTTAGCGCCGCAAGCGGGACAATTGATGCGCCGATGGCCTGGGTGATTGCCCCCGCTTCTGATTTGACGATGGCAGAGCCCCTCACGTAGTCCAGAAGCGAAGATTTCCCGTGGTCAATGTGCCCCACAACCGTGCAGATAGGGTTCCTGATAGCCATAAGGGCAAAGAGAATAAGGAATCACTTTTTAAGTGTGTCGCTGGTCATCTGCCTGCCTCGACACCATCCTGCTTGATTTTTTTTGCCTCTCTTGATGAGCGGCGAGCACAGCATAAACAGCAATACTTCACGAGCCTGAAAAAGCCCCGACGGGAGGAAGGAATCTGGCTCATGGGATGGCCATGGGTTGAAGCTTAGAGAGATTAAGCATCCTCATGGGGCGGGCATTTCCCTAAAAATCAGTAGAAAAAAAGGCATTAGCTGCCGTTTCTTTGCCTCGACGGACAACGGGTAACCTCATCCTGTGTATTGCAGGGCATAGTGCACTTGCCAATTCCG
>DUKR01000118.1:0-12943 GCA_013329175.1 Candidatus Woesearchaeota archaeon
AACGGCTCGGGCTGCGCTTGCTGCAGGGTGTATGTTGCTGGCATCGCTTCAGTATTGATCGCTGGGCAGGCAGGCTTCAGCAAAGTGAAGTATTACTCTTAAACGGCTTCATCCAAAAAATAAAGAAAACGGTAGAACGAAGCAATCCATTCATGGCGCAGGCGGGGTGGGGACGTGCCCTTCGGGCTCCCCGTAGGACATTTTGCCTTTCGCAAAATGGCCGTCTGCCGCCAAGAATGAATGGATTGCGAAGTGATGAGAGTAAAAAATGATTTTTTGGATGAAGCCCTCTTAAACGCAAGGCTTAAAAACAATCCCGAACTCCCTATCCCTATCATGAACCGAGTTGGTTATCTTCATCACCATTAGAATGGTTTTTTCTAGTGCCAACGCTTTGTCTCATCATCTCAATCATAGCTAGATTAGTCAATCATAGCTTATATTTTTTCCTTTTTCCCCTGAGAAACATTTAAGAACACACTTTCAACCAATGACGGAGGAACAACCATACCATGACAAGCACAATAACACCTGACTTTGCAAAGCAAGGAGGCCTCATCCCGGCAATAGTGCAGGATTACAGGACTGGCGACGTGCTGATGCTCGCGTACATGAACAAAGAGGCGTTCAGGGAGACACAGAAGACAAAGACGGCGGTGTACTTCTCCCGCTCAAGGAATCGCCTGTGGCGCAAGGGAGAGACGTCAGGCCATGTCCAGAAAGTGAAGGAAATTTTTATTGACTGTGACAACGATACCGTGCTCCTGAAGGTGGAGCAGGCCGGCGGCGCAGCCTGCCACGAAGGCTACAAAAGCTGCTTTTTCAGGAAAATTGAGGACGGCAAAGAAATAGTGACAGGAAAACGGGTATTTGACCCTAAGGAGGTTTACAGATGAGCTTGCTCAAGCTTGGCATCCCAAAGGGTTCGCTGCAAGAATCAACCATAGCCCTTTTCAGGAAAGCAGGCTTCGCCATCACGGTTCGCAGCAGGTCGTATTTCCCTGACTGTGATGACCCCGACATTGAATGCATGCTGATTCGCGCACAGGAAATGAGCAGGTATGTTGAAGAGGGTGTGCTTGACTGCGGCCTGACGGGCAAGGACTGGATAGTTGAAAACGGTTCAGATGTAGCGGAGATTGCAGAATTGAAGTATGCCAAGTCGGGCCCTGGCAAGGTACGGTGGGTTTTGGCTGCTCCTGAAAATGGCAAGATAAAGTCCGTGAAGGACTTGAACGGCAAGCGCATAGCGACAGAAGCAGTGAATATGACCAAGATATACTTAGCCAAACACAAGGTCAAGGCTGATGTTGAGTTCTCATGGGGAGCAACCGAAGTGAAGCCTCCTGTGCTCGCTGATGCCATTGTCGAAATCACCGAGACAGGCTCATCGCTTCGTGACAACAAGCTTGCAATCATTGATACCGTCATGGAGTCGTCAACAAGGCTCATCGCGAACAAGAGGGCGTATGCAGAGCCTGCAAAGCGGCAGAAGATGGAAGAGATTGCAATGCTCCTGCAGGGGGCAATCGCTGCCGAGACAAAGGTGGGGCTGATGATGAATGTGCCGAAAAAGAAGCTTGCTGCGGTGATAGCGGTATTGCCTGCATTGCAGAAGCCGACCGTATCAGCACTCTCGGATGAGGGGTGGGTTGATGTCAATACCATTGTGGACGAGGCCTTGGTGCGCTGCCTTATCCCCAAGCTGAAGGCAGCAGGCGCTTCTGGGATTGTGGAATATCCGCTGAATAAGATTATACCCTAAGGAGATTAATAGTTAATAGTGATATGAACCAAAGGAAATGAATCACCATGCCCATACTACGAACGCTGAGAGGGAGTGCAGCAGTGAAGGAATTGCAGGCCGCAGCAGATGATGCACTCCTGAAGGCTGAGCTGAAGGTGCGGCCGGTGCAGAAGGCAGTGAAGGCCTTTGGGGATAAGGCACTTATCGAATATACCCAAAGGTTTGATTCGGTAGGGCTATCAAAACATACCCTCGAAGTGTCAAAAAAAGAGCGGATTCAGGCGCTGAAGAGGCTGCCAAAGAAGATTGTCGCAGCCCTTGCTACAGCAGGGAGAAATATCGAAACCTATGCGAAGCTGCAGCTGCCTTCGGAATGGAAGAGGGAGGTACAGCCTGGCATATTCTTAGGCCAGATAATCCGGCCGCTGTTGCGGGTAGGATGCTATGTGCCCTGTGGCGCCGCACCATTGCCTTCGACTGCCCTTATGACGGTAATTCCAGCAAAGGTTGCAGGCGTTGCTGAGGTGATAGTGTGCGTCCCGCCTAAAGAGCACTCGTGGGAGGTGATTGCCGCTGCTGAGTTTGCAGGGGCTGACAGGATATTCAGGGTGGGAGGCGCTCAGGCCATCTTTGCGATGGCATACGGCACTGAAACTGTTCCTAAGGTTGATAAGATAGCAGGCCCTGGCAACATCTTTGTAACTGCTGCAAAGAGGCTTGCGTTTGGCGACTGCGGGATTGACATGCTAGCAGGCCCTTCAGAAGTGCTTGTGTACTCCAACTCAGGAAATCCTGTGTTCATCGCTGCTGACCTTCTGGCACAGGCTGAGCATGATGCCAGCGCGCGGCCACTCTTCGTAACGACAAACGAAGCGCTTGCAAAAGAGGTAAATGCAGAAGCTGAGAAGCAGCTTTCTGAGCTTCCTCATTCAACAACCGCTTCTGCTTCGCTCAGAAAGAATGGCGCAATCGTCATGGTGAAGAATGAGGAGGAAGCCTGTGCGGTCATCAATGCTCTTGCTCCGGAGCACCTGGAACTGTATGAAATGACCGGATCGCTTTTAGCGAAAGTAAGGAATGCTGGGGCAATCTTTGGCGGGCCATATTCTGCCGAGGTGCTTGGTGATTATGTTGCCGGGCCAAGCCACGTCATCCCGACGGGAGGGACTGCACGCTTTAGAGGAGCGCTTGGCGCCCATGACTTTGTGAAAATCATAACCTATCAGGAAATAAGCAGGGATGGATTCAACAGCCTTGCAGACGCAGCTGCAACCCTAGCTGAGACCGAGGGGCTGCTTGCGCACAAGCATGCGGTTGAAGTGAGGAAGAAGCAATGCTAGAGCCAAAGCCATCAGTCAAAACTATGCAGAGGTATATCCCGCCGCTGGAAGGAAGAAGGGGAAAACTTCGGCTTGATTTCAACGAGAATACGCTTGGCCCTTCACCTAAAGTAGTCGCAGCCCTTCGAAGGATAACAGGCGAAGACATAGGGACCTATCCTGAATACTCAAGGATTTACAGCAAACTTGCCTCATCGTTAGGGATAGGAGAGGAAGAGCTTTGCATAACAAATGCGAGCGACGATGCCATCAAGGTGGTTCTTGAGAGCTATCTTGACAAGGGCGACGAAATAATTGTTCCTGCTCCTACGTTTGCGATGTTTGAGGTGTATGCCTCCATCATTGGTGCAATAGTGAGGACCATACTCTACAATGATAACCTGAGCTTTCCAGCAGAGCAGGTACTCCAGGCAATAACAGAAAAGACAAAAGCCATTGTCATTGTCAATCCCAACAACCCAACAGGAACCGCCGTGGAGAGGGCGGTTATCATAGAGATTCTTGAGAAGGCAAAGGACAGGCTTGTGCTTGTTGATGAGGCATACAGCCAGTTCACGGGCGAGAGCGTCAAGGACCTGATTGGCAGGTATGAGAACCTGGTGGTTGTGCAGACCTTCTCAAAGATATATGGGTTGTCCGGCCTAAGGCTTGGCTACGTCATCTCCAGCAGGAGAAACATCGAGAGCATCAGGAAAGTCAATTCGCCTTACAGCGTCAATACTGCTGCGGTGATTGCAGGGCTTGCGGCGCTTGATGATCAGGAATACCTCCAGTCCTATGTCGCCGAAGTCCTTGCGTCACGGGCATTCTTAGCTGATGAGCTAAAAAAGCTTGGCATAGCGGCATTGTCAGGCAAGGCAAATTTCGTGCTTGCACAATTCGGCCAAAGATGCAAAGAGATTGACGAAAGGCTGAGGGAAAAAGGCATCCTTGTCCGCGACAGGTCATCTGACCCCCTGCTAAAAGGGTACATCCGAATCAGCGCAGGGACCCTTTCACAAGCAAAGCAGTTTATCAGGTCGCTCAAGGAGGTGCTGTAGCCAGTGGAAAGCGGCCTTCTGGCGGCACTTTCCATCATCGGCCTTTTGGCACTATACTGGGTGCTTGTCGGGCAGTGGCGCTATAACAGGATGATGAAGGCAGCAGAGGAATCAGACACTAAAAATGCAGCAGGAATGAACAGCAATGGCAAAAAAAAATAAACTCATGGTGTTTGACATGGACGGAGTGCTTGTTGATGTGAGCAGAAGCTACATGCTTGCCATCAAGAAGACAGTTGAGTTCTTTCTGGGAAGTATCATTCCCATAGCTGAGGTTGAAGCGATGAAGCAGGTCCCTGGCAACAATGACGATTTTGACTGCACTCGCTCAATACTATTGGCATACGGCATACCCGCAACAGAGAAAGCCCTCATCAAGAAGTTCCAGGAGTTCTATCAGGGAAAGAATTTTGATGGCCTCATAAAGAATGAGCGCTTCCTGCTGCGTGAGGATACCCTTAAAGCGCTTTCTTCACAATGCACTCTTGCAATCTTTACAGGAAGGGACAGGAAAGAGTCAACCTATGCCCTTGAGAAGGCAGAGGCAGCCAAATACTTCAAAACAGTCATCACGGCTGAGGACGTGAAGAAGAAGAAACCTGACCCTGAAGGGCTCCTTAAGCTTCTTGACAAGTACAAGCCGCAGGATGTGTGGTATGTGGGGGACTCAGTGGATGATGCGGCGGCAGCAAGGAAAGCTGAGGTTCCGTTTGTCGGCGTCATTCCGCCAGGAACCAGCAATCCTGCTGAACTGAAAAGCATCCTTCTGAGAAAGGGTGCAGCAAGAGTGCTTGATTCCATCGAGCAGATACAGAAGGTGATAGGATGAGCAGAAAATCTAGTGTCAAGCGAAAGACAAGGGAGACTGACATTTCCGTCATGCTTACCCTCGAAGGCAAGGGAAAAGGCGACATCAGGACAGGCATAGGCTTTTTTGACCACATGCTTGAAACGTTCGCAAAGCATGGAGGCTTTGACCTAAAGCTATCGTGCAAGGGGGATTTATCGGTTGACCAGCACCACACAGTTGAGGATTGCGGCATAGCTCTTGGTGAGGCATTTGACAAGGCTCTTGGCGATCGCAAGGGCATCAACAGGGCAGGCTTTTTTGCCTTTCCCATGGACGAGGCGCTGGCACTTTGCGCCATTGATATAGCAGGCAGGCCCTATCTTGTGTTTGAGGCTTCCTTTAAGGGAGAAAAGGCAGGGGGGTTTCCAACTGACCTGGTGAGGGAATTTTTCCAGGGGTTTGCCAATTCATTGAGGGCGAATGTGCAGGTCAGAGGATTTAATTCCTTCACGGACCACCATAAGATTGAGGCAATATTCAAGGCGTTTGCAAAGGCAATGAGGATGGCTTGCTTGACTAATTCAAGGATGAAGGATGCGATTCCCAGCACGAAAGGAGTGATTTGATTTTTTTCTGTTTTTTGGTGATAATATTTTTATAGGATGTAGGGTATGAATGTCCTCTCATGGATAATGGTCATATATTGCTTGAACCCTATGAATCGGGGTTAGATGGTTTATTTTTAACTACCTTTACGGATGATAAAGAAGAGATAGAAGGGGTTATTTCTGGGGAAGGAAACAGAGATTTTGCCGAACTTGAAACAATTCTTTCTGGACTGATTAGGACGTTGGAATGGGAATTTCAACCCTATGCTGTCCGTTATTTTATAGGAGATCACCCTTACAAAACTGGCCCCATAAGACTAGACAGCAGCCTAGTAACTGAAACTGTTGATTACTTTGTGAAGCAGGAAGACTTTGAGGCTGCGAAAGAGGTCTTGAAAAAGCATTATTTGGCGGATTTTAAGGGATATCACCAAGCGCTTATTTCCTTTGGAATTCCTACAGAAATTTCTGTGCAAGGCATGAAAGAGGAAGGAGATATCCGTCTCATCTATAAAGAGCGAGCAGCTGACTTTGAAAATGATATCATGACTCTTACCCATCAAAAAGAAGTCAATGAACTATTATCTAAAATTGTCACAGATTTAGATTACGCTTCAATTGTAAAATTAATGGGATATGAGACTAAGGATATCTATGCCTCTTTTTTATGGGAATTCCCTAACACCATTTCAAAAGCGCTGATTAGTATTAGTGATCAAAAAAAATCAGGGGAAATTTATCTTCTGGCAATGGATAATGGGCATTTTGACCTTGCCTTCTATCTTGCTGACAACAACGACATTAATTCCCAAACCGTTGCACAAGGCCTTATTACCTATGCAGCAAAGCTGAAGGAATCAGATACCACATATTATTATAATATTATGCTTGATGGCTTTAAATATCATCAAGTCCACAAAGCAATAGAAAGGGCTAAACAGTTAAAGGCATTTCATTCCGAGGCAGAAATATATTTTGGAGTTCATGACTATATTACTGGTTTCGGCAGGTCAAAAGAAGTCCAAGATGATAGAAACGCTCAGAAGTTCATGGACGATGGAATACCATTTTATCTGAGGAAGAGCGATTATAAGTCTGCTGCGATTCTTGCTCGGAGGGGTGAAGAACATAATTTGGCTGTGAACCATTTGGCTGTGGACATTGCTAAGCTGGCAATTCTCTCTGAAAAGTATGTAATACTCAATCTCCAGACAGACATCATAATTGGCTAACATAGGTGTGAGAAGCCTTTATAAAGTGGTGAGAGCTTCTTTCTTTTGTGATAGCAATCGTTGATTACGGAGCAGGAAACCTGACTAGCGTGGCTAATGCTCTGGCCTACCTGAAGATTGAGGCAGTAGTCACTGCAGAGCCCAAAATATTGCAAAAAGCTGACAAGATCTATCTCCCTGGCGTTGGCAGGTTTGCTGCAACAATGCAGGCACTTGACTCTCTCGGCCTGACTGAGCCGCTGAAAGCAGAGATTGCAAGGGGCAAACCGTATCTCGGAGTCTGCTTGGGATTGCAGATATTGTTTGAGCAGAGCAGGGAAGATCCGGATACCCCTGGACTTGGGATACTAAAAGGAGGGGTCAGGCGCTTTGCGGGAAAATTGAAAATCCCGCAGATTGGCTGGAACAGCGTTTCGTTCAAAAACAAAAATGCGCTTTTTGACGGTATCCCTGATGCGTCCTACTTTTATTTTGTTCACTCGTATTACGTCGCTCCAAAGGAGAAGGACATTGTCTTGTGCACGACAACCTATGGGACAACGTTTTGTTCTGGAGCCGCGAAAGGCAATATTTTTGCCGTGCAGTTCCATCCTGAGCGCTCAGGAAAGTCAGGGTTGCAGCTTATCAGGAATTTTGCGGAGAAATGCTAAGATGAAAATGCTCAAGGCAGCCATCTTTGACATGGATGGGGTACTTGTTGATTCCTACAGGGCATGGTTTGTGACGTTCAATAAGGGAAGAGAGCATTTCGGATTTACTCCTATTAGTGAGAAGGAATTCAGGAAACAGTGCTGGGCAGTTTCATCGTCAGTGCTTGTGCCTGCATACTTCCCTGGCTTTTCCATTCCCGAAGTGACGGCAAAAAACATGGAGCTTTTCCTTGAGAGCATGGAAGAGATTGCGGTGATGCCAGGAGTGAAGGCATTGCTTTCTTTGCTTCCACTGAAGAAGGCTGTCGCAACCAATACTATCAGGGCACAGGCCGAGAGGATGCTAGCTGCAAAAGGGCTTCTTGGGCATTTTGACATGGTTGTGGGAGCCGATGATGTGAAGCGTGATAAGCCAGCGCCTGACATGCTGCTGAAGATTGTGAATGGCTTTGGCATCAGAAGGGATGAAGCGATGTTTGTTGGTGACATGGGGCTTGACATGGACGCAGGAAAGGCTGCTGGTGTGTATACTATTGGCATGGGAATAGATGGCGGTGACGTGCGCATTGAAAAGATTGAGGATGTGAAGGATATCATCACTAACAAAGCAGGGGGGTCTAAGCAGCATGCTAGCCAAGCGGATAATACCCTGCCTTGACGTGAAGGAAGGAAGAGTCGTTAAGGGAGTGCATTTTGTGGGTCTGAAGGATGCTGGCGACCCAGTTGAACTGGCCAGGGAATACAACAGGCAGGGAGCTGATGAGCTTGTCTTTCTTGACATCACTGCCTCACATGAGAAACGCGGCATTATGAAGGATGTTGTCAGGAAGGTTGCAGAGCAGGTCTTTATTCCTCTCACTGTCGGCGGAGGCATACGAAGCGCTGATGACATCAGGGAGATGCTCAAGGCAGGGGCAGACAAGATTTCGCTTAACACCGCTGCTGTAGAGAATCCAACGCTGGTGAAAGAGGCATCTGAGCGCTTCGGAAGCCAGTGCATTGTTGTTGCAATTGATGCCAAGCGCAGCGGAAGATCATGGAAGGTATTCACCTACGGCGGAAGAAAGAATACGGGAAAAGACGCTATTGCCTGGGCAAAGGAAGCTGTCAGGCTAGGTGCAGGGGAGATCCTTCTGACGTCCATGGACCGTGACGGAACAAGGAAAGGGTTTGACCTTGCGCTGACAAAGGCAGTCTCTTCTGCTGTGCCGGTGCCGGTGATTGCGTCAGGCGGAGTAGGTAAGATTTCTGATTTTGCTGATGGCTTCACCAGGGGATGCGCAGATGCGGCGCTTGCAGCATCCATCTTTCATTTTGGAGAGCATACGGTTGCTGATATCAAGGGAGATCTGAGGAAGAGAGGGATTATAGTGAGGGAAGGATAGTAGGGTGTGTCTGTTGCTGCCTTACCTGGCTTTGTCTGTGAGTGACTGCGCAATCTTCAGGTTATCGTAGTATGCAGCCCGCTCAGGCTGCAGCGAGATTGCCGTTGTGATGTGCTCTATTGCCTTTTCGTACTGCCCCTTTTTTCCATATGCCACCCCCAGATTATTGTGGATGTCGGCATACCCTGGATTGATGGCAAGCGCCCTAGTGAACTCGGTGATGGCTTCATCTACCTTTCCTTTATCAGAATAGACAATGCCAAGTGAGCCGTGGGCTAATGCACTGTCCTTGGCGCCCCCTACGGTTATTTCCCAGAATTGCTCTTCATCCTGATAATCCCTGTTCCTGTCAATGGTAAGGGCGGTGTAGGAAAGGATAAGCAGAACCGCAATTGCCATCGCTGCAATTTTTGCTCCTTTCGTGCCTGCTACCTTTGCCAAAAAAAGACGGCTGCTGAAAAGATGCGCAGCAATAAGGCAGAACCCAAACAGCGCAAGATAGAGGTGATATTCAGTGATGAGGGTCGCTTGGGGGATGATATTGAGGACAGGAGCGATTGCAATGAAGAACCAGCCGATGGAGAATGCCAGCATAGGATGCTTCCTCCATGAGAGCAGGGCGATTGCTGCACAGGCTGTGATGATAACCATGGCAATGAGGACCTGGGGGCTGAAGAGTGATTGAGCAAGAATTGCTCCTGTGTTGTGGTCAGCATAGGTATAGGTTGAAATGCCGCCAGGCAGGATGTGGATAAAGTTAAGGCCTATCGGCAGGAGGGTAAGCCCAAGATAAAGAGCCACTGCCTGCATTGAAGCAAGCATGGTGTGATAGAAGCTTCCAGCAAGGTACTGGCCCCGTGACGTTATGTCGAGCAGGACGAAGCGGATGAAGAGGTAGGTGATAATGCCCGCAGCGTAAGGGAGGTAGCGCAGGCTTTCTTTCAATGAATTCTTCCAGGCCAATCTCCTGAAGCAGAGGTCGTAGAGCAGGAGCATGAGCGGCAGGGTGAGAGCAATTTCATAGGAGAAGAATGCCAGCATCGCTGACATGATTGAGATGGCAAGCCATTTCCTCTCCCGCTCATCCTCCCGATACCTGATGTAGAGATAGAATGCAAGCAGGTACCAGATGCAGCCGATGATGTCAAAGCTTGCAGCAAGAGTGTTGACTGCCTCAGTATGAAGGGGATGGACGGCAAAGAAAAGTCCTCCAGCCAGCGCTGCACCGGCATTTCGCAGGATCCGGCTGATAATTGCGTATGCGAGAAGGGAGGCTATGCTGTGGATGATGATTGACTGAAGGTGGTAGCCTGCGCTGCTTAATCCGAAGAGGTGGTAAGCTATGGTGTAGTAGATGCTTCGCAAGGGGCGATAGACGCCTTCCTGAGCCTGAGGCAGCTCTCCAGCAAAGAAGTCAGGGATGCTTGCAAAGGTTCTTGTCTTTTCCCAGTTCAGGATGAAGTCGTGGTCATCGAAGAAGAATGGGCTTTGAATGGTGTTTGCGTATGCTGCTATGGTGATAAGAATGATAAGAGCAACGTGCACCTTTCTGCTCTCTACCAGAGGCTCCAGCCGCATGTTGTGGTTTTGGAGTGATATGTATAAAAGGATTGCTTTGCCGCACTTTTTTCTTTCATTCCAGAAAGCTTTATTAATTCCGCAAAGGAGCAAAAAAGAAGGTGGCTGGAAAGAAATGGCACGTCCTCAGTTTGCAATGATAGGCATGGGCGTCATGGGCAGCGCTTTAGCCAAAAATTTCGCTGAAAAAGGGCTTGCCATCACTATCTATAACCGCACCGCAGAAAAGACAAAGCAAGCCTATGATGCAGTAAAGCATGAGCCGTTTGCAAAGCGGATGCATCCGGTGCTAGGCGACATCCCTGAGCTTGTGTCGCTTGCAGGGAAAAAGGGGGCATATTTCATCATGGTCAAGGCAGGAGCCCCAACCGAGGAAGTCATCGCTCAGCTTGCTCCTCTCCTTTCAAAGGGTGCGCTGCTGGTGGATTTTGCAAATTCCCATTTTACTGACACCTGGCGAAGAAGTGCTGAGCTTTCTGCAAAGGGCATCCATTTCTTTGGTGCAGGTGTCTCTGGCGGAGAAGAAGGGGCGCGGCATGGGCCATCTATCATGCCTGGCGGATTTTCAAGGGAAGTGTATGAAAAACGCCTGAAGAAGGCGCTTGAGGCAGTGGCAGCTAAAGCCCCTCAGGATGGAAAGCCGTGCGTGGCGTTTATCGGCGCAGGAGGGGCAGGGCATTATGTGAAGATGGTGCATAATGCAATTGAGTATGCTGACATGCAGCTGATAGCGGAAGCGTACGACCTGATGCGAAAGGCTCTGGGCATGGATGCCCTTTCGATTGCTGAGGTGTTTGAAGCATGGAACAAGGGAGTTTTAGAATCGTATCTTATCGAGATCACCTCGGAAGTTCTCAAGCAGGAGGATCCTTTTGGCAAGGGGCAGCTTGTTGATTTTATTCTTGATTCCGCCAGGATGAAAGGGACAGGGACGTGGACTGTTGCTAACTCTCTTACATTGCCCTCAGGCGTTGTTGCAATTCCAGGCATCTATGCTGCGGTTGAAGGCAGGGCGATCTCAGCAAGGAGGGCTGAGCGCGTGGCGCTTGCAAAGAAGCTTGGCATATCTTCAAGGAGATATTCAGGGGACAGGCAGGAGCTTATTGATGCCCTTGAGCAGGCGCTGTTTACAGCAAAGATAGCCTGCTATGCGCAGGGCATTGAGTTGATGCAGCTGGCCAATAAGGAATATTCCTTTGGAGGTCCTGATATTTCTACTCTTGCCAGCATTTGGAGGGCAGGGTGCATTATCCGCGCTAAGCTCCTTGGCGACATCACACGAGCGTATGCCAAAGATGCAAAGCTTTCAAGCCTTCTTGCCGCTCCTGCATTTAGCAAGGCGATAACCTCAGGAATGGAATCTCTTGCGAAGGTGTGCTGCGCTGCTGCTGAATCCCGTGTGCCGCTCATGGCGTTTGATGCCTCCCGCAATTACATTCTGCAGTATGCTTCCCGGCAGCTTCCTGCGAATCTTACCCAGGCGCAGCGCGACTTTTTTGGAGCGCATACCTATGAAAGAACTGACAGGAAGGGCGCCTTTCATACGGAGTGGGGCACGAAGAAGAGAAAAGAGGCATATTTCAATCAGACAGGCCAGAGGTAATCCTTAATCACTGAACATGCCTTATGGACCACGCCTGCATTGCTATGCTCTCCAACAATCCTATCAATGTAAAACTCTGCCGGCCCAGTAATCTTTAGAAAAAAAAGCCCGTTGATAAACTGGTTGACAAGTCCCTGGTTTCGTTGCAGTGCCATATCCATTCCAGGCCGGAACATGAAAAGATAGTCAGGGTCAATTATCCTTTCCTCTCCTTGAGCAAGTGTTATCAGGTCTGCTTTCCCATCCACACTGACTAACGCATTTCCCTCGCCTCTGAGATGATGATAAAAAAGGCCAGGACCAAAAATTCCCCCCATTAGATGGGAGTAAACAAATCTATCAATAATTACTGAACCATCTGCGCCAACAAGTGAACTCCTGTCAACGCACCATTCATTTCCAATGTCGATCTTTTCAAGAAGCACACCTCCGATTTTATCGTTTGTAAGAGTTATTGTTCCACCATCGTTTGCCCTGTAGCATTGCCAGTACACATGCTCACCTGTCATAAAACGCATCCATGGATTGTCTCTTCTTTCAGTAAACATCTCGATACCAGGCGTACAGTCGCGAAACTGGCAGTATTCTGTCCTAAATGTCTCTCCTTGAGAAAGGATAATGGTGACCAGTGCGCTTAGCCCTTCGTTGTCTATGGCTATTTGTGACATTTTGATGTGGTGGGTATGCCTTATTAATAATGCTTGCTCTGATTTCAGTTCCCATTTTTACCAGGTGGCACTACTTCACCAACCTGGAAAGCTCCACCGGAAGGAAGAAAGCGGGCTCGTGGGAAGCATGGCATTCCCCAAAACATCATTATGAAAAAAGGCATTAGCCATAGCTCACATCGCTTCCACTGCCAATGCGTAACCTCATTCTTTTCGTTTCGGGCCATCATCTCATTGCACATTCCGAGGGAGAAAAGAAGAAAGAAAGTGAAGAAAGAAAAGTGAAAACAAAAACGGCTCGG
>DUKR01000118.1:13108-13352 GCA_013329175.1 Candidatus Woesearchaeota archaeon
AACAAAAACGGCTCGGGGCTGCGCTTGCTGTAGGGCATGTGTTGCAGCCATTGCCTCAGTATAGTCGGGGCAGGCAAGCTTTGAGGAATATCGGTAGGCAGGATCGTGGAAAAGAGGCATTCCCTAAAATCTCATTCAAAAAAAGGCATTAGCCATGCCTCCCATTGCTTCCACACTCAATTCATAACTTCATCCTTTGTATTGCAGAGGATAGTGCACTTTGAAATTCCGAGGGAGAAAAGAA
>DUKR01000118.1:13536-13742 GCA_013329175.1 Candidatus Woesearchaeota archaeon
AAAAAAAGTGAAGAAAAAAAAGGTGAAAACGAAAAAGGCTCGGGCTGCGCTTGCTGGCAATGGCATGTGTTGCTGGCATTGCCGCAGCCATCGCCGCAGTATTAGAGCGCTGCTACCTGCGTGGTTGAAGGATGAGCGCGGGCAGCAGTGCACGACGGAATTACCATGAGCAATTTCACCGCAGGCAGAAGGAGAGAGAACAGTAG
>DUKR01000119.1 GCA_013329175.1 Candidatus Woesearchaeota archaeon
AGTCTACGCCTGCGATTTAATGAGTGGGGACAGAAACGGCTATGGTGGCAGCCAGTAGGGTGGCAATGACCTGTTTTTGGGAATGACGCGCCCTTCGGGCCGTTGCGAGAGCGCAGCTCGAACGCAAGTTCTTGCTCCCCGTAGGACATTTTGCCTTTCGCAAAATGGCCGTCTGCCGCCAAGAATGAATGGATTGCGAAGTAATGAAAGTATAACGCGATTTTCTGGATGAAGCCCCGCAACCCCAAACCTTTTTATATCTCACTCTTTCCTCGGTCCCTATGAGCGAATACTCACTCAATCTCCCTCAGGAAAGGATATTTGCAGGGCCAGCGAGATTATGGAAGCGGGGAGCAGCATTTGTCATTGACCTGCTCATCATACACTTCTTCATCATTTCGCCATTTGAGGGGATACTTCAGCGCCTTGCTTTCGCAGATGCTGGGTTTAGGGAAGCCTACAGCATGCTCTCCTCTTCACCTCAATCGGTGGCACTCCTCTCAGCTATATCGCTCTTCATCGGCCTCTTTGCGATGTGCTATCTTGTAGCCTGCGAATATGTCGTCGGAAGGACTGTTGGAAAAATGCTCTTAAATATAGGAGTTATAGCTGAAGAGAGAAAGCAGTTGACGCTCTGGCAGGCCGTTGTGAGGAACGTGTTCATCATGCCGGTATTCCCCTTTGTGCTCCTCTGGGTGATTGATCCGCTTTCCATGCTGTTCACGCAGGGCGGAAGAAGGCTATCAGAGGTCCTTACAAGGACTCGGACAGTGGAACTCTTCACACTTACCTGAAAAAATGGCAAAGAAAACGCAGGAAAAGGGACAGGGAAGCAACAGGTGGCTTGTCGTCATTATCATCCTCGTTATCATGGGATTCTTCAGTACGATGGTTGCAGGAATCTTTGCCCTCGTCCTTTCAGCTGATTTTGATGCGGCAGGAGCAAATGTAGCCATCATCCCTATAAAAGGCCCCATCTACGGCGATGCTGATTCAGGTGCATTCTCCTCGGTTACAGGCTCGCAGGACATCATTGAGCAGCTGGATAAGGCAGCTGAGAACCCAAGCATTAAGGCAATCATCCTTGAGATCAACTCTCCCGGCGGCTCGGCAGTGGCATCTGAAGAGATAGCACTGAAGGTTGCCTCGCTCAACAAGACTACCGTTGCCTGGATACGCGAGGTGGGAGCGTCAGGAGCCTACTGGATAGCATCAGCAACGAATCACATCGTCGCGAACAGGATGTCAGTCACAGGCTCGATTGGCGTCATCTCTTCATATCTTGAATTTGCGGGATTCATAGAGCGCTACAATGTGACCTACCAGCGCCTGGTGGCAGGAGAGCGAAAAGACATGGGTGTCCCCTTCAGGGAACTGCCTGATGATGAGCGCGCCATTCTTCAGGAGAAGCTGAACATAATCCATGGCTATTTCATTGATGCCGTTGCTGAAAACAGGGGGCTTGATAGGGCAAAAGTGAAGAACATCGCAGACGGATCGTTCTTTCTTGGGAGTGAGGCCCTTGGCTTTGGGTTGGTTGATGAATTAGGTGGAAGGAATGAGGCGATGGCCTATATAGAGAACACGCTCAACATCACAGCAAAAGCAGCAGTGTACCAGAAAAAGATATCATTCCTTGAGGCTCTGGCAGGGATTGTCTCCATGCAGTCTTTTTCAGTAGGAGAAGGAATAGGCAAGGCAGTTGTTGAAGCCAGGCCCCATAGTGGGGTTGAAATGGTGGCGTAAATGCCAGCTGACGTGCTGCGGCCAAACATTGCAAAGCTATTCATCATCAGCCTTCTCAAGTTTGCTGGAACCGCACTAGGGATTATCATAGTTATCATAGTGCTCCACCTGTTCGTTGGCATGGAGGTCTTTGCTGAATCATTTGGGGCAATAGGCGTTGCTCTTCCCGAGTTAGGCATAGATGTAGGTGTGCTTCCAAGCGCCGGAGCAGTCATTACCCTTCTTGCTGGCGTTGCCATTGTTATCTTTGCGGCAATGGGGGTCTACCATTACGTGCTGCTCACAAACCTGCGGTATGAGTTCGAGGATGAGCAGATGAAGGTTTACCAGACGGTGGCTTTTCTTGTGCTGCGCGAGCAGGCCATACCCTACAGGAACATCTCACGGGTCAGCATAGCTGAAGATGGCGTGCTTGCGCCTATACTGAGCAGTGGCTCGCTCACCCTGGAACTGTCAGCCATGAAGCAGCAGCAGGTTCGCCTGCGTGGCCTTGACAATCCGCAGCAGTTAGCAGCCTATATCCAGCAGCGCATCAACGCATCTCTTGCGATGGCATACCAGCAGGGGGAAAGTGGGTAGGTGAGGCCTTCTCGGAAGTAATTCGCCAGCCAGAACTCGAGATTTTTCCCTTCGGGAACGTTGCAGATTCGAGGAGTTCCATTCACTCATACTCTATTGTCCCTGGAGGCTTTTGGGTGATGTCATACACCACCCTGTTGACGCCCTTCACCTCGTTGATGATCCTGTTGGACACAGCCTCAAGAAACTCTTGAGGGAGTTTCGCCCAGTCAGCTGTCATCGCATCAATGGAGGTGACTGCCCGAAGCGATATGATGTATTCGTATGTCCTTGCATCTCCCATCACCCCCACAGCCTTTACCGGAAGAAGTGCTGCAAACGCCTGCCATGTCTTCTCATAATAGCCAGACTTCTTCAGTTCTGAAATAAAAATGTGGTCAGCCTCCTGCAGGATCTTCACCCTGTCAGGAGTGATTGCGCCAAGAATGCGCACTGCTAGTCCTGGCCCTGGGAAAGGGTGCCTCAGAATAAGCTTCTCGTCAATGCCAAGCTCCCTCCCTACAGAGCGGACACTGTCCTTATACAGGTCCCTGAGAGGCTCAATCACTTCCAGCTTCATCTTTTCAGGCAGGGTGAGGTTGTGATGTGATTTTATCTTTGCTGCTGCGTTTGATGGAGCGGCTGATTCAATCCTGTCAGGGTATATCGTGCCCTGGGCAAGGAAGGTAATTGCAGGATGCTTCTTTTCAAGCTCCCGTGCCTTTTTCTCAAACACCCCGATAAAAGTGTGCCCGATGATTTTCCTTTTTTTTTCAGGGTCTGTGACACCCTCAAGCTTTCTGAGGAACGTGCCGGATGCATCAACGTAATGGATGTCAAGGCCAAGATGCCTATAGCTTTGCTCAACCTCCTTTGCCTCATTCTTTCTCAAAAGCCCGTGATCAACAAAAATGCAGTGCAGTTGTTTCCCTATAGCCCTGCGGATAAGGATCGCTGCGACTGTTGAATCAACGCCGCCTGAGATGCCCATAAGGACGTGAGCGTCTTTGACTTTTTCCTGAATCTCCCTCATAAGCTTTTGAGAAAGGTTTTTGACGTCCCAGTCTCTCTTCGCTTTGCATATGTCAAACACAAACGCCCTGAGAAGCCCATTTCCCTTGGGAGTGTGCGATACCTCCGGGTGAAACTGCACTGCATAGAGTCCCCTCTCCGGATTCTCAAAAGCAGCGATGGGGCAGGTGTCGGTATTTCCAGTCACCACAAATCCTTTGGGTAGGCTGATGACCGAGTCACCGTGGCTCATCCATATCTGCTCTCTGGCAGCTAATGGCCTGAGGAGCAGCGATTTCCCGTGCTTGGTTAGTGACTTTTTCCCAAATTCCTTAACATCGGAATTGGACACCTTTCCTCCTACAAAGCGTGCGAGCAGCTGGTGGCCGTAACAGATGCCAAGAATCGGGATGCCCATGGAAAGAATTCCCGTATCGCACACAGGCGCTCCCTGCTCGTTGACTGAAGATGGCCCTCCAGACAGGATAATACCAAGCGGCCTCAATTTTTGTATATCAGAAAGAGGCACGCCTGACGGCACCAGCTCAGCATACACTCCCATTTCCCGAATCCTGCGTGAGATAAGGTGCGCTACCTGCGAGCCAAAATTAATGACTATGATTTGTGGCATAACAATCACGTACACACCCTCTCCAGTTTCCCCAACTCAATAGCCTTCCTGATTTCCATTGCAATCCTCTCGCCATACGAGATGGAATCGCCATACAAATATCCTGAGTACGGCGTAAACATTGTGCCTGGCGAGCCAGGAATTCTCATCGAGACGTCAAAGATGACAGGCTCCTCCCTGCCATTTTCAGATGCGATTGCCCCCTGCAGCGCAAACGGCCCGATGATGCCTGGCGGGCATTCTTTCCTGCACGCCGCGACAAACTTCTCCCCAAGAGCAAATGCCTTCTCCAAAATTGACTCTTTTAGGGTTACCGCAATATGTCCCGTCTCAATCATCTTCGGCTCGATGTGGCGCAACACCTCAAGCTGCACAGAAGCAGGAAGCCTCAGCAATCCGTCAAGGTTCGTCTGCCTCCTCATGTCCGTCCCCATCAGCTCAAGCTCATGCGTAAGAGGGGAATAGAAGTAATTGAAGTTCACCTGCGCTCCGACGATGAATTCCTCAATCACTGCCTTATTCAGGCCGCTCTTTGCAATCATCTTCTTTGCAATCAGCTCATTGGACTTCTCTGCATAGCTCTTCGCATCAGCAGCGAAAAAGAACGCCCGCTCATATACCCGCTCTGCCTCATTCACTTTCACTATGACAAGCCTGTCAATATCCTTAGGCGAAGAAAATATCTTAGGCATCCGTATCCCTGCCTTTCCAAGAAGGTAATATTGATTCTTAGGCACGTCACGCTCCTCAAGCTTTACCATGGAGCGGGAGCCAAAAATGGGAATCTGAAAATCAGTTTCCACCTTTGAAAAATCTGGAAAATACACCCAGAAATACCGGTTATGGATAAAAATAGTGTTGAGTGCAACAAGGCGTTTCTGCACCTCCTTTTTCAGGACGTCGCTGAACCTGTCCACAAGGATTACTTCGTCTACAATGCCTTTGCCCTCACGCGACCTGTAATAACAGGCATAGGTCTTCTCCCTGCCTCTCTGGCACACAGCAACCGTCCGAAAGCCGTGCTTCTTTGCCCCGCAGCACACGTCAAGCGCCGAATGGCCGCCCAGCACCCCTATGGTGATCTTGCCAGTATTGTACGAAGAAAGGATGTCCCTCACCTCTTTTGCGTTTATCATGATAACCCTCCTTAAGGGATGCACGAAAAATCCAAAGCGCCACAGAGCATCAATTGAGCAGGCCGACAAGCCATAGCCAAAGCTTGCCAATGAAATTTGCGTCAGGTCGCTGCTCTTCAGGAAGGGGAGCCTGCTCCTGCGCTTCTGGCTGCTTTTCAGGCTCTTGGGCAACGCCAGGTTCAGTGAGTTCCTGCACAATTTCAGGAGATTCCTCTGCGCTATCCTCTTCTTTTGCGTCTGATATCTGCCTTCCCTCAGCCAGAACATCCTGCTCAGTTTCTGCTGCAGGAGCATCAATCACGATTTCACTTCCCGACAGTCCATGCTCCTCAAATCCTGCCAGATAGTCAACAGCAATCTTGTTGCCAGGTGCATCGTATCCCGCAGCGATGATGTAGTTTTTGCCATCAGCCTCAACCATGCGAATCACTGCCTTTCCATCCTCAAAACCCTCGTGGCAGGGATTAGGATTTCCCAAAACCTCCGCAGTCAGGCCATTCACGCAGGGGTTGCCGATAAGCACCATATCATCCGATACAGACCCTTCGCTTGCAAGCTTGGTGATTCCAGACTGCGGAGCGCCGATATAGGAGCCTAATATCAGCGCAAGGCTGGTCTGCGCAATCACGTCAGTTGCAGACGCATGGTCGCCGACGACGATGTAAGCATCAAACTTATCATTAGCGATAAAGCTGTCAGGAAACGACGAAAGGTCAGCAGCAGATGCGAAAGCTGCGAGCAGAATCGCAACCAAACCAACAAGTACTACGCTTTTGTTCATCATCCAAGCACCTCGTCAAGCCTGTCCTGCTCTATTGCCAGCTTAATCTCCCTTGCAATCCTTCGCCCGGTTGACATGGGCTCATTATACTTCAGCCAAGTATAGGGGCTTCCATTAACATAGGGGTTGGTCCCTGCAACAATCCTAGCAGAGATCTCAAACACCACGATTTCGCTCTGTGGCGTCATGACCGTCTCAAGGCAGAACGGCCCAAACAGCCCAGGCGGTGCGATATGCTTTGACTCAGCGACAACCCGCTCTCCCATCGCAAACATCTCAGGAAGAAACGACTCCCGTACTACGACAGGGATATTCCCAACTATCACGTATGATGGATCAACCTTCTCTTCAGGCAGCGCCATCTGGTCACGTGCAGAAATTCTTCCTATGGAGTCAACATTTGACTCATACCGCTTGTCAAAACCCAATATCTCAAGCTCGCCTGTCAGTGAGGAGTAGAAGTAATGGACATACATATGGACGCCAAGAATGTATTCCTGAATCACGTATTTGGTCTTATCTGCATGCAGCTTGATCTTTGCGCTGAAGTCATGCTCATCCTTTGCAAGAAAATAGCCTTTCCCTCCCTTCGCTCCATGGAACTTCACGATGACCGGCCTGTCAATCTCCTTTGGTGTATTGAATATCCTCGGAAGCTTGAGCTTTGCGCTCTTCAGCCACTTCCGCTCCATCTCCCTGTCAGATTCCCATTCAAGGATTGCCTTGTTCCCATAGTAGGGCACTCTCAAATCCTTTAGCCTATCGGTTCCCACATAGGCTATCAGCGAGGCATGCGGGATAAGAATGGTATTCTCAGCAAGCAGGAGATCCTGGATGTCAAGAATGTCCTTGAATGATTCAACAGAAATTATCTTGTCTGCAACCCCAAAAGACTCATACGGCTTCTCCGTTCCGTTCTTGCAGATGGCAATGGTTGCAAAGCCTTCGTCTTTTGCACCTTTCAATATCTGCAATGCAGAATGAGAGCCAAGGGCTGCTATTGTGTGCGTTGCCATAGCTGAGGGGAGGTACGTGAGTATTTAAGTTTTTCTCAAGCCTTGGCCCGTGATGCAGAATTTAGCATTTAAGCTGGAGCAACAAATCCTGAAAAATACTCCAGTAGGGAATAATTCAGGCCATTTTCTTATACCCCCAAAATTCGTAGTACTTCACCTTTATGAAATTGCCTGCCTCTTTGTAACTGCGCTCGGCATCAATCCCGAAAAAGGCATTCCCTAAAAGCTCATTGCCTACATCCTCTTTGCCAAAAGCGGCGCTACTGTCCTATCTCCTTTTGCTTGAAGTGAATTTGGTCATTGAAATTCCGTCGTGCACTGTACGCGTGCCCATCCTTCATTCTCAGTAGTGCAGCTCGCAACACTGAGGCGATGGCTGCAACAAATGTCCTGCTGCAAGCGTAGCCCGATCCTTTTTTGTTTACCTCGGAATCGCTAAGAGATAGGTCAGATGCAACGAATAGGATGAAGTTGCGCATTGGCTGTGGAAGTGATGGGAGAATAGACATTGCCTTTTTTTGAATGATTTTTTGGGGGAATGCCCGCCCCCCATGAGACTGCCTCCTCTCCCTAGGGCTTTTCAGGAGAGTGAAGGAGTACGATTAATCTGCATCATGCATACTTGGCTGAGTTAATTATTTATAACCGCAAAAAAAAAACTAGCTATGATTATCGGCATCACCGGAACCATGGCAGCAGGCAAGGGCGTTGCCTCTGACTACCTCAAAACAAAGGGCTTTGAGTATTTCTCCTATTCTGATATCCTCCGCAAGATCGCCCATGAGCGGGGCATTGAGCCTATAAGGCAAAACCTGCAAAAGCTTGGCAACACCATCAAGGAAGAAGCAAAAAACCAGGGCATCCTTTCAAAAAAGATTCTTGAGGCAGCAACAACCAGCAGGGTGGTTGCTGAGGGCATCCGCAACCCTCCCGAGACCAGGGAGTTCAGGAAGGCAAAGGATTTCCATCTCCTTGCAATTGTTGCCCCTCCTGCCATGCGCTATAAGCGCATCCTCTCCCGAGGGAGGCACGGTGATCCCGCGACGTTTGCAGCATTCAAGCGCCTTGATGCCAGCGAGAACCGCGGTGCAACCAGGGGCCAGCAGGTCAACCGCTGCATTGCCATGGCTGACGTTGTTATCGAGAACACGGGAACGATTGGAGAATTTCACAAAAAGATTGACGATGCGCTTGCTGCAATGGAAGGCAGTGCTCAAAATAAGTGATAGGGTCCCCTGTTAACCATAAGTTATTGTTATTACTCAGCAAATAAAAAGATTCGTACTTTTATTCAAAATATTTGGATGAAGCCCCTTTGGCCGCAAACCTTTAAAAGAAAGCATCTGACGCAGCGCCTATGATGGACCCACTGAAGAGCGTCATCTTTTACCTCATAGCAGGGACAAGGCAAGGTACCTCACCGAGATTGGATGGATATAACAATGGCAACTGAACAGCAGGCAGAAAAGCCAAAGCGGGACTGGAACGTGTTTTTCAGCAGCGTTTTTTTTGTGCTGGGATTTTCAGTCATCTTTTCCCTTGTCGGAGTGCTCCTACAGACCATCCTTACCAGTGTTTCCTATGAAGTACAGGACTGGCTTGCGCGCATAGGCGGAGTCATCATCATCTTTTTCGGGCTTTTCCTGCTGGGCTTGATTAAACCCAAGTTCCTGTCGCGTGACCACAAAATCAGGGTAAAGAAAAAGTTTGAGTCGCATTTTGTCACTTCCTTCGTTTTTGGCGCTGCGTTTGCCGTTGGGTGGACTCCCTGTGTGACTGCTGCGCTTGGCGCAATCCTTGCACTTGCCTCAACCCAGGCAACTTCTGCGTTTGTGCTGCTCATGGCATACACCCTTGGTCTTGGATTGCCGTTCCTGCTGGTTGGCCTTTTCACAACCGAGGCACAGGCATTCATCAACAAGGCGGGCAGATGGCTGAAATGGATTGAATGCGCTTTTGGAGTATTGCTCATCATCATCGGCATCTTTGTCTTCACCAACCAGTTGTCGCGCATCGCAAACATAGGCTTCCTGGTCAATGGTGTCGCAGGGCTTGATACCGGCATAAGCATAGGCGGTGGAATATCATCACTCACCATGGTCAACATGGGCATAGCCTTTGCTGCAGGGCTGGTGTCGTTCCTAAGCCCCTGCATCCTGCCTATCATTCCAGGATTTCTTTCCTATCTTGCCACCACTGCCGTAAAAAAGGAGAAATAATGATGGAAAAAAGGGCAGTTATCCTGCTTGTTGTTGTTGCGGCAATTATTGGAAGCATAGCTTATCTTGAGTCCCTTAACCAGAGCAATTCCATCCAGCCTGCCCAGGAGCCAGCTAGTGCAGGCGCGCAGCAGGAGCAGGGAGTGCCTCCTGTGCAATTGAGTGAAGCTGACAGGGAGCGCATTGCCCAAAAGGAAAAGCAGTATACCCTTGCTCCTGAGCTGGCAGGGATTGCAGGCACATTCAACGCTGACCATGGACTCACCATGAGAAGCCAGAGGGGAAAGATTGTGCTTGTTGATTTCTGGACTTATTCCTGCATCAACTGCATCAGGACCATGCCGTATCTGAAGGAGTGGCACGGGAAATATGCTGACAATGGCCTGGTCATCATCGGTGTTCATACTCCAGAATTTGAGTTTGAGAAGAATGCTGACAATCTTCAGGACGCCATTACTAAGTATGGCATTGCCTACCCTGTTGTGCAGGACAATGACATGCAGACATGGAGAGCATACCAGAACCGCTACTGGCCAAGGAAGTACCTCGTTGATGCCGATGGCTTTATCCGCTATGACCACATAGGGGAGGGAGGATATGCAGAAACTGAAGAGATGATCAAAAAACTCCTTGCCGAGCGTGGTGAGAACGTCAGTGGCGTAACCATTGGAGAGGACAAGAAGAAAATTGCCATGCCTCTCACCCCTGAGTTGTATGCAGGCTATTCCTTTGCCATTCCCAGAGGCCAGAACATAGGCAACAAGGGAGGGCTGCAAAAGGGCACCCCTGACTATGCATGGCCGTCAGATCTGGTGAAAAATGCGTTCAGCCTGAGCGGTAAGTGGACAAGCACGCCAGACAGCCTCATAGCTGCTGAGGATGGCGCACGCGTCTTTCTTCCCTATGCAGCATCGCAACTCCATATCGTCGCTGATTCAGGGGGAAGGCTTATGAGACTAAAAGTGCTGCTTGACGGAAAGCCTCTTGATGAAAGCAATGCAGGATCTGACGTCAGGATAGATGGCGAGCAGAGCTCTCTTATCGTGACAGAGCCACGGCTCTATACGGTTGTAGATGCGGGGTATGACAGCCATACTTTGGAGCTTGTTGCAGAGCAGGGCTTTACCTTCAACTCCTTCACGTTTGGATGAATACGCAGCCAACACTTGCTGCATTCAGTATGCCAAAAGGCATGAGAAATAGGAAATTTCTCTCTTGAGATTTTCCCACACTCTGAGTTTTGCTTAGTGTCCTAATATCGTTCCCAGAGCATCCTATTCTCCTCAAGGGAATAGTGGGTCAAGAACGATTTAAGGACACGAGGCTTTTTTTTCTAACATGGAATAATCACTAGAAACCTTTTTCAAAGATAAAATCCTTTCTCCCAAATCAAATTCAGACGCAACCACCATGCACTACGGTAATCATATCCATTTTTAAAATATTATTCTTTGTTTCTCCAAACCCTTAAAAATCAGCTACCATTCCCTTGCCACATGGATACCAATGGTGACATCGAGATCATGGCTCCTGCAGGGGGTTTTGAATCCCTACAGGCAGCAATACAGGCAGGGGCAGACGCAGTCTACTTTGGCGCCGAACAGCTCAACATGCGCGCAAGGGCAGCAAACAACTTTACAATAGAAGACCTGCCTAAGATTGCAGCAATAGCAAAAGAGCACGCACTGAAGACTTATCTCACCCTTAACGTCGTCCTCTACGACCAAGACCTAGGCGTGATGAGGCGCCTTCTTAGGGCGGCAAAAGAAGCAGGGATTACAGCAGCCATTGCTTCAGACATCTCAGCAATCCAAGCGGCAAAAGAGATGGGCATTGAAGTGCACATATCAACCCAGGCAAACGTCTCAAACATTGAGGCAGTGAAATTCTATGCGGCATTTGCCGACGTGGTGGTGCTTGCAAGAGAGCTGACGCTCTCCCAGATCAAGGCAGTAGCTGATGAGATTGTGAAGCAGAATATCAAGGGGCCATCAGGAAGGCTCCTAAGAATCGAGCTTTTCGCCCACGGTGCGCTGTGCGTCGCAATTTCAGGCAAGTGCTACATGAGCCTTGCGACCTACAACGCGTCAGCTAACCGCGGCGCTTGCCTTCAGAATTGCAGGAGAAGCTACAGGGTGACTGACGAGGAGACTGGTGATGAGCTCGTCATTGACAACAACTACGTTTTGAGCCCAAAGGACCTCTGCACCATCGGCTTTCTTGACAGGCTCATTGGCGCAGGCGTATCTGTCTTCAAGATTGAAGGACGCGGCAGGAAGGCTGACTATGTCTATGCAACCACAAAGGCCTATAAGGAGGCTGTCCTTGCCGTCAGGAATGGCACCTATACCACAGAAAAGGTGAAGGGCTGGATGCAGGAGCTAGGGAAGGTCTATAACAGGGGATTCTGGGAAGGCGGCTATTATCTTGGCAAGAGACTGGGCGAGTGGAGCGGCAGCTATGGCTCGCAGGCAACCACTGAGAAAATCTATGCCGGCAAGGCCATCAACTACTTTGCAAAACCCATGATTGCTGAATTTTATCTTGAATCCGGAGAGCTGAAGATAGGGGATGCCATTGCAATAACCGGCCCTACAACAGGCATCATCAGCGCCACAGTTGAAGGGATACGAGTCGGCGATAGGAATGCAGAGAAGGCAGAAAAAGGCCAGAGCATCACTATCCCCATCGCTGAAACGGTGAGGAAGAATGATAAGCTGTTTGTGGTTGTGAAGAGAGGCAAGGCGAATGCGTAGTGCGGTGATTGGTTTCTAGGGGAAAGCGGCAGGAATAGTGATAGGGCAGCACTCATCAGAAGCATTTTTATTGCTATCCTGCCTCTGATGGATCATGCTTAAAGAACTCCAGAACGTCTTTGATTCAGCCATCAAGTCGCTTGAGGTCATGTACGTCATGAGGGGCATGAAGCCCTGCACACGAATCCTTGCCGACATCCAAAAGAAAGGCAGCTACCTTGCATTCCTGAAGAGGCACCAGCTGCACGCTGAGGAATCAGACTTCCTGATAAAGAAGGATGACTCCAAGGGTTATTCAGACAAAGGGACAATCCTTCCCAAGGGAGCAGCAGAAGGCTATGCTTTCCTCTACATCGCAAGGGAGCAGGCCATAGCAAAGAAAGCGAAGATGCATGAGCACCAGCAGGAGCATATAGCACTTGGAGAGGTACTCGGCTACCCTGCCTGCTGCTGTAGGTTCTTTGCACGACACTACGATACCCAGTCGCAGAAGAGCAATGACTATACCCTTCTTGCCCTTGACAATTCCACAAGCAGGCCTTTCCCCTACGAGACAAACATTGCCATGCGCCATTTTGACATCTCCCTGCTTTCTCACTTTCCCTGCTCTTATCACTGTGCTGCATCAATAGCCATAGCAAAAAAGCACCTTGCCGTGGTGAGAAGCGAGAATGAAAGGACTGCAGAGCGAATCCTGAAAATGCTTCGGAATACCATTCTCTACCATGAGTCAGGCATCCTTGTCTTAATCGGCGCTGTGCTGGCAGGCAATATGCTCAGCTATGGGCAGGTTGATGCAACAATGCATCATCCGCTTCTTGAAAAGCTGAGGGATGCCGGCAGCGTCGAAATCATAGATTCCCATACCTTCAGGATAGGGGGGGAGGAATGCAGCGATTTCGGGGTGATGGTGTTTGCCTGAACACCATGGTGTCCCTGAGGAGGATAATGCCATGCTCCGCGTTGGCATCCATCTTTCATGCCTGCAGCAAGCGGCAGCCCGAGCCTTTTTTGTTTTTACTTCTTTTTCTTCACTTTTCTTTTCTCCCTTGGAATTTACAATGAGAGGATTACTAGGATAGAAAAGAATGAAGTTACGCATTGGCTGGAGAAGCAAAAAGGCTATAGCTATTGATTTCTATCTTATGAGCTTTTAGGAATGCCCCTTTTCCACGAGCCTGCCTGCCCCTTTGCAGCTGTGAAGGGCATCATTCCTGAAAAAGCATTCCCTAAAGGCTCATTACCAACGCCGACTTTGCCAAAAGCGACGCTACTGTCCTATCTCCTTTTGCCTACGGTGAAATTGATGATGGAAATTCCGTCGTGCACTTCATAGTCGCCCATCCTTCATACCCGATGGTGCAGCACTCAACCTCGTGGCAATGGCTGCAGCAAATGCCCTTGCCAGCAAGCGCAGCCTTTTTTTGTTGACCTCGGAATGTACACATGCACGATGGCCTGAAACGAAAGGGATGAGGCTGCGCATTGCCCGTTGAAGCGATGGGAGGCATGGCTAATGCCTTTTCTTCTGATGAGCTTTTGGGAATGCACCTTTTCCACGAGCCATATCCCCCAAAGCTTGCCACTCATGGCTATCCCGATGAGCTTTTCAGGCTTGTGAGGTAGCATCCACTTTTCGTGTCAACCAAATAACTGAGT
>DUKR01000002.1 GCA_013329175.1 Candidatus Woesearchaeota archaeon
AGACTTTTGCAAAGTTCTCTAAGGTTTATTGCATGCAGAAAGCAAATGGCTCGTAATCGTATGGCCGCAAACCATTTTTATAGTGAAATACCTAAGGCAGGAGAATAAACGCCATCATGCTTTGTGATTATAGGATATTAATCGCTGATGGAAGGTGATTACTATAGCCAACAAGGTAATAGCCCTCATCAACCCTAACGCTACAAAAGCGAAGAAAGCCATACGCTTCTGTAAATCAAGGAGCTTGGCGTATCATATCCTTTTAGACGCTAGCAACTGCTTGTCCCTATTGCAGCGCTATGCATCTGGGAATGGCGCTACTTTTCTTGTCTTTGGTGGGGATGGAACCTATAATGCCTTCACCAATGCGCTCTTCTCCCTAACTAAAAGGCAAAGGGATACATGCTACGCCGGTTTCCTTCCCTGTGGAAGGGCAAATGACCTCCCTGCCGCATTGGGAATACCTAATTCATTGCCCTCGGCATACGACCGGATACTTGCAGGGGAAATAAGAAAAATTGACGTGCTTAAGGTTAACAAACATTTCTTTTTGAGTGGTGGAGGCTTTGGGCTTCCTGCCGAGGTAGTCAAGACGCACCACACGTTGGCAGCATCAACATTCCATCAAAAGGTGCTCCTGCCTCTTGGGAATTTAAGTTACCTTGCTGTGACACTTGCTAAGATGATGGAAGCCAGAGCCTGGGTTGATATCAAGTGTGGCCATGAAACTCACCCTGAAAGGCTTATGCTCTGTGCAATCATGAACCAGCCTTTTATTGGGAAGCGGTTTTTGCTCTGCCCCCCTGCCAAACAATCAGATGGGCTGCTTGATGTGGTGAGCATACCAAAACAGCCTACAAGAGCAGCAAACTTTGCTATCCTCCTGAAAGTGCTGAAGGGGACTCATCTCAGGAATAGAGAGGTGAAACATGTGCAGGCTAGGGAGATCACCATAACTACCACAAAGCAGGCAACATTTATGGCAGATGGAGAATTGCTCTGCAGTGGCACCGCCTTCAAATTCACTTGCCACAGGAATGCCATACGCATCCTATGCTGAGCGACTTTCAACATGAAACGACCCATAGAATCCTGTCCTATCCTGCACCTTTGGCATGCCCCTTTTGATTGGAGTGAAACCTGAAAAAAGGGGATGGCTGTTGCGGGGTACAAGATTGTTCCAATAGCATAGCCGGCCACCCCTTGCAATGGCTCCGGCGATAACCTGTAATGAATTTTCATACTCCTGTTGAGACATCCCCTCAAAGATATCTGAACAATTGCATAGGGTAAATGAGCCAGGCTTCTGCCTTGAGCAAAAGCTGATAATATCATCATGCACTACCTCAATTTGCCTGGCTTTTTCACGGGCTACGCTGAACGCTGCTGGGTCAAGATAAGGATGGCCTATGAGAGGAGGACTAAGGCTGCCCGTAAGAATGAAAGCCAGGAACCAGTTGCCCTTAACAGGAACTGTGCAGAGCATCCTCTCAAAGCGGGATCTAAATACATTTGAATGGCCTTCTGAAGCAAGATGCGCATACTGGGCACTTGCTCTAGCAGCATGCTTTAGCACAAGGGAAGAAAAAAAAAGCGAAAAGCCTAATCTCCATCGTGCTGAATCCCATGATTTCCTGAATATCACCTGCTGCTCTGTAACTGACCTGCACGCAAGCATTGCCCTGATTGCCTTTCTCCCAAGTATTACAGGCAGGCCAAACCTGCGAAAAAATGAGAGGTAGCGCTCAAACCTCCCCATATGAATTACGCCTGACCTAATGGATCCTGGCCGCCTATCCCAATATAGCTGCTCCTTCTGTGAGAGGAGAGGAACAAGCTTCTGATAAAGCAGGAGGCGGTCATTGCAGGGGAGATAACCAAGAAAGCGGATGAATGCATCAAACGGCAATGCCTTTATTGCAGCAATTTTGAGGCGAATGATCATGAGCTGGCCAATATCAGCATCAATTGCAACAAGCCTTTCAGGAGAGTGCAAAAGCAGCGCAAAGACGTTTTCTCCTCCTGATGCAATAGTAAGAATTCTGTCATGGTGTGTTGGCCTGAGGGCATTTGTCAGGATTGCAGAATCCTCCCAGCACATGCTGTAGGATGGTCGCATTTGCATCCAACGCTAAGTATTCTGGCGCTATAAAAAATTTTATATTACCCCCCTTTAGCGGCTAGGTATGGCACGGGTTTTTCTTACTGGGGGAAGCGGATTGTTAGGTCGCGCATTTTTCACCTCACTTATCGGGGAGCCAGATGTACAGTCTGTTTATGCCCTTACGAGAGATAAGCGGTCATTTCAGTGGGTACAAGGCAGTCAATGCATAGGGGATAATGGGAGAAAGTTTCACCCCCTTGAAGGAGACCTTCTTTCTTCCTCTTTTGCAGGCACAGGAGACGCAAGAAAAAGCCTGGTGGGATGTGATGAAGTCATTCACCTTGCTGCTGACACAAGCCTTGCACAACGCTGGGCAGGAGATGAGCATCCTAATGTCTTTGCCCTGCGTATGCTGCTTTCCTGCCTAAAAGACTCTAAAAAACTAAAGCATTTCTGTTATGTAAGCAGTGCCTATGCCTGCGGAGAGGTATCCTCTGCTGTACCTGAAGGCTGGCTTTCTTTGCCAGCGGCATTCAGGGCACCCTATGAGCAGTCCAAGTGGGAATGTGAAAAAATGCTAAAGGAGTTTTGTAGTGAGCAGGATTTCAGAGTAACTATTGTTCGGCCATCTATTCTCATCAGCTCTGCAGCATTAAACTGTACTGGTATTAGAAAGCAAAAGACCATCTATCTTTTTGCCAAGGCACTTCAGGAAGTTACAGAAAAACAGCATAACGATGCTGTAATCCGCCTGGCAGGTGATGTGGATGCAACATTGAATATCGTCAGTGCAGAGGAGGTAGCGCACATCCTCATGCAAAGCCGCCATGCCATGGAAAAGAGTACCATCATCAATGCAGTCAATAGCGAAGAGGTTGCTGCAGGTGCCCTTCTTGAAGCAATGATGCAGGGGCTTAATTGCAGGGGGCTTTTCAGGTTTGCAGGAAGAAGCATAGAAAATATGACACGAATGGAAATGGAGATATCCCGCACAACAAAGCATTTTATTCCTTACCTTTCTGGTGTATCCTTGCAATGGGAATCCTCTGCAGTAACATATCTGGATGGCAGGCGTTTTCCCTCAGAGGAAGAAGTCCTCAGCCACATCACTCAATTTTGCAGGGAAGGTGCCTAATGCAAAGAATGCCAGTCAGTGCTTCGGTTGCGGCATATGCCCTTGAACGATTCCCGGTCTGGATACTTGTACTTACCTCACTGTTCGTTGTTTTGAGTTCAGGGGCGGTGGTCCTTGCACCTTTCGGCCGGCCTTTTCCAGGCTTAATGCCAATAGGTATTGCAACAATAACCGTTGTGCTTTTCATGTTTCACATGCGTGTCTTTGATGACATGAAGGATAAAAGGTTTGATGACAGGCATCATCCTTCACGCCTGATACAGAAGGGAAAAATCTCACTTAAGGCGCTGCTTGTGATAGACCTGTTGGGAATAGCTGTCCAGTTCATACTTACCCTGCTCTATTCAGTCAACGCAGTGATTTGGCTCCTTTTTGCGTATGCTTACGCTGCTCTTGCCGGCGCTGATTTTATGGCAGGCACTGTGCTCAGGCGGCATTTTTTTTTGTATAACCTCTTGAATATACTGCAGCTTTTTTTTGTGCAGCTTTATATCTATGCGATGTTCACGCCTTTTTTCTCGCTTACTGATCCTGGCTTGTTCATCCATTTCCTTTTTGCTATCGGCAATGCAGGAATCCTTGAGATAGCAAGAAAACTAAAGGCACCGGAACAGGAGTCCACAGGAAACGACACCTATTCAGCACGCCTTGGGATTGATGGAGCAGCAGTATTCTTCGTAACCTTGTGCCTGTTCATTTATGGCCTGTTCCTGGCACTTTTCTTTTCGCAGCCTTACACCACCAGCCAATTCTTGCTAAGCTTTGCGGCACCAGCAGTTGTTTGCATCGCTGCGATCGCCTATGCCCTGTTGAGAAAAGGCCTGAGTGCTGCAGCAATCCCAGGAGCCGCAATATTTTTCTACCTTGTGACGCATGGCTCCCTTGCATTACCATTCCTGTTCCAATGACTATCAACACAAAAGAGCTGTACCGCCTGCCATGGAAAGCGGATGATAACCCCAATGGGTGGATTGAGGTAACAATCTATTGCCAGCTCAAATGCCCAGGCTGTTACCGAGGGCTTGCTGAAGAAGGAGCAAAACGCCTGCATGCCCCTCTTGATAAGCTGAAGGAAGAAGTTACCTTGCACAGGAAATACCGCAATGCGCAGACGATATCCATTGCTGGAGGTGAGCCGCTGCTCTACCCGCATCTGCAGGAGATAATTGCGTTTATTGCAGGGCTTGGCATGAAAGTCAAGATATATACTAATGGGCTGGCGCTTACAAGAGAAAAGCTTGAGCGCCTCAAAATTTCAGGGGCAACTGAATTCATTATCCATGCCGACTTGTACCAACAGCGACCTGACATGACTGGCCCAGACAGCATCGACCAGTTAAGAGAGCATTTCTGCAGGCTGTTTCGTGATGTAGGTGGCATTAATCTTGGTTTTATCATGCCTGTCTCCTTAGGTGATATCCATCAGGTTGCCGGCCTCTGCAGGTTTGCCAAAAGAAATGCTGACATCATCAGCCTGCTGGTCTTTATACCTTACAAGGAAATGCTTCCTGCAACGCAGTCCTCATTCAAAAAAGAAGGCCTTTGTTCTATTGGGATGGAGAAGCTTGCAGAAACTGTTGGAGAGGCATACTCCTGCAGGCCATGCGCTTACCTTGGGAAGAAGCATTCGCGAAAAGTGTCATGGCTGTTTTTTGTTCCTCTTTTAAGAGGGAGCAAAGTAGCAGGGCATCTGAAGCCTCATCAGTACAGGTTTTTCCAGCAGCGGTACAGGAAAAAGAAATGCAGATACTTTATTACCGTCAATGGCAATAATGTCCGCCTTTCTTCCCTTGCAGCAGCCGGAGAGCCTGTGGCTGCTGCTTCCCACTGGCTAAAAAGGCATCTTTGGAAAAATTCTGGAGAGCAGCCGCTGCGGTATCAGGTCATCCTTTTGATTGACCCTCCTGACCATCTGCCGGAGGGATGGGACCTGTGCGATGGCTGCCCTGATGCCATGTTTTTTGGAAATTCGCTTGTGCCCTCCTGCCTTCTAGAACGGGTAAAGTCAGGAGAGGATATTGTTATCAGCAAAGCGCTCATAAGCGACATATGATGACACCATAGTATATCCTTCATAGGGAAATTTCGTCACTGCGTTTCCCTCTAAAATGAAAGGATAATAGCACTCAGCAAAGCCATCTTCCTGCGCCCGTACATGAATAGCATGCAAAAGCGCTGCAGCAAGCCCCTGCTTTCTGTACTCACTGAGCACTCCCAGCGTCTTTAGAATGAGGCGCTTAGGGTTGCCTTTTTCAGGAAGCGCAAAACAGAAGCCAACAGGGTTCCTCCTGCTGTCCTCCAGAAAAAGCAGGTATTGCTCCTGCAGGAAGGAAAGATAGGGCTCATAGATAAAATAAAAAGAAGAAAGGGAAATCGGCGAATGGTTCCAGCTGTCCGTAAATATCTTGGAGGAGATGCCGTGCAGGATGCGCAATTCCCTGGTTGCATGTTTCCTGTCAAACTGCCGGATACCAAATCCTGCTTCCAGGGCAGTATCATGCCCCTGCTTAGTGAAGGGGATGATGTATGAAAAATCAGTCCTGACTGCTGATACAAACCATGCAACTTCCCTGAACCCCTGATTTGCCCAGGTGCCGGCATACCATGGAAGGTGGAGTGGGTCAAGCATGCTCTTTGTCTTCTGGATTCCTGATATGTATCGGTAGGAATGCCAGGTTGAAAGGTCTATAGGTCCCCTGATTTTTCTGCAGCCTTTCCTCTGAAGATGGCTGCAGGCATGTTTCAGGAGGGCAGCTGCGCTTGTTTTGTCTTCTGCCTCAAAAAATCCGATAATTCCGATGTCCTTATGTTCAGGATGTATTGCAACAACAAGATGCGCAAGCGCGTTGCCTTCCTTGTTGAAGATAAACTGTATGCTATCAATCTCTGAAAGGTACGGGTTAAACGTGGCAAGATATCTCCTGTAGCGTGCTATTGCTTCCTGCTGCTGCTGTGTTTTTCCATATATTCGCTCATGCAACTCTTCAAGCACTGCAAGGTTTGGTGAATAAAGCGGAAGTGATTGTATTGCCATCAGCTCTCAATCCTGATCTCACCGGTTTTTCCATCCATAGTGATTACCTGCCCGTCTTTTAATGCTTCTGTTGCTCCTGCAACACCTATTACGCAGGGAAGATTGAGTTCTCTTGCTACAATTGCAGCATGGGAAAGCATACCTCCTCTTTCAACGATGATGCCCCTGCAGAGGCCAAAAAGCGGCGTCCATCCTGGGTCAGTGTGCCTAGTGACGATGATATCAAACGTATTGCTCCCTGCAGGCAGAGCGTAGGAGTCAAGGACCGTTACTTTCCCCCTTATTTTTCCGCCAGAGCAGCCCTCTCCCCTCAGGCCACTCTCCTTTTTTTCTTCTGGTGCAGGATGCTGGCATAAGGGCTCTCTGGCTTCAGTTGAAAACCTGTCAGGAACACGCTCTTTCTGATATTTTTGGTATGCCTTTTTTCGCATTGCAACAAGCCCCTTCAGCTCTGGCACCGGGGACGCTCCTTCGACATAACCAATGATATCATGGAGCTCCAGGTACTGAATATCCTCTGGTGTAACAATAGCCTGCTCTTCATAGAGCCCTTTTCCCATGGCGGCAAATATATCGCGGCAGTATGAAAAGGCCTGAGAGCGAAGAAGCCTGTATGCTTCTCTTCTCCGGAGGTATTTTTTTGCTGAGGGAACAACAGCCAGGAACGCAAGCCTTGCGTGAGCCGGAAGCCTTCTGAGTTCCCTGCTCAATCCATTGTTTTGGGGTCCATTTATAGTAGTGGCTTTCTGATTTTGTGTATATAGGGTGCACAACTTCAGAAACTCAGGCAGGGTAATAGCGTTATGCGCCTCCAGCTTCAGGTCATTCCCAAACCTGCCCCTGTACTCTTGCAGGTATTTCCTGATGTTACGAAGCAATAAGCTGTATTCAGGAAGATTCTCAATGTCTGATGCTGCAACATTAGCTTTGCCTTCCAGGATAATAGCCTGAAGCTTTGGGCTTGCTGCCACTTCCTGTGCAATAAGGCGCATATCCTTTACCTGCTGTGCTGATGCTACTCTGCCAAGGCCAGTAATCATCTGCTGGAGAAAGGACTCATCAAGCCTGTACTTTCTGCACAAGGTTCGCAGGAATCCATATGTAGTCATAGCAAGGAAATCATTGTCAACAGTATGGCTCCATCTTCCAAGAAGCTCTCGCTTAAAGCTGTAGTAGACATGCAGTAATTCGTCAAGGTCCATTGCCGCAAAGTCCTGAGAAGAAGCCCATGACAGGTACTGATTCACCTTGCTAGTGAATTCCTTTGCTTTGCTCTCAAAAGCAATCAGCCTCGCCATGAGGAGGATATAGTAGTATGCCGAAAAAGGCATGGATTCCCCTTTGTTGAGACTGTTTTCAAGCTCTACTCTTTCCTTCACTCCAATCATTTCGTCAAGATTGCGCTTATTTCGCGCATATCCTGGAAAAAGGGCAAGCATCCTGTACCAATTAAAAAGGTTGTAAAACATTCTTCCTTTGTGAAACCCTATAAGGTTACTGAAAACGTGCTCCAGCCTGAGGATTCGGCTTTCGGAAACTCCCGAATGCCTTGCCACGTCAGCATAGACATTGGTGTAAAGGTCCTTTGCAAAGCTCATCGTCAGGGGAAGCACTATCCCTGCATAGCTTTCAGCAAGGTTGGTATTGTCCCATACACGGATGTGCCTCCTCCTCTGGGATGTTCCTGGCCTAAGCTGCACAAAACGGCCTTCTTTTCCTGTGCCTGCGACAGCCATTGTGTTTTCTTTGCTTAGCCCCATGGCCTGACACCAGTAAATGAAGCAAGGCCTGCCGTGAGGGCATCGGCAAGCGTTATCCCCTCTTTTCCCAGCATCCTGATTTTGCCAAGGTCCTCATGATACGTTTCCTCTTCAATCGCTCTAAATTTCACCATTGCTTCCCTTACTGTAGCTCCTTCTGTTTTCTCGATGCCGATAAGGTACTTTTTTATCCAGTCAATATGTGCATCCTCTTCCCTGATAAGCTGGTGGAGGAGCTCCTTTACTCTTGAATTTGTTGTCCAGTCTGCATGAACTGAAAAATGGAATGGCACGCGGTGCTCGTAGCAATGGACAAACGCTAAGAACTCAACCATGGTCTTTACATAGCCTGCTTTTGAAAAGTAGCCTTCCTTCTGCTCGTCATGCATTGGCACTGAAGGAATCTGCAGCTCATTGATGAGATTATACCAAAGCATGCCATGGCGCGCTTCTTCTGCACAATGCCAGGTGAGCATTCTGCGAAGGTATGGACTATCAGTCTCCCGCGCTTTCTTGCCTAGCAGGAGTGCGCCTGCAAGCTCAGACGCAGCATACCTGTTGATGATAAACACCTCAGCCTGTGACAGCACCATTTTCCAAAGTTTTATATATGTGTTTTAAAGTTTATTTGTCAAAAAGAGGCGATAATGGCAGTCTTTGAACTTATCATCATCTCGTTCTCAGCAATTTTCCTGCTTCTGCTCTATAAGATTGACAAGCTCATCCTTAAAAAGTATGTCATTACCTTCATAGGCGTTCTCATATTTGAGTACTTTACCCAGGCTCTGTGGACCAACCAGCACCTTGAGCCTTGGGCGTACCTGTACCTTGATGTCAGTTGGGTCATGACCCTTGCTTGGACGACCCTCATCGCGGTATCCCGTGCAGTAGTTGAAGCATATCTGCCACAGCTCCAAGAGTGTGGAAGGTTTTTACTGTCTCTTGTGATTATTGCATTCATAGGAATTCTTATTGAGGCTACGGTTCTGCATCTAGGCTTTCGCGCTTACTCTTCGGCAGTCATTGAAAGCCTTTCAGGCCTGACCATGTTTACCATAGCGCCCATCGAGCTGCTTTACTACATCCCTGTCTTTTCAGCTCTCGTACTTGCCTTCTCAAGATATTGGGAAATCAACCTGTTTGGAACAGCCCTGTCACCCGCAAGCGCATCGGAAGATGCAAAACCTTCCCGGAGTAAAGCAAAGGGGAGGAAAAAGTAAAATGGCAGCGGCGCTTGGCTTTGAAATATTTGTCCTTCTACTTACTGCTGCAGTGCTCTTTTACATGAAGAAAACTGGCAGAAAGCGTGTATTTCAGAAATTCCTGATATTGGTTTTGGATGTGCTTCTCTTTGAATTTATGAGTGAACCTATGTGGCTCAACAGGGGATTTGATGCGTGGGCATATCTGTACCGTGACATAACGTGGGTTCTTACCATAGGCTGGGCAAGCCTGTTTCTCATTGCTATCATGGTAGTTGATGTCATTGTCCCAACCCTTGCTGAGTCAAAAAGATTCTGGCTGTATCTTCTTGTGCTTGAAGTTCTTGTTGTTCCTATCGAAATGTTTCTTCTGTCAACAGAAATTCGAAGCTATGCTCCTGTCCTAATCCAGACGATGTCTGGTCTTTTTATCCCTTTTACTTCCATCCCTGTTGAGATGATTCTTGCAGTCCCTCTGTTTGCCACTCTTGTCCTTACCTTCTACAAATACGGGTGTTTCCTGCTTGAGGGAAAGTAAATGGACCAGCAACCAAAACGGTCACAAGGGGCAGTATCCAGGTACCAGCCATTTTCTCCTGAGATAAGTCCTTCGGCTCGCATTGCAGCCCCACACCAGAAAAAAAGGGGGATTTTTATCAAGATATTGATTGCCTTGGGCACCATTGCAGGGATTATCCTATTGATACCTATTGCAATCCTGATTTTTTGCTTTATCGCTATCTTTTTAGGCTAAAACAATGAACCCTAAACCTCAACGATATCAAGCTGCACCTATGGGAACATTTTCAAACGGCATTGCATGTGCCATTTGCACTATATGCCTGCGTGGTAAAAATGGTGGGATTCTCACTAGCACCCTGTGGGGGCTTTGCATCCTTGGAGTGCTCATCCTTCTTACACCTTTTATAGTGTTTTTTTATTGCGTCCTCTTTGATACTTTCGGGTAAGGAACATTGTCTAAAAAGATGGCAGCACAAAAAAACATCAGGTTTTACCTTCTCACTGCAATACTTTTCCTTATCCTTTGCTTTCTTGCTTTTGTTGCTGCCCTGAAAAGCGAGCACCAGGATAATACGTCCTGCATGAGCATCCAACAGCAGGCATGCCTGCACAGGGGATTGATTCCTTATGCCCTGCTTTTCTTTGCAGTTGCCTTTCCCTCTTTCTTGTTCATAAGAAAAAGGATGCAGCGCCAGGGCTGGAAGGAAAGGGCATTGCTGATAATGGCAGGGACCCTCTCTTTTTTCTTATTTATCCTCGTAGTTGCAAAGGTTTTCCTGTTTCCTGTTTGCCTGAACTGAAGGGTAAGGCCCAAGTTGTGCAGTTTTGTGTCCAGGTAACCAGCATCAGAGGTTTAAACATCAAGATAAAAGCAATAGTTATAGCCTCATCAAAACCTAGCTCAATGCGCAACTTTCTCCTTTTCGTTACAAGTCATCGTAATAGTGCATATTCAAAAAACGAAAAAAAGTGGTTGGGTGAGACAATAGGATTGGCAATGTATATAGAATAAAAGCAATGCAGCAGCGCAAAGCCTTTAAAGAATGAGCACCCTGCCAATGAAATGCTTGACAAAGTGAGGTACATGGTTGCAACCCTTCGCCATTCGATGAGCTATGCGAATGCCATCAATGACTTCTTTCTTGAATATTACCTGAGGCACAAGAAAATTATCGGCTGGTACAAAGGCCTTCCGGTGTATTCCTCATTTCTCACCCCTGGGCTGAGCAAGCCGCTAGCTAACCTTCTCTCAAGGAGGCTGATATCCTCGCTTATCGACAAGCCCCTGCCGGGAATCGTCCATATAGGAGTTACGAACACCTGCAACGCAAAATGCGAGCACTGCAGCTTCTTTACTGCCATGGACACGCTGGGAACAAGAGTCATGGATTTTGCCGAGTTGCAGAAGCTTATCAGAAGCCTGCAGGCATATGGTGTTGCCATCATCAATTTTGTTGGTGGCGAGCCACTCCTTAGAAAAGAATTGCCTGATATCATTGCATGCATCGACAAGGACAAAAGCGTCAGCAGCATCTACACTAACGGCTGGTTTCTTGCGCCGATGGCCGCATCCCTGAAGAAGGCAGGCACCATGCTTGTCAATGCCAGCCTTGATGCACCAGATGCAGAGGCTCATGACGCCTTTCGCAGGCTGCCAGGGCTTTTTGAGAGAGCCCTTGAGGGCATCAAAGCATGCAGGAGACATGGCCTTCTCACAGGGATTTCAACTACCGTCACGCAGGAAGGCCTGGCAAGTGGCTCATTTGAGCACATCCTGCATCTGGCAAAAAAGCTCAGAGTGAATGAAGTCATTGTCTTTGATGCAATGCCTGTGGGGATGTACTCGCACAGGGTTGACCTCTCAAAAAAGCCTCTGGACAGGAAAAAGCTGCTTGAAATAGTTGATACCTACAACGCTGACCCTTCATATCCTGGAATTTTTTGCTATGCACATTTCAGGGATACCATCTCCTTTGGCTGCTCTGCAGGCCGTAATTACTGCTACATCTCCCCTTATGGCGATGTGTGCCCCTGCGACTTCACTGCTATGCCCGTGGGAAACATAAAGGATACTGAATTTGCAAGAATCTGGCTCAAGATGGCAGCTGAAAAGCGTAATAGCTCAAATGAATACATGAACAGCTGCTGCGCTTCCCAGGAGGAAGAAATTTATCACATCGGAAGCAGGAAAAGCACGTCATAAAAATCCGCAGAGAGCGGGGCTTTATACCCGCAACATTAAAGTAAATCAATGCTCTTCAATATTTTCGGGACGCCTAGACAATTGTAGCCTTAGCCCCATGCCTTTCTCCTGTTCGCCAGATTTTTTTTTCTTCTTTTTTCTCAGCAGCAGGGAAAGAAACCTCCCCTAGGCCGACATCAGCCCATGGGCTTGAGGTAAGGATGCGATAGCCAAGCGCAAGAAACGCCTTCTCGTAGGGGAAAAATTTATTCTGCTTGACCGCAAGGCACCTTGGCGAGAAGAATACCGTATCATCCCGAAGGTAGATGGGGAAGTCACCGCAGGTCTTTGGCCTAAGCTTGCTTGCATGGATGAGGCACTTGTTTTCCTTCTGGCCGGGGCAGCCTTTTTCATCAGCGTCAAGGTTAAGCGAGTAGGAGCCGTTCTCAAGCTTCTTGAGCGATTTCCCCTGCAGAAGCTCTTGCTTCCTTCCCTAGCAAACCGCGTCAATCTCATGAGCTTGATGATAAGAAAACCTTTCCTGCAGCAGTATGCCTTGCATTCATTGATGCAGAAGTCGCTTATGCTTGCTCTTGCCTCATCAGCAATGTTCTCTGCCCACCCCTGCTTGTCCATTCATTACATGGCACAGTGAAGGTATGTGAAATGAAAGTAGAGATTCTCAACTAAAATTGGAGAGGCGGTTACTGATGAATCGAAAGTCATAAAAATCCACGAGATATCTTTGACATCTCTATAGAAAAGGCAGCGCAAAGCTTTCCACCATGATTGACAAGCCACTCCCAACAGAAGGCAGCTTCAAAGTCATAGTAAGAGCCAATTCGAGGAAAACCGAAATTCTTGGATTTGATGAGGCAAAGGAAGCGTACAGGATTGCCGTAGCTGCGCCGCCAGAAGGTAACAAGGCTAATTTTACTCTCATCAAGCTCCTTTCAAAGTCGACAAAAAAGCAAGTATCCATACTATCAGGATTCACAGCAAAAGAAAAAATAGTTAGGATTGCTTAAGAGAACTTTGAAAAAGTAGTTTTTTCTGCTGCGGCTTAGCGATTTGCTGTATCTGGCAGTCTGTTTCTGTCCTTAGGCATTGTTAAATAATAACTTCAGCATTTCCTGCTCGGTTTGATTCTATAATTCCAATCTCCATGAAACTCTTCTGGGGAAATATTAATCTTTGCGTATTCTTCATTTGAAATTCTTATCCCCGTAGGATATTTATTTTTATCCAATACACAATCTACTTTGAGTCCTTTTTCAGTCTTTGTTGCTGAAATCAAATTAATTATCACAGCATGTGAAATGAGTGGTTTGCCTCTCCGGTTTTTACTTATAAAACTAAAAAGCCGGTGCTCAATTTTATTCCATTTACTTGTACCTGGAGGAAAATGCCTCACCCGAATAATTAAACCGGTTTGATTAGAAAGTTTTTGAAGTTCAAATTTCCATAATCTTGTGCGATATCCATTACTTCCGCCACTATCTGCAGTAATTGTTAGGGTCTTTGCTTTGGGGTATTTTGATTTTCCTACCTTCATCCACCACCTACGAATACTCTCGACAGCAAATTCTGCAGTATCGTGGTCAATGCCAAGATTAATCCAGCCCTTATTTTTATCAATGTCATAAACCCCATAGGGGGCTATTTTTCCAAGTAATTTATCTTGGAAATCATGGACATTCACAGGAGTAGAATTCCCTTTTGAGTTCCATTCTTTGCCATTATTTTTGAAATTGCCGACGAGCTCTTTCTTTTTTGCATCAACTGAAATGACTGGCTCTTTCTTTGCAATTTGAGTTTTTACGTCTTGATTAATAAACTCAAATTGTGCATTTCTATCAGGGTGCTGTTTGCCTTCAATAGATTTGTTGTTTGCCTGAAGACTAAATTTATTATTGTGAAGTATCCCTGCTATTGAAGGATAACTTATTTTGTAACCCTTCTTCTCAATTTCCCGTTGTAATTTTCTTACGCTTTTAGTGGTATACCTAAGTGGATTTTCTTGGTCACCACGGGTGGTTGATTCAACAATTTCAAGGATACTTTCTTCTAATTCTGGATTTTTTTCGACTATTTTTTTTCTTCCACCGCCTTTTTTTCGCAAGCGATTTGGCTCAATATTTTGTTTATTTCCAAGTTCTTTAATTCCTTTCATAATGGTATTTCTATTAACTCCAGTTGCTCTAAAAACAATGGATACGCCTCCGCGTCCAAGAGCCTTCGCTTCTGTGGCTACCCATCTCCTCCGGGATAGTTCATTTAGTGTTGGATTAATGGCTAAAAATTTAGTTCGTATCATCTTTTCATTATTCATATAGTAAAGAAAGAAGTAGTCCTTAATAAACTTTGCTTAGTTTATTGTTTAACAATTCCTTAACCTTTGCTTGAGGTTGGAAAGAAAAAGTTTCAAGCGAGCGGCCTTGAAGGCCTAGAAATCAGTTCTCTGTAGAATACTGTTACTTATGATATTTCTCCCCTCTTAAGATAGAGCACCCGCGGTAAATCTGCTCAAGCAACACCAATTGCGCAAGCTCGTGCTGCAGAGTCATTGGGGAGAGGGAGAGCTGAATCTGCGCTTTTTGCAAAACGTCGCTGCTTAAGCCAAATGCTCCGCCTATAATGAAGGTGATGGCATTGTGCTTTTGCAGAAGCTTTGAGAATGCAATGGTGTCGTATTGCTTCCCGGTTTCATGAAGCGCTATAACAATGCCAGTGCCTGCTTTTTGCTGGAGGCACTCACCTTCCTTCTTCTTTATGATTTCCACATTCTGGTCTTTTGCTTCTTTTACTGCTATGTCTATGATGGGGCGATATCTGTTGATTCGCTTCAGGTATTCTTCTATCTGCCGTGCATAGAATTTTGGCTTTCCCACTGAGAGGAGGGTGATCATCTCATCACAGGTTCATGCACATCTATAAAAATCAGCCGGGAGAGATTTCAGCAGTCGAAAGCGGCTGTAGTAAGATGAAGGTATCACAAAGGCACAATATCTAACTGCGCAAACTACATGCATGAAAACCACAACCATTAAATACATGCATGCATACACAGATACACATGGGAACAAAAACAATCTCAATCATGGATGATGTATATGAGCTGCTGGTGAAAAACAGGCACAAGGATGAGAGTTTTAGTGATGTCATCAGGAAAAATCTCTCAAAGAGCAATGATGTTATGGAAGTTGTAGGACTTTGGAGCGACCTTTCACCAGATGAGTTTAGGATAATCGAGAAGACGGTGAGCAGGCTTAGGAATTCAAAGAGGGCTTATCTATGATAGCAGATACTACCTTTCTCATAGACCTGCTGAGGGGAAATGAGCGCGCCGTGAAATTTCTGAAAACAGTAGCCTCACCGCTGAAAACTACTATCATCAACCAATACGAAGTCTATGTAGGTCTGGCCAGCCTCCCTGGAATTGACCTAGAGAAAAAGATAAAGGATACTCAGCATTTTTTCAGCAGGTTTAAGATTCTCCCTTTGCATGAGGATGCCATGCTTGAGGCAGCAAAAATATGCGGAAGGCTCATCCAGAAAGGGGAGGACATTGGAGACAATGACTGCCTCATTGCAGGGATAGCGCTCACGCATGGCATCTCATCTATTCTCACGAGAAACGCAAAACACTTTGAAAGAATCAGGGGGATAAAAATCATATCATATTAGCCTGCATCCATCCTTCTACTCTTGTCCAGCATCTTCACTCCCCTCCTTCAGGAAGCATCCCATACACAAGATTAAACCATTTCCGGAAGGTATCGGCAACGTCCTTGTTGTCAATCAGAAAGCCGGATGGATGCTTTTTCTCATTCCACAAAAAAATAGCAACCTTGTCGCCGAATATATTGACGCCTGATTTTGACGAAAATCCATTCGGAAGAATCTTTCCGTTAGAAAGTTCTCTCGTTCTGTTCTTATAGAGCTTTTCCTTGACCTCTTTATTGTCCCACAGCGAGATAAATTTCATTCCTTTCCTGAGCCGCTCCCGCTCAAAATTTGGGATAAAATACTGCATCTCGGAAAATATCAGCCCCTTTGCCCCAAACACATAGATGTCCTTTCCCTCTTTGAGCATCTCGGCATGGATTGATTTCACTCCCTCCTTGCCGCTGTAGATATGTGCCTGTATCTCCTCCCGCTTGATGCCCTGCATATTCTGCAACGCAGGCAATATCTTGCTTACTGCCTCCCTCTGCTCATCAAGGTAGGACAGCAGCTTATCAGGAGCAACTGCCTGAAAATACTTCTTGAAGTTCTTGACTACATGGCTAGCAAGCCCTTTAGCCTGCAGCTTTTCAAGCACTTCATACACCCTTGACCTGTGCAGCCCTGACTCTCTCACAAGCGGCTGCGCGGGAGTCATCCCAAGCTTCAGGAGGGCAAGATACACCTTGCTCTCGTTTTGCGTCATCCCGATTTTTGCAAGCGTTTCCTCGTGCATGAGGGAGGTGAATCTTAGGGAGTATTTAATTATTTCTGCTGTTGTCCTTAACAGGAGGACAAAGGTTTATTAAGTATGTGATACTATTACCTAATGGTAAACATGCCAGAAAACGATAATCCCCACCTCCCGCAGTTCCTTGCTAATTCTATGAAGAAAAAAGAAGAGATTGAAAGCAATCCTAAGCTACTCATGCTTATCAAAGAAGCAATCCAAGAATTCTCTGAAGAGAGGCTCCAAACTTACTATCAAATAGTAGATGGCGAACTTGGTCTTAAAAATAGGCAGTATGAAGCAGATGGTATGTTGGAGGTGTGCATCTCGGCAGATATATTTCATCCTGAGTTTGGCACATTTCCGTTTGTAGTTCTTATCAATACAGAAAGCAAATATTCTGGACTTACCTACCTCATCAAGGATTGGGGGCGTGACTCACAAGAATTACCCTATGGGTTAGACATCAAGGATTACATCTCCTCAACTGATTTTGAAAAAATAATAAAAGACCCTCAAGCGCGTAGCAACTTAAAAAATTGCATACGTGAGACTGGTCCATTCTTGACAAAAGATGAGGAAATTTACAGCAGCACCATTAAAAATACTCACTTTGTTGAGGCTTTAGGTTATTTGGGATATGATGCGCCCCTCCTTTGCAAATCTATAGAAAAGAGGGGTTACCCGCAAATAGGTCAGCGAGGCAATATCAAAAAGGTGTGCCTATGCAATCCCCAAAAGAACCTATTTACGTTTGATGTAGAAGGCCATAACCTTGTGTCAGATAATCTTCTTGATGACGGAGTTCTTAATCAGGGAATTGAAGGTAGAGGTCAGTATAGAAGGCTCAGCGCCATTTGGAATACCCTCAATACGTCAGCATACACTCTGACACTTAGGAAAGGTGCGTGAACCAGCAGAATACGTATACTCATAGGTAATAGGGATTTAATTGATATAAGACAGGCATAACATGCAAAAAAAAACAGTAGCAATCGCTGACGATAGTCAACTGATAAGGCAAATTTATACAGATTTTCTTAAGGCTATTGACTGCCCTTTTAGAATTTTGGAAGCATGCGAAGGGTCATCTCTTGCTGACATCGTAAGAAATAATTCTATTGATGTGGTCATTACAGACTACGATATGCGGTCACCCCTTTCAGGAGTTGATTTCATAATCGAGCAAAGGTTTTATGAAAATTTGACAGGAAGTCAAAGGGTCCCCATTGTCCTTGTCTCTTCTGATCCTCCGGTAAAGGAAGCAATTTTTGCAGGAGCAACAAAGGTCATTTTCAAAAATGACTATTCAGAAGAAAACATCACTAGGTTTGTTATAGATTCAGTTTTACCTGACAAAGATACAATAGAAAGGCTCATCAGGAATGAACCCCATGTCGAGGGCATCATCCCTGCAGAAGACTGGGCTATGCCAAAAATCAGTTATGGCCTATTTGGGAAGGAAGGCAAAAAAGCAAAAGAATATGTGACGGAAATCCTTTTCCTTCTTAGGCTACCTTATCTCATTGATAACTTTGGCGAAAATCACCAAGCAAGAAGAGAATGGGGAGGCAATATGGCAAGAAGATTTTTCTGGGCAACTGATTCTCCTGTCCTTGCCAATGCAATGAGATTTAATAAGTATTTTGGTATAGCAGGAGTTCTAAAACATCTGAATGAATGGTATTTGGGTTCCAATAAAGAAGAGGCAAAGGAAGAAATTAAAACATTTGAAACCATGTTAACCATGTATAAAAATGAACTATCATCAGATCAGCAGCTCAATGCTGCTAAGCAAATGAAGCAGCAAGCATATAATATCCTTCAGCTCTACGAGAAAAAAAAATCATCTATTACGCAAAGTCTTGCTTACATGTTCTTAAGACCGTACCGCCTAGCAAGAGATGATACAATCTCCCATTCCCAGAAAGATGCTTCTTCTGTGAATATCACCCTGCCTAATTTTTCAGAATTTATAAGCAGTAGAAACAAGACTGCTCTATATCTGACATATCTTCCTAAATTACAAAAAGAGCTTGAGATGCAGGGAGGTAATGAGCCAAAATACCTCAGAGAGCTGCGGCTATACAATCATTCTGCATATGGTAGATTGGTATCCACTATTGGTCCAGTGATAAATGAATTAGCAACAGGTAGAACGGTACATCCCAACAACCTTCACCCCATTTATGCTGCTTATCGCCTCCAGAGAATCGAGCAAGAAATCCACCATTTATGGAACAATGATAACCAAAAATGAGTTTAGGAGATATGTTACTATCTGACTTTCTGAACTCACCCCCCTCCCTTTGTCGGTGAAGGCACATACTTGACCAACTTTCTCTCTCTCAATACGACAGCATACACTCTGACACTTAGGAAAGGCGCGTGAACCAGCAGAATAAGCTGCTTGTATCAGTTCTTGTCCCCCTCACCCTCCAAAAAATATCAAAGAAGGAGAGCGCTTGCGATAGTGTACCTGCTTAGAGGCCTGTGGCATTGCTCATCACCCCCACAAACTCCATCTGCCTATAGAGAACAACATATCTTTAACGATTCCTTCATTTGTCCCTTTTTTTTCTTTAAGGAGGGTAATGAAACCCTGCTTTGACATGACAATTGCATGCAGTTTCTTGGAGAGGAGAGACTGGATGCCACTGCTGTGTCAATAATTTGGCAGGTAAGGCTTATTTCTTCTTTGTTGCCCTAAAAAGGAGGACAATGTTTTATATACTCTATCCTTTTCTCCCTTTGTAGTGATGAATAACGTGCCCAAAAGGTCGAGGATAAAAACAACCATGACCAAAACCACAGGACCAACGGCAGGAATCCTTGCCGTATGCATTGTAGCCATCATCGCCCTTTCAGGCTGTGCGCCGGAAAGCCAGCAGGTAATCAAAGAGCCACTGGAAGAAATAGACCTTGCAATAAACATTTTCCCAAACTCAGCCCTGATTTTCATTGCTGACAGGCAAGGCTACTTTACTGATGAAAATCTCAAGGTAAACTTCTTAGGGTTTCCCACAGGAAAGCTTGCTTTAGACGCAATGCTTGGAGGAGGAGCTGACATTGCAACAACAGCAGACATCCCCATAACCCTTGCCGCTCTTGCCGGCCAGAAGATTGCAGTGATTGCAACCATTGAATATTCAAGCGATAACATAAGGGTCATAGCAAGAAAGGATGCAGGGATAGCTGAGCCAAAAGACCTTAAGGGAAAAAAGATAGCAACAACCCGAGGTGGAGGGCCATTATTCTTCACCCATGAGTTCCTTGCCCGCTATAACATGAAATCCTCAGACGTCAGCCTGACATTCCTTGAGCCCTCAGACATGGTGCAGGCACTGGCACGAAAAGACGTTGACGCTTTCATTGTCTTTGAGCCATCGCCCTCAGTAGCAGAAAAAAACCTTGGAACTGATGCATTAACCATCTTCGCCCCGACCGACCTGTATGGAGAAACATGGGACATTGTCGTCATGCAGGACTATCTTAACAAGGATGCGGATGCAGCACAAAGATTCGTAAGAGCCCTCAAAAAAGCAGAAGGCTTCATGCAGGCGCATCCTGACGAAAGTCTCATGCTTGTTTCTGAATACACCCAGACCGAGCCTGACATCCTTGCCAGCATCATGCAGAAGCAAACCTACAAAATAGTCAATTATCCTGGCCTTCTAAAGCTACTGGAGCGAGAAGCAGCCTGGGCAATCCGCGAGGACCTTGCAGCAGCAGACACTATCCCTGATTTCAGGGAATTGGTGTATCCGGCATTTGTGGATTCCTTGCAGACAGCACAGGAAGCATACCCCCTTGTGCAGGTGGAGTAAGGAATCCGTAGCCCCCGTATGCCATTGCCACCTTAGGAAAATCTACTCTGCATCAGGGAAGTACCACCACAATCAGCCCTTGAATATCAGCACAACATAGTAGTACCCTTATACGAAAGCCGCAGAAAAATGAAACAGAGCAAAAGAACATTCAGGACGTATGCCATAGGCATAGCGACGCTTGCAGCCCTCCTTATCATGTGGGACATGGCTATCATCCTCTTTAAGTTCAACCCTGCTCTCTTTCCTTCACCATTGGAGGTATTCCTTTCAGTAGGAGAGCTGCGGCATCTTTTTGGAGACATAGGTGTCAGCATGCTTCGCCTGCTCGCAGGATCAACTGTCGGAATAGTCTTAGGCGTCGCCCTTGGCCTCATCACCGCAAAGTGGATTGCAGCCCTTGAAAGTATAGGAGCAGCCATGCACTTCTTTCGCTTCATCCCTCCACTAGCACTCATCCCCCTCTTCCTTGTCTGGATGGGAACCGGAGAAACAGCAAAAATTGCAGTCCTTGCCTGGACAACCTTCTTTCCTGTCTGGCTCAGCACCCATGATGCCATCCTACACATCAGCAGGCACTACGGGCTCCTGACCAAAAGCCTGAGGATAAAGACAGGGTTCCTGTTAAAGCAGGTTCTGTTCAGGGGCTCACTTGCTTCCATCCTCACCAGTGCCCGTGTAGGAATCGGCATCACCTTCTCAGTGCTTGTTGCAGCAGAAATGCTTGGAGCATACGCTGGCATTGGCTATCGCATAGCGCTTTTCCAGTCTGTCTATCAGGTGGACAGGATGATCGCCTATATCCTTGTCCTTGGAATCTTAGGATTCCTGCTTGACAAAATAGTCGCATTGGTTTCAGCAAGACTCACCCGCTGGAAACAGGGAGCTGGTGATTAAAATGGAATGCATGCTCAAAGCGGAAAACGTAAGCTTGCGGTTTGGAAGCCTGGAGATATTGAACAGCATCTCCTGTGTTGTTGCGAAAGGAGAGTTCCTCAGTATTGTCGGCCCAAACGGCTGCGGCAAGACAACTTTTTTGCACATCCTCAACAGGCTGCTTGTGCCTTCAGCTGGCTCAGTCTCAGGAACTGCGAAAAGCTCCCTTGTGTTTCAGGACAACCTCCTCTTCCCCTGGATGACTATCCTTGAGAACGTTATGGTCTGCCCCCTCAACGAGGGCAGTGAAAAATTAAGCGCTCACCATATCGCCCATAGCCTCCTGAAAGAGCTGCATCTTGATGACTTTGAAGCGTATTTTCCCTTTCAGTTGTCAGGCGGCATGAAGCAGAAAGTAGGGATAGCAAGAGCACTTGCCGCAAACGCTAAAATTCTCCTCATGGATGAGCCATTTGCCTCGCTTGACTATCTCACCAGAAGAAAGATGCATGATTTCCTGCTGGACATCCACAAACGAAACAATCTCACTATCCTATTTGTGACTCAGGACATTGACGAGGTGATAACATTGTCTGACAGGGTTATGGTGTTCAGTGAACGGCCTGCAAGAGTCATCGAGACACTAAACCTTGCAAAAGATTATAAGCAGGAAACAGTATCAGGCAATTGCCTAAGTTCTGCACAGGCAAAGAAGCGATTGTTGCACATTATGGAAGGGAGAAAGGGCTAAAGCATGGAAGTTACTGCCAATCCTGGTTTTGTGGAGATTTTGAGAAATGATGAGCATATCAAATATATCATTCAGGGTGAAGAATGGGACATCCCTACTATTGACCATACTCTTTGGGTTCCTGAGGTGCGACAGGAGAAGGGAAAGGTTCTGGAATACATTGTAGAATTTTTATCTTTACCCTATTATGTTGATGATTTTGCTGGAAACCATAGTGAGAGGCGCAAATGGAGAACTAACCTGTCTGAAAATCCTGATTTTTTTGAGTTTTATGAGCAAAATGCCCTAAAGTGGAATAGGATATACGGGGCACACTGTTCTCTGGAAGTTCTAAAATCTGGATATCAGGGCAAAAACCAAAAGCAATTTGAATTACATATTGATGATGCAAATAAACAAACAACGGGGTACAACCTTCTGCCCACATGGAACAGAATAGAGCACGTGCGGAGCTTTAAGGAGCAAGTGTATAAGATACTGGAAGTCTTAAGTCAGGATGAGCAATCATCCTATACCTCGCCAATTATTGAAGGTATTAAATCTGTTTGGAAGACGTATTGGAGTTCTAACGCAGGTTGCGATGAAACCCTCAAAGAAGTGTGTGGGCATAAGGTGCTTATAGCGGATGATAGCAAGGCTGCACGCGAAATTTTAAATCATAACTTAAAAAAATGCCTCACCTCTATTACTGTTGATGAAGCGAAAGACTCTGCTGAATTACAAGAAAAAGCATTAGCAAATCAATACGACCTCATCATTACAGACATCAATATGCCTGGGCGATCCACGCTGGAAGTCATAAAAAAAATCAGAGAGGGCGACAAAGAAACTCCAGTTATCACCGTCAGTGCAGAAGATAATTATGAATCGTCTAAGTATGGGGTAAATGAGCATTACACAAAAAATGCAAGGTGTGTTGAAAGATTGTGCCATGAGGTATCCGATTATTTTTCGATGCAGGATAGGTCAAAAAAAGCGCTTTCTTTTGAGGAGTTCAAAGCAAGAGGCTCGCGGAATGTTCATAACTACAACAACTTCATAATGCATTTTACAAGCAATACTGCTGACCCATTTGCCCTTGCTAATCAAGACAGCGAGCACTACCGTATATTTCAAAATAGCTGCCCTGAATTGGAAGTAAACCTGAAAGAAGCAATAGCAGGCATAGATTTTTACAAATCAGATTTAAATGAGCAGCTAAAGCTGCATGAAAAGAAGCTCTATGAGGCATATCGTTTCATGCGCATCTTCGTCAACTCGGACAATGTCCTTTTTGAATGAACAAGTGACTCGTCATCATGCAGAGCAAGTAATGATTCCGAGTTTCATCAGTCCATTTTGCTTGGCAAAATAGCCGAAGGCGGTCGTTCCGAACCGTTTAGATATACAATTATGCGCCTAATACAAATCGCTGTTAAACTCTTTGACCCTACAACGTGGGGTCAAACTGCGTCCGCAGAGTCGAGAAAGAGGGCGTTCCATCGAAAGAGCGAAGCGATACATTTAGAACAAGCATCAAGGGGGACATTTCGTCAGTTAGTCGTTTAGTTTTTAGTCGTTTGGGGAGTTCAGAAATTTAAACACAACATTTATTAATATGTGCATACATTTGTTTTTAGAGTGGGGATTATGGAAACAAAAAATATTACTCTAAAAGTTAAGTCAAAATTATATGATGAATATCGGGAATTTTGTAAGAAGAAAGGTTGGATAGTGTCCCGTCAGTTTGAAATTATGGTAGAAAAACAGTTAAGTGGAGGTGATCATAATGACTAAAAATATGTGGATGGTAAGGGCAGGGGAAAGTGCTTATCTTATAGATGATTTCAAAAAAAAGAATTATGTTGCTATTGGATGGAATAGAATTAAAGATGCTTCAAAAATCAAAGATAGAGAAGAAGTAAAGCAACTAATACGGGAAAAATATTCAGAAAATAAAAAACATCAGAATATCGTTTCCGCAGGTCAATTCAGCAGATTCTTATTTGAATTTAAAAAAGGGGACTATGTGCTATCCTATGATCCTGATAATAGGGAGTATCTAATAGGAGAACTAATCGGTGATTATGAATATGATACAAATCAAAGAGAATATCATCATGGTAGAAAGGTTAAATGGCTAGGAAAAGTTAGCAGAGATAAACTTTCGACTTCTACAAGAAATACTTTAGGTGCGATTTCAACAATTTTTGAAATTAATGATGTAGCTCAAAAAGAGATTATATCTGTTCTTGAAGGCAAAAAAGAAATAGAGGATGAAGTCCAAGAAGAAACTGAGGTAGAGACTCTTAAAGAAGATATGGAATCACAGGCACATGAACTAATCAAAGATAAAGTCATAAAGCTGGATTGGGAAGACATGGAAAAATTAGTTGCAGGCATTCTTAGAGCAATGGGATACAGAACTTATATTACTGAGAGGGGAGCAGATAGAGGAAGAGATATTGAAGCATCTAAGGATGGACTAATGCTTGAAGAACCAAGAATCCTTGTTGAAGTTAAACACAGAAGTGGGCAAATGGGGACAAAGGAGGTAGATAGGTTTCAGAACATATTAAAAGGTAGGAAAGGAATTTATGTTTCAACGGGCGGTTTTTCGAAAGAATCCAGATATGTTGCTGAAAGAAGTACCGAACAACTCACATTAATTGATGCAGACAGGCTTGTAAAACTTATCGTCGAGTTTTATGATGACTTTGACGTTGAAACTAAATTATCGGTACCTTTGTCAAAAATTTATTGGCCCACTTAATTTAACTAGTAGGGGTTATTTAGAATGACTAATTCAGACAAAGCATTAGTAGTATTTCAAAGCAAGAAAATCCGAAGAACTTGGTTTAAGGATGAATGGCATTATTCTTTAGTTGATATAATCCAAGCTTTAACAGATAGTGTTAATCCTACTGATTATCTAAAAAAGCTTCGTAAAAGGGATGAAGAGCTTGGAAGCTACCT
>DUKR01000003.1:0-2311 GCA_013329175.1 Candidatus Woesearchaeota archaeon
TTTTTTCGGGAATGATGCCCGTCAAAGCCACAAAGAGGCAGGCTTCACACTGGTGAAGGTTGCTATTGATAGAGAATGAAAAGAAAACCTCACCTGCCAGTCAGGCAGGGTATCGGCACATTGTGGAACTACGCACATGGCACTTTAGCAACTTACTGCTTTGCTTTCTTCTTTCCACCCATTATTGTTTCACCTCTCGCAAAACCATCAGCCAGTTGAGGAGCAACAGCAATTACTCCTCATCATCATCACCATAGTCGCTGTCGTAGTCGTCATCAGGCCATTCATAGGAACTCATTGGTGCTCACCCCCCCTCTGTTGAAGAAGCCTGGCAAACTCTTCCTTAAGAGCCTTAAGCTTCTCCATCTTGATGTCTTTCACCTTTTTGTTCGGTATGGTCTTTATATCCCACTCTAAATGGGCAATCTCTTTTTTGAGTTGCCTTATGTTATCATCTAAATAAGGAGACGTGAGCATATGCTGTTTGACCTCTTGGGAGAACGAGTACGGTTGTCACCTGCTTTATCTCGATGCCTCTATCTCAATGCATAAATGTTGGCTAGAAGAGTATTTAATCCTGAGGTAGAATTTATCAACCAGTGCAATGGGATATGGTTAAAGGATACACCTATGCCAAAAAATCCCGCAAGTATTTTTGTGCTGGGTCAGCTGCTCTGTTGCGGATTTTTATGATTTTTTCCTGATGAAAAATTCCTCCATGGGGAACTCCTTCTTGTCCAGAATCTCGTAGAGGAGGCCCACTGGCGATCTGGTGATGACTTTGTCTATTGAGAAGGGGTAGATGCCTTTCAGTTCAATCTCGCGGGAAAAGGTGGTCTGAAGCTTGGCAAGGTACTTGTCCATCTGCTCAACATTGCGAAAGCCGAGCAGCATGATATGGCTTGCGTCGGCCTCAAGCACGCGGTAGCAGTCAATGACATAGGGGATTTGCCTGATGCGCTCTGAGATGAGGGCGTCTGTTGTGTTTGCCCAGACTTCAGGGGTTATCCTGACGATGACAAGAGCCATGACGCTGATGCCAAGCTTCCTGAAATTGATGGTGGGCTGGTAGCCTTCGATGATGCCCTTCTCCTCAAGCTTCTTTCGTATCTTAAAGACCGCCTGCGGGGAGAGTCCCATCTCCTTGGCAATCTCAGCGTCAGGAAGCTTGGCATGGCTGATGATCTTTTTTAGCACTTCCTGATCGTTCTTTGTCAAAACAGGGTGGTCAGGGTTAGGCTTTTGCATGGCTTCTCTCTCCTCTGAGGTTTGAACTTTTTACAACCTTCATGATATTGGACACAAAGAACCTTGCATTCTTTAAGGAATCCTCAGCGGGCTCTTTATTTGCCTGCGGGAGTGTGAGATGACAGAACTGTAAAAGCTAATCTCCTCAGGAATGCTAAAGCTGATCTTGTCCTCCTCCTGCTCAGAAAGCCGCTTCAATGAAGAGGCTGCCATAATCTCGTTGTTGGCCATGTCAAGATAGATTTCAGTAAGTGAACCCACGTTTCATCACCTCAAAGAGTAGCTTATAGTATGCCTCTGCCCCATAAAATATCAGGTTATTTTTCACTGCCTCCTTGCCATAGTTGTGTTTCTTATCAAGGAGCATTTGCTTAAACTCATCACTGGTAAAAGTATACAGGTGTATTGTAGGGATATTCATTTCACAATGATGCTGTAATCTCGCTCGTATCTTGCTGGCTTCAGCAGGCACAATCAGGATGATATCAATATCTGATTTTTGCGTCTGCTTCCCTTTGGCATAGCTTCCGGTAACCAATAGTGTAAAAAAATCAATATTCATTTGCTCAACAAGGTCATGAATGCTCGTAGAAGGGAATTTCTTGAAGCTCCACGCCTTATGCTCGGCAACCATAGATAGGTAAGATATTGCTTTAGGCGCAAATGCGATTTTATAGATACCCAGTCCACCCTTTTTTTCTTTAGTCAACACCCCCTCTTTGACGAAATTCATAAGGGAAGTGTGAGTATATCCCTCAGATTTGTTGCCTACATAATCCCTTATCTCACTAAAGATATAAGTGATGGTGGGATTGTCTGCGAATACACCCAATACGCGATATGTTTTTTTAAACATTTTCTTTTTTTTAGTTGACTCCCACCTAAAAAATGGTGGAAGTGTATTTAAATCTTATCTTTTTTTTAAGTAACACTTCACATACCTGAAAGTTTCAGCAAGTAAGGTATGGGGCATTTCCCATTTGGCATTCCCCAAAGAATCATTATGAAAAAGGCATTAGCCATGCCTCTTCTCGTTTCAGCGGGCAATGCGTAACTTCATCCT
>DUKR01000003.1:2488-2769 GCA_013329175.1 Candidatus Woesearchaeota archaeon
TCGGGCTGCGCTTGCTGCAGGGCATTTGTTGCAGCCTTTCACTTCAGCGTTGCTCGCTGCTACCTGCGTGTATGAGGGATGGGCGACAATGCAGTGCACGGCGGAAAGGTCATCATCAAATTCACCGAGGGCAGGAGGAGAGAGAACAGCAACACTGATTTTGGCAAATAAGCCATCGCCATTGATTTTTTAGGGAATGATGCCCATCAAAGCTGCAAAGAGGCAGGCAACTTCATAAAGGTAAACTATATTATGGTGAATTGCGCTAGTTATAGCAAAGT
>DUKR01000026.1:0-139 GCA_013329175.1 Candidatus Woesearchaeota archaeon
TGAAGGAAAAGAAGTGAAAACAAAAAAGGCTCGGGCTGCGCTTGCTACAGTGCATTTGTTGCAGCTATCGCCTCAGTATTAAGAGCTGAGCAGGCTATTACCTTAGGCTTGAGCGCTGCACCTGCGGGCATGAAGGATG
>DUKR01000026.1:266-4045 GCA_013329175.1 Candidatus Woesearchaeota archaeon
GTGCACGACGGAATTTCCATCATCAACATTTGCTGCAAAACAAGGGAGGGAGGAAAAATAAAGGGCTCGGATGAGAAAGAAGCCATAGGCAATGAGCTTCTAGGGAATGCCCTTTTTAGGGAATGATGCCGAGCGCACAGTAAATCAAGGCAGGGAAGCAGCGAGACTAGCGCAGATAACTTGCGCTCTAATAGCTCACGCTGAAGTATTACCTACACCCGCAAAGATTTATAAACGGATTCTGGGCACTCAAATGTGCTCGTGCTCAAGGAGCATACCAACGGAAAACTTTTTTGAAAAGTCTGACAACATGGTTCAGCGAGGGCACAGAGTAAACAGTTGCTCCGGTAGTGTAGTCCGGCCAATCATTTTGCCCTCTCGATTACGAAAATAAGTAAGGTGAAAGGCAAAGACCCGGGTTCGAATCCCGGCCGGAGCGTTTACCTTCTCGGCAATTGCCTGTATCTCCTTCACGTACTGCTGTGCTACGGCCTCAATATTGCCTTCATCCCTTTTCTCAACGGCTGAAAGGATGACTTGGCACTCATCCGCCTTTTTCATGGGTGTCCGCCTATTTGGCTACCTTGATGGCTTTCTTTGTCGCTTTAAAGGTGATGAAGTCTGCTTGCCGAGAGAGTATTTTCAGGGTTAACACCGCTCTGCACCCAGAAGAGAGCAGACTATTACATAGTCAAGCACTACCAAATAGATAGACTCAATGAAATACTTAAGGTGTATCTCACAGGGTGCATAACTTTCGTGTGGGTAATTCAACTGCATGCCCTCGGCTTCCAATTCACCTTGCATAGAGAACCCTCGAGTCTACCCACTTTAAAGTTATGCACCCTATCTCACATATTAAAGACAAAGATTTAAATCCCACCATGCAATCCATGCACGCAATGAAATTTTTCACCCTCCTTGTACTTGTGGCGCTTATGGCGCCATTTGCTGTTGCCCAGGACGTGGCAGTCAACCTATACGTCCTCAACCTTGGAAAGTACGACGTCGCAACAGGAAGCTTCTCTGCTGACTTCTACCTCTCCCTTACTTGTGATGATGAGTGCCCAGGGGATTTTGAATTCATGAATGGCCGCGCAGCAAGCATTGATACCATCATTGACGAGCCAGATGAGAAGTTTTACCGAATTGTCGCAAACCTCAACAGCCCTGTGGACCTCAGGGAATTTCCCTTTGACACCCAGAGCATGCACATCAGGATAGAAGATAAGACACACACCAGTAATGAAGTCACCTACGTTCCCGATACTGGCCAGAGCGGGATTGATGACTCCATAGCCTTTACAGGATGGAACATTGACGGGTGGAGCGCAGAATCTGTAGCCCACGAGTATGGCGTCTACAACGAGACCTATTCGCAATACGTCTTTTCTATAGCCATCTCGCGCATCCCCCTCAGTTCCTTCTTTAAGACCTTCCTTCCCGTTCTTTTCATGGTGTTGATTGTCATGTTCACCTTCATCATGGACCCTGACAAGATCACGACTAGGCTGACGGTGAGCACCTCAAGCCTTGTAGCGTCGGTGATGTTCCACATCTCCATCTCAAACCAGATACCCCCTGTCGGCTATCTTACCAACGCTGATAAGTTCATGGTGCTGACGTACTTTCTTTTCCTGCTCTGCGTAGCTATCAACGTTGGCATTCTTGAATTGCTGGAGCGAAAGAATACTGAGCTTGCTGAGAAAATTCACCGGAGGACTGAGTATCTCGTGTTCTTCATCGTTCCTGCCATCTATGCTATATTCTTTTTGCTTGTGATGTGGTAGAAAAAGTGGAGCCATCTGCTCTTTGCAAGCTATACTGCAGAGAAGAGTTTTGCAACCCTCTCACTGCCCAATGCCAGAATAAAGCTGGCTAGCCTTGGCCCTCGCTCCTTGTTCAGCAGAACCAGATAAGCAGCCCTGAAGAAATCCTTGGGAAGAACACCAGCATCTTTTGCCAGATGATACATTGCCTCATGCAGCGCCACGTCATCAGAAAATTCCATTGACAAAAGCAGATCAGCAACCCTGTGGAGCACTTCCTTCTGCTGCTGTGAAAGATTGATGCCTTGCTGGACTGTATCCTGCACTGCATACCGTGCATCATCCCCGCCATACTTCTCTACCCATGCCCTTGCCTTGTGCAGGCGGGAGAAGATGGCATCCTTGAGTGAATCATCAAAATGCCCTGTCTTTCTGAGGCTTGCGATTGCATCCTCCTCCTTAGGGAATACCTGGGCAATCAACGCAGCATGGCTGAAGGGGACAGGGTTTGCTGGCTCTTTCACATCCATTGCTGAGAGCTCAAAGAGGCGCCTGACGTGCCCAGCCTCTTTTTCGCTTTCGGCTTGCCTCTCTTCATTATATATTCTCAGGCAGTCATCATACTCATCATACATCCTGGGAAGGTCTTTCCATGAGAAGCTTCTGCTTCTTGCCAGGCGCTTGTTATACAGCAGGCGCAGATGCTCAGGACCTGCAACCTTAAGCCAGTCTCTCGGATAGACGACGTTGCCTGCGCTTGCCGACATCTTGGCATTATCAATCATGATATGCTCATAAAAGATGGGCAATGGCATTGGATAGTGCAACACTTTCTCAACTATCTCGCCATTCACCCAGAACGCAGAGTTTGGCACCTGATACTCTTTCCCTGCTCCCTCTGTGACGACGCTGAATGCCGCCCACTGGCTGGCCCACTCTGACTTCCACATGAGCTTGCCGTCGGCAGTGAGGGGATCAGCAGTACCTTTATGGCCGCAGCCTTTAGCTATGGTATTCTCAAAATGGTAATCCCTGCATTCGTAGGTGATTAGCTTGCCGTCAAAGCCTGTGATGTGGGCGGTAGCAATCCTGCCGCACTTCTCGCAAATAGGCTTCCATGGGCTCCAGCCTTCAGGAAGAGGATTTGTCCTATAGCTGTTCTGGATATCTTTTACCCTGTCAAACTGCTCAAGAATCTTCTGGATGTAGGGCCTAAATGTCCCCTTCCTGTATTCCTCTCTCATCGAGAATTTGGCCAGCTTCAGGGTGACGAACTGGTCTATCACCTCAAAGTATTCAGCGACGTGGCGTGCTGCATACGAGTCATAGCTGCCCTCTGGATCAGGGACGTCGGTGACAGGCATGCCCAGGTACTGCTCATATCCTTTCGGAACGCCTTTTGGCACCTTTCGCAGGGGATCCATGTCTTCAGCGACCCAGATGAATCGTACGCTCTTTCCTGCATCCAGAAGAGCTTTTGCTACTGACTCTCCCCGGATGGTATCGCTTAACCTGCCTATGTGGAGCACTCCTGAAAGCGAGGCTGATGTCTTGACCACATACTCATCAGGCTGGGTGACAGGCTCATTGGAGTAGTGAAACCGCTTTCTGCTGATTATTTCCTGCGCTATCTGGTCTGCCCAGAATTGGGTATCCTGCCCTGACATAGGCATAGCAAGGCCTTTGCGGCATTTAAATCATTTCTTATTTTTGGAATAATTCGCCATGCTGAAAGCTTGCCTGCCCTTTTGCAACTTAGACGGGCATCATTCCCGAAAAACGGGCATTCCCTAGAAGCTCATTGCCGACGGCTACTTTCTCATCCGAGCTCTTTATTTTTCTTCCCTCCATTTGGTTGTGCTGCAAATCCTGATGTTGGTAATTCCGTCATGCTCTGCATCGGCGCTCATCCTTCACACCCGATGGTGCAGCGAGCAAGGCTGAGGCAAAGGCTGCAACAAATAGCCTGCAGCAAGCGCAGCCCGATCCTTTTTTGTTTTCGCCCTTTTT
>DUKR01000026.1:4220-9852 GCA_013329175.1 Candidatus Woesearchaeota archaeon
CTTTCTTCATTTTTCTTTTCTCCATCGGAATTGACAAGTGCACTATGCTCTGCAATACAAAGGATGAAGTTACCTACTGGCTGTGGAAACGATGGGAGGGGTGCTAATGCCTTTTTCCTAATGAGCTTTTGGGGAATGCCAAATGGGAAATGTCCCTAACCTTACTTGCTGAAACTTTCAGGTGAGTGAAGGAGTACCTTATTTTTGGATTCTTGCGTGGAAGGTCAATAAGAAATCCACTCTGCACCATGAGCAAAAACAAGCTTTTTAACTGCATCCAGTTTCCTGTAAGAAAAAGCCGCCAGTTACCACAATATTAAAAGAAGGATTTTGAGCAGGAAGAGGAAAGCGATGTCTTATAACATCAGAGAGCCCACGACGCGTAGTAGAGACATATATAGTAGAGACATATATGGATGCTATCTTCAATCTATAGCCAATTTACCATTATTGACCAGAGATGAGGAACAAGAGATTGGAAAGAGATTAGAATCACACTCCTTAGACGTCTTGAGAACAGTCATCCCAACACGTCGTTTTCAGCAACAGCTATTCGCCTTATTTGACCTTGCAAATAGATCAGGGGAGGTAGGATTTTCTACCAAAAAATATACAAATAGGAAAAAAGAAGGTAACAAAAAAAATGCAGAGGAAATGTTTCACGTCCTTGCAGAAAAGATACAACCAATCTACAATCAATTGTTTTCAGCAATGGCTGATGGCTCCGCTCTAAATATTTACTTGGAACAGATTAGTGATCTGATATTTACTGATGTTGATAATACGACATTTTTGAGATATGCTGAAAATACAGTTGTGTCTAAAGAATTCAAACTAGAAGATACTATTGATAAAATAATCCAGATTCCAGACGGCAGGAGGCAATTTATTGATTTATTAACACCTACAGACGGAAATTACGGGAATATTTTCGAAAAAGAAATGAATGTGGATAAAGCAAAAGTTGCAGAAAAATTGGCGGAGAAAGTAGATCATCTAGAAAGTGCCTATGACAGTGTTTCTTGTTTAGCATTGACACTGTATACCAATATCAATAAAAATCTTCTGCAGAAAATAGCTACAACATCACAAGAATTAATTGAGACTAATTCTGAGCAACTCATTTCAAGGGAGCAGATATATCAGGAAAATTTTAAAGGCATAATACGTGCACGGGATCAGTTGATGGAAGGAAATGTAAGGTTGGTGATATCCATTGCAAAAAAATATAAATCTACGGGGATTCCCCTAATTGACTTGATTGGAGAAGGCAACATTGGCCTTTCCAGAGCTGTAGCAAAATTTGATTACAGGCTTGGTTATACATTTTCAACCTACGCATCGTATTGGATCCGGGAGCATATCCTCAAGATGCTTAATAAGAATGACCTGATTTATTCCCCTAATAGTTATTATAATGCTAGAAAACGTTTATTCAAATATATAGAGGAGGCCTATACAAAATCGAATAAGAAACCCCCTCTAGAGGAGTTAGGAGCGTTCATGAAGTTAGATCTGTTCTCTATTTGTCAGCTTCTGTTATCCAATAGGAGAACTATTCCGTTAGACCAGCCGTTTAGTGACATGGGTGAGCAAACACCTCTTGATACCCTGGTGGACCCATGCCCACATCCCTACGAGAATATTTATCAACAGAATGTTGAGGTTGTAATGAAGAACATTTTGGAAACCCTGACTGAAAGAGAGGAAACAGTACTACACTTACATTATGGCTTAGATGGCAACGAAAAAATGACCCTTGTAGATATAGGCAAAAGGTTTGGCATAACCCGCGAAAGAGTCAGGCAGATTGAACAAATTGCATTAAGAAAATTAAAGTGTATATTAAAGCATCAAGACTGGAGCCCTGAATTGATAGACTTCTAATATATAATGCCGCCCCTTCTTCTGCTGCCCAGCAAATTCATCCTTATAATGTCTTCACAAACAACCTGCGTATCTCCCTGCCAACCCTCTCTATCTCATGCTTGCCTATGTCTTCACGGGCTTTTTTCAGAGTGGGCATTCCTTTTTCATACTCAGCTATCCACTGCTTTGCAAATTCGCCTGATTCAATTCGCTTCAGCGCTTCCTTCATCCGCTGCTTGACATCAGGAGTGATTATCTTATGCCCAACAGACCACATCCCGTACTCTGCTGTGTTGGAGATGACCTCAGCCATTCTCTGGATGCCTCCCTCATACATCAGGTCAACAATCAGCTTCAGCTCATGCAGGCACTCAAAATACGCCATCTCAGCAGGATATCCCGCTTCTGTCAGCGTCTCAAACCCTGCCTTGACAAGCTCAACACACCCGCCGCACAGCACCGTCTGCTCGCCAAAAAGGTCTTCATAGGTCTCCTGCTCAAACGTGCACTGCAACACTCCTGCTCTGGTAAGCCCGCAGGCTTTTGCAAGCGCCAGAGCAACAGCTTTTGCCTTTCCTGAGGCATCCTGCTTAACGGAAATAAGCCCAGGAGTTCCAAATCCCTGCAGGAAGAGCTTGCGGACTTCTGTCCCAGGAGCCTTTGGCGCAATCATGATGGCATCTACTCCCTGAGGAGGGACAATGCGCCTGAAGCAGACATTGAAGCCATGGCTCCATGACAAGGTCTTGCCAGGCTGCGTATGCTGCCTGATTTCCGTATCATATACCACTTTCTGGCATTCGTCGGGAATGAGGATGTGGATGATGTCTGCTTTTTTTGCTGCTTCTGCTATCGGCGCAACAGCAAGGCCCTCTTCCTGCGCTTTCTTCCATGAGGCTCCGTTCTTGCGAACACCCACAATCACCGAAAGGCCTGAATCCTTCATGCAAAGGCTTTGGGCTCTTCCCTGAGCGCCATAGCCGATGACCGCAATTGTCCTGCCCTTGACAGCGTCAAGATTCGCATCTTTATCATAGAGTAAGTTGACCATTTAATTCACCATCCATACTGCCTGAAAAAGAGCGGCCTTTTTAAATTTTTGTCGGAACCGCCTCACCTCGACACAATCACCTCAGGCTCCTCATCAGCATCCTCAAGAATCTCAACGTCAGCAGTAACGCCATTCTCATCAATGCAGGCTGCACTCTCCAGAGACGCTTTTCCAACGCCAGTGTACACGTCAATCTGCTTTGCTCTAACCCAAGGGCCATGGTCCTCAGTCAGGTAGTAGCCGTTCCACTGCTCACAGCAGCCCTCATCTGCATCCCTGCAATTCCTGAACGTGACATACACATCTTTATTCCGCGGCAGTCGTGATGGCTCTCCAATGGCAAGAGTCCTTCTGGCAGCAACCCTGCTCCCGCTGTACTTTGCAAGAATTGCTGGTGTTGGCTCCTGATAGTTGTACCTCTCCCTGCTGCGCTCAGGATACTGGCTGATAAACGAAAAAAGCATCACCATGCCATCAGTGGTTACCCCCGAGCCCTGGCACCACACCTCATGAAAGAAGGACCTTCTCTCTTCTGGAATCCTGCAACTCTCTCGATTGTTCCAGTTTCCCCCATAGAGGTACCACCACAGTAAGGCGCCATCACCTGATGTCGTATGCCTCCTTCCCCTTATTGCACTTCTCAGCCCATCAATGGTATAGTCTCCTTCAAAGGCAGTGAAATATCGTGTTACCTGCACACCTGTAATCACTTCTCCTTTCTTTTTGCAGGTCCATGATGCAGTGCTGCAAAAGAACCCTTCCCCACAATTTGCGTCAGTGATGCATGGGTAGCACCTGTCGCAGTAGCAGGTGCCGCCTGGGCTGAATAGCTCAGGGCAGTGCACCTCCTGCTCAACGCATGTCCCCTCATCAGCTCCTTCTTCCTTAGCACAGGCATAGGCAATAAGGCTTTCTTCCCTGCAGGAGGGCGCTGGACAGTCATCGTCTTTGCTGCAGGCTGAGGGCTGCCCATCGTCAGGCTCTTCTCCCGCAGCGAAAAAGACGTCGGCATCAAGGATGCCATCACCGTTGGAGTCAGTGTCAAGCCAGTTTGGTATGCCATCATTATCCATGTCATCATGGCTGCTCATTTCGAGCAGATCAGGGATGCCGTCGCAATCGCTGTCCCCCTCACACCTCCCGCTGCCTGGCTCTGCAGAGCAGGCAACACATACTCCATTCCTGCAATAGCCGATATCGCAGGGTGCTCCTTCATCGCCAAACAGTATGGCTCCTCTAAGGGTATCATCAGCCTGGAGAATAAACGCAATGGCATCGTCAGGAACAAGGGTGTCCTCCCCAACAATACTGCAGTACAGGTTCTCACCCCTGCATTGGCTATTGCCTGCAGAGGGCATTTCCTCAATGTTATCTCCCAGGTCATAACAGCCATGAATTCCAAGCCCCTGCAGATAATACAACGGCCCTCCTGCTGCTGTTATCACTTCTGCGCCTCTGCACATTGCCCAATAGCCCCTATAGGAGGCATCCCCTATATTGTACATGCCAGCATCACCATAGTAATCAATTTCTGCAATCACCTCTTCTTTTTTTTTCTGGCATGCTTCTGCTTTGCCCTGGATGGCATCAACGCACTTTTGGTAGCACTCTGAGCTTTTGTCATTGGTGCACTTTGCATCTATGTCATCCTCATCAGGGATCCCGTTCCTGTTCTTATCCCAGTCTAGGTCATCGGGAATGCCATCATGGTCATCATCATTGTCATAGCCGCCAGTATCATCAGGAGCGCAACTGCCAGCGGCATTTGCTAGATTTCCCACATTGTCACAGGTACCGTCGCCGTCCTGGTCAGGGTCACTTGCGTCGGCTAGCCCATCCCCGTCTAAGTCACCAGGCAGGTTAGGGTTGTTCTCGTCATTGGCATTCCACCCTGGAAACCCGTTGCCGTCCCTGTCAAACGTTTCCCCTCGAAAGCTGCATATTGGCACCTGCGGGTATGGCTCTTCTTCTTCCTGCTCTTCTGCCCGCACAGCAGAGATGCCAGATGCCTTGGGCGCCTCTCCATTATGCGCATAGGGAGTGATGCTGCGGCCGTCTGGGGTGCTTACCATCACCTCAGCATTTCCTTCCCTGAGAATATCCATGTCAATGATAATCGAGTTTTGGGTGGTCACTGCCAGAAGATAGGGATGCTGATGCCCGCCATTTCCCTTTGCTTCTATTCTGACAATGTATGTTGAGCTGGCCGATGGCCAGGAGATGTTGGTCATTGCACTGCCCTTGGGCTGTTCATGTGCCAGCGCAAGCCCAGATGCCAGCCAAGGGATGAAGGTGCAGAGACAGAGTACTGCAAGAGCAGCAATGAGCCCCTGATGAGGGGCATTACGCAAAGCCATAGTTGCTCTCTATTACATTACGTTAATAAGGGTTTGCATAGGGAGGGTATCTCAACTCTTCATGACTTTCAGGGCGTTAAAGGGAAACTCCTCTGCGATGCGATGCAGAACCCTGCGTAGTTCATTCTCAAACGGATCGCTTCCTTGCTTCCGCTGTCTCCAGACACTATAGCCGCTCCTGCTGGCATCAACCAGTTGGCAGGCTTCAGGCATACTCCTGAGGTCGTTTTCTTGAAAATGGTTAGTAAGTACCATGTAGCTCAAGCCAGTTTGATCCGCTCTTCCGCTAATCTTGCCTTTAGCGTCTCTGAAGCTTTTTTAAAAAAGTCCACTTGGGCATAAAGACGTCCCACTA
>DUKR01000026.1:10039-16393 GCA_013329175.1 Candidatus Woesearchaeota archaeon
GATTTTTCTCAAATTCATCCTTCCATTTATAGATAATCTTAGGATGAATATTGTTTTCCTTTGCTATTTCAGCAACGGACTTTGTGCTAAGTTGCCTGAGGATTTCCAGCTTGAATTCACGTTTGAAATTTCTTCGTTTTACCATTCTGACACCTCGTCGTTAGTTACGCAGAAGTAGCTTAGGGAGAGCCTAAAAATAAAGTCTTAAATTTTTGATAAAGTATAATCCCATTTTGGATTTATTGAATGTTCTTTAATCCCTCGTGTCCTTAAATCGTTCTTGACCCACTATTCCCTTGAGGAGAATAGGATGCTCTGGGAACGATATTAGGACACTAAGGAATAGTTAATCACTGCCATAATTTCTGGAATTATGGGCATGTCCATTAACGCAAAAATTTCCTGCGTCATACTGTCCCTCCGTTTCACTTCGCGATTTTTTCTTGCAGAAAAAACACATAACAAGGATCCCGATGGGAACTTTCCGATGTTAGATTCATCCATGAGAATTCATCAGATTAGACAAGAAGATTTCTCTTCTCATCCAACCTGTGATTTGTGTCCGTCACATTGTAATAGCTCCACTCCTTATTATGCTTTTCGAAAGGGCATGTTACGACACTCATCCATGCGGTGTCTTAGCGCACCATCGTTCCAAGTCGTGAAAAGAGGGGCTCCCACTCAATTTGAGCTGGTGTCTACGCACCAGAATTTAACCCGGGGATGCCCTTGCCCTTTCTTTGCAAAGGATCATGCTTTGTATGGCCTGTTGTCTCGCAGCATAGCGTAAATGATTTCCAGCAATTTGCATGCTGTTGCAACGGTTGCGACCTGCTTCTTTTTCCTCCTGCAGAGCCTTGCATAATACTTGCCCAGCCTGCTATCTTTTTGCCTCACCGCAACATGGACGCACTGCACCAGTATCCAGCGTAGCCATCTGCTGCCTTGCTTGGTGATGTGACCTGTCCTGCCGCAAAGAAACTCTTCGAGTGCTTCTCTGGTGTTGGCAAATTCAAGCTGGTCAACTTTGTTGCCTGTTTCATCAACCATTGTCCAATAACGGTCAACGTTGGGTTTAATGACAATATTTTTAGCCTGGCCATGATTACTTCAAAGTTGCGGGTATAAAGCCCCGCTCTTCAAAGCGACTTTGAAGGCCTAAAAATCAGCCTGCCAAAGAGGGCTGCTGGGGTTCAAGCCATGCCCTTTATCTCAAGCTCTGCTTGAGGGGTTAGGAGGGCACTACTAAGCGGGCATGGTCAGCCGCTCTCGGCGGATTTTTTTGACTTTAGCTCTAAAGGGTGATCACTAATGCAGGTACGGGTGAAGAAAACAAATAAAGACGGCATGGTGCGGCTGGAATCAGGCGGGGACATCAGGGAAATCCTCATCCACGAGGATATCATGCATCCTGAGAAGGAATCTGTCAACCTGTGCTTTCGGGGAAAGCACTCATCAGGCATAGTCTCCCTTTCTCCTGAAGAGATAGAGCGCCTTTCAGAAGCGGTGAAGGGAAAGACGGGATTAGTGAAAACCGTCGAGGTAGGGGGCATATAGGTTTTTATACTCGCTCCTATCCCCACTTTCCCATGGGATTCCCAAACGCATGCTTTGATTCAGTACGCTCTCAGGGCAGTTGAAACGCTCTTATCTCTCTTCTACGCTCAATTATAGCAAAGCGCACAGATAATTGGGCAATACTAATATTCCAACTGCAGCAAAGCTGCTGGGTTTTTTAAAAGCCTCAAAGCGGGCATTTTCTTTTATTCTCGGAATGGCATATCAATCACTACGGCATTGAGAGGATGGGCGGCATCATGGCAACGGTAAAGGATTTCAACTGGGACAAAGGAATGACGGTCAGTGAGCTTGTGGCAAGGTTTGGCCATATTGGCTTTCAGAGTATTGAGCTTGCGAAAGCCTCAGAGACTATAGTCAAGATGAAGAAGGCGTCAGCGAAGATATATTTGACCTTCACCTCCAACATGGTAACCTCAGGGCTCAGGGGTTTTTTTGCGCAACTCATAGCACTCGGGATGGCTGATGTGCTCGTGACGACAGCAGGAGCCATTGAAGAGGACATCATGAAGGCAAATGGCGAGAAGTTTCTTGTCGGCGACTTCTCTGCTCATGATGTCGCACTGTATGAGAAGGGAGTCAACCGAGTGGGGAACATCTACATCACCAATGAGCAGTATGCCAGGCTTGAGAATGCGATGCTTCCGATGCTATCGAAACTGTACGGCAAAGAGAAACGGTGGGCAGTTTCCGTCTTATTAAGGGAGATAGGGCTTATGGTTAATGACCCTTGCTCGATACTTTATCAGGCAGCAAGGCATGAGGTGCCCATCTTCTGCCCTGCCATTACTGACGGCTCATTAGGATTCCACCTGTTCCTGTTCCAGCAGAAGCATCCTGACTTCGTGGTTGACGTGGTCGCTGATTTCAGGAACATCCTTCTTTCCAGCTCGCACGATGACGTCAAGGGGCTGATATCCCTTGGCGGGAGCATCTCAAAGCATCATGCCATCCTTGCCTGCCTGCTGAATGGGGGATTGGATTATGCGGTGTACATGACAACAGCACGGCATACCTCAGGCTCTATGTCCGGCGCTACGACAAGCGAGGCGAAGTCGTGGGGGAAGGTGAAGGATGACTCTGATGCCGTTACGGTGATTGGCGACGTGTCCATCACCTTTCCTCTGGCGATGGTCAGGGCGCTTGAGGTGCTGAGCTCTGAAGGGGTGGTGAAGAATGCGTAACCTGGCGCATTTTGCGCTGTCCAGGAAGAAGCTCATCTCGCAGTACGGGCACGTTGCTTCACGTTGTGACAAGGTGTCGTACAGCGCAAAGACCAATTATGAGGTGGCAAGTGTCCTTGAGCAGGAGACTGATTGTGATTTTTCGGTGCATTCCCTTCCTGAAGCGCAGAGGTTTAGCAACAAGAGCAGGCTGTGGCTCTTTTTGCAGGCTCCAGAAGCAACTGAAGCCGAGGAGATTCTCGCTCTTGGCATCAGGCGGTTTGTGGTTGACAATGAGCAGGATCTCTTTGCCCTGCTTGCTGCGCTTGAGGCTCATCCTGCTGTGAAGATTGATATTCTTCTGCGGATGCGGCTCAAGGAGCACACCATCCACACGGGAAAATACTTTGTGTATGGGATGTATGCAGAGCAGGCCAACAACCTTGCTGCAAAGCTTGCAGGGCATCCTCGCATCAAGGGGCTCGGCATCCATTTCCACCGCAAGACGCAGAATCTCTCGGAGTGGTCGCTTATGGAGGAATTGCAGGGCATGTTGAGCGATGAGGCGCTTTCTGCCATCTCTATCGTCAATGCTGGCGGGGGGATTCCTGTGCGGTACCATAATTTCAGGGAGGAGGTGACTCCATCCATCTTTGCTGAATTGGGGAAGCTGAGGTCATGGCTTTCCCAGCATGCCATCACGCTGATGCTTGAGCCAGGCAGATTCCTTGCTGGCCCTTGCATGAAGCTTCATGCAGCAATCCTGAGCGTCTACGACGGGACAATCGTTGTGAATGCGTCAGTGTATAATGCCGCCATGGATACGTTTATTGCGCACACCAGGCTTGAGGTTGAGGGTGAAGTCTCTTCTCGTGAAGGGGAGGCATATACCATCAAGGGGATGACTCCCGATGCCATGGACATCTTTAGGTACAGGGTTTTTCTGAAAGAGCCAAAGAAAGGGGATGTGCTGGTGTTTCGCAATGCAGGGGCGTATAATTTTTCGACGGAGTTCTGCATGCTGCCTAAGCCTGAGACAGTGGTTGTTGATTAGATGACGCGTTGAAGGGTACTCCTTCACTCTCCTGAAAGTTTCAGCAAGTAATGTATGGGACATTTCCCATTTGGCATTCCCAAAAGCTCATTCAAAAAAAGGCATTGGCCATGCCTACCATCGCTTCAACAGCCAATGCGTAATTCCCTTCTTCTCATTTCAGGCAATCCTCTCATTGCAGATTCCGGCGGGGGAAATAAAAAGTGAAGGAAAATAAGTGAAAACAAAAAAACCATCGCAAGTAGCAGGTCATCGCCTCAGCATTGAGCGCTGCACCTGCTGGCATGAAGGATGAGTGCCTGTGCAGAGCACGACGGAATTATCATTATAGGCATTTGCAGCACAACCAAAGGAGGGAGGGAAAATAAGGGGATTGGATGAGAAAGAAGCCATCGGCAATGAGCTTTTAGGGAATGCCCTTTTTAGGGAATGATGCCGAGCGCACGCTACAATCAAGGCAGGCAGATTCAACAAGCTGAAGCATTACGTTGAAGGGTACTCCTTCACCAGCCTGAAGTATTGTTGCCCTGCACAAACCATTTAAACTGCTCTCTGCTCTTTTGTGGCAATGGACCCTTATGCCGTTCCAGCAAGGACGTCTGACCAGCTTATTGACCTTGTGCTTGATACTATCGAGATGAACAAGCAGGCGCTGGTGTTTGTGAATACCAAGCGGTCAGCTGAGAAGGTTGCCGAGGACATTGCAAAGAAGCTCAAGACTTCGGAGCTAGGGTATGAGAAGCTCTCAAAGGATGCACTGCGCGGCGTGTCACACCCTACAAAGCAATGCCATCGGCTGTCATTCTGCCTTGCTAAAGGCGTGGCGTTCCATCATGCAGGATTAGCGTATGCGCAGCGGGAGCTTGTCGAGGACAATTTCAGGTCGGGAGCAATCAAGATCATCTGCTGCACCCCGTCGCTTGCCGTCGGCCTAGACCTTCCTGCATATCGGGCCATCCTTCGCGACCTGAAGCGCTTTGGCACCCATGGTCTTTCGTGGATTCCTATACTTGAGGCCCAGCAGATGTTTGGAAGGGCTGGCAGGCCAAAGTACGACACTGAGGGGCAGGCCATCTGCGTGGCGTCAAGTGAAGCTGAGAAAGAGGAAATCATTGAGACGTACATCAATGGAGAGCCTGAGGCAATCACCTCTAAACTGAATGTGGACCCTGTGCTGCGGACATATCTTCTGAGCCTGATAGCAACAGACTTCGTGCATTCAAAAGAGCAGATCCAGCGTTTTTTTGCAAAGACCTTCTGGGCGCACCAGTTCGGAGACATGGAGCTTTTGCAGGAGAAACTGCATCGCGTCCTGGACATGCTTGAAGAGTGGGAGTTTCTTGCTTCCTCAGGAAAGGATGAGAAGCTGAGAGGAGGTTTTTTGTCGGCAAAAGAGATGCTTGAGCGCAGCAACGGCACCGTGAGGTATCGTGCGACCCCTCTTGGAAAGCGGGTAGCTGAACTGTACATTGACCCTCTCACCGCAAGGAAACTTATTGATGCGATAGTCAAAGCATCGGCTATGCAACTCACTGCCTTTTCGTTTTTGCAACTGGTTGCGCAGACGCTTGAGATGCGGCCCATCCCAAAGGCACGGGCAAAGGACTATGACCTGATGCAGCAGCTGCTTCTTGAGCATGGCACAGAACTGCTCGCAGAGGAGCCAAGCCTCTATGACCCTGAGTATCAGGAATTCATCAACTCGGTAAGGATGGCGCTTGTGTTCATGGAGTGGATAGAGGAGCGGGGCGAGGATTACCTGTATGAGGAATTTTTGGTGCGGCCAGGCGAGCTGAAGGGGAAGATTGACATTGCTGACTGGCTGCTGTTTGCAATTGAAGAGCTGTCAAAGCTTTTGCAGTTTAAGGGCATCACAAGAGATGCGGCAAGGCTTCGGGTGCGGCTGGTTCACGGGGTGCGTGAGGAGCTTCTAGCCCTCCTGAAGCTGAAGCAGATAGGAAGGGTCCGCGCACGCAGGCTGTATAGCCAGGGCATAAAGGACATAAGTGATGTGAAGAGGGCTGACTTCTCAACACTGAAGTCCATCCTGGGGGAGGCCGTTGCCCTGTCTGTCAAGGATCAGGTGGGGCAGCCGCTTGCTGAAGAGGTCTCTTTGCGCAAGAGAAAGGGGCAGATGGGTCTTTCTAAGTATGACTACTAGCAAAGGTAATAGTTCACTCCCCTGAAAAGCCCTGTCGGGAGGAAGGAGGCAGTTTTGTGGGATAGCCATGAGCGGCAGGCTTTGAGGGATATGACTCGTGGGGAACTGGCATTCCCAACAAAATCATTCAAAAAAGGCATTGGCCGTACCTCCCCTCGCTTCCACAGCCAATGTGCAACTTCATCCCATTTGTTGCAGAGCATAGTGCACTTGTCAATTCCGAGGGAGAAAAGAAAAGTGAAGGAAGAAAAGAAGAAAGAAAAGTGAAAACAAAAAAAAAGGCTGCGCCAACGGCCACGGCATCGCTCCAGTGTACCGCGCTGCTACCTGCGTGCATGGAGGATGGGCGCCGCTCCCGTGCATGATGGAATGTTCATCATCAATTTCATCGTAGGCAG